>CAJAPA010000020.1 GCA_903942465.1 uncultured Gammaproteobacteria bacterium
GGCGTGTCGCTGCTGGGCATCGGCCAGGTCATCACCCTCAAGTATCTGCTCAGGGCCGGCCTCGACATTTCCATCGAATCCGAACAGTCCGAACTGCGCGAGCAGAGCTCGGCGGCATTGAACTGGCGGAAATGATTTCGAAATGAGCGCCTACACCGACAGCATCCGCCTCTCCGTCGCGCCCATGATGGATTGGACCGACCGCCACTGCCGCGTATTTCACCGGTTGCTGGCGCCGAAGGCGCGCCTGTATACCGAAATGGTGCATGCGCAGGCCGTGCTGTTCGGTGACCGCGAGCGCCTGCTCGGCTACGATGCCCGCGAACAGCCGCTGGCATTGCAGTTGGGCGGCAGTGATCCCGTGCATTTGGCCGAGGCCAGCCGCATCGCCGAGCAATACGGCTATGCCGAAATCAATCTCAATGTCGGTTGCCCTTCCGATCGCGTGCAGGCCGGCCGCTTCGGTGCCTGTCTGATGAAGGAGCCGCCGGTGGTGGCTACCTGCATCGATGCCATGCACCGCGCGGTGCAGGTTCCGGTCACCGTGAAATGCCGGTTGGGCGTGGATGAGCAGGAAGACTATGACGCGTTTCTGCAGTTCATCGATGTTGTTTCCGCGGCCGGATGCGAAGAGTTCGTGGTGCACGCGCGCAAAGCCTGGCTGAGCGGTTTGAGTCCGAAGGAAAACCGCGAGATTCCGCCGCTGCGTTACGACTGGGTGTTCCGTCTCAAGCAGGAACGGCCTAATCTGCGTATCGTGCTCAACGGCGGTCTGGCCGAGATCGATGCCTGTCTGCAGGCGCTGCCGCGCGTGGATGGTGTCATGATCGGCCGCGCCGCCTATCGGGATCCCTACCGCCTGCACCGCATGCACGCCGCCGTTTTCGGCAGTCCGGAGCTGGAACGTGAACAACTGCTGCTGGCCATGCAGGACTACGTGACGGCGCAATGTGCGAAGGGTGTCGCGCTCAAGCACATCAGCAAATGTCTGCTTGGCCTTTTCCACGGACAGCCAGGCGGGCGGCTGTTCCGGCAGGTGTTGAGCCAGGAAGCCCCCTTGCCGGGTGCCGGCTGGCCGGTGATTGCCAAAGCCCTGGACGCCACCCGTTTTCGGGAAGCGTCATGATCACGCGCGACACTCAGGAATTCTTCGCTTTCGCGGCCAGCTGTGCGGCCGACGCGCCGGCCTGTGCCCAAGCGGTGTTCATGGTCAGTCCGGAAGGGTTCCGTTTGGCTGAACAATCCGCCACCGACAACCGCTACATGGACATGTCGGCGTCGGTCGACGCCGCCGCCGCACATGCAGAGCACCTTGCGCTGCAGGCGGCCATCCGCGGCTGCCTGCCGGTCATCTGCTTTCCCGGCGATGCCGAAACCCCGGATGCGGTCTTTCCCAATAATGTGTTCGCCGTGACGCCGGCGCATGTGCTGATCGGCCATATGCGTCATCCGGTCCGCCAGCGCGAAGCCGCGCGTGAGGACATCCGGCGCTTCTTCACCGAAACCCTCGGAAGGACGCTGATTGACCTTGGCACCCAACCGGGCATCTGCGAGCTGACCGGCTCGCTGATCATCGACCGTGCCCGCGGGCTGGGCTATTGCGGGTTGAGCGAACGCTGCGATGAGGCCGGCGCACGTGCGATGCATGCCGCCTTCGGCTTGCGCGCCACCTTGATGTTCGATCTGGCCGAAGGCGAGTATCACACCAATGTCGTGCTCAGTATTCTGGCCGGCCGTGCGGCGGTCATCGCGCCCAGCGGCTTCCGCGATACTGCCGTGGCCGAAGCCATCGCCGGATTCTATGGCGATTGTGCAGTCCGCCTCAGTCCGGCGCAGAAAGCCGACTTTGCCGGTAACTGCATCGCCCTGAGTCCTCAGGATGTTTTTCTCAGCACCCGCGCCGCCGCCAGTCTGGACCCAAACCAGAGGGCGCATCTGGCCGACCGGGGTTTCCGACTGCATGCCGTGCCGATGCCGACGCTGGAACTGGCCGGTGGCTCCCTGCGTTGTTGCGTCGGTGAAATCTACTGAAGCAGGTTCAGAGCCAATTCACCTAAGCCGTGCCAAACTAACTTTTATTTAACTATCGGCTGGTTTGTACTACCATACGCCCATGAAGATCCGACTGCTCGCCGCCGTGATGTTTGCCGCAAGTGCCCATGGCGTGTTGGCACAATCCTCGCAGGCGCCGCGCCAGCCGCCCGAAGCCAAGACCCAGGATCGCGACGCCGGCCCGCGCAACAGTCTGCCCAACACCAAGACTACTTTGCGTTCCCAGCCGCGCACGGTGACTGTTCGCCAAGTCGAACGCCAGACCGGTGGCAAGGTCATCGGGGCCAAACCGGTCAGCGTACAGGGCCGGCAACTCAACCAGATCAAAGTGCAGATGCCGAACGGACGGATCATCATCCATCAGCAGTTATTTGACGAAAATGGCCGTTCGGTGGAAACTGTCCAGAAAGCGGATGACGACCCCGGACAACGGAACCGCTCCGCCGATCATTAATCCCATCCCGGAAAGGACGAGTCATGCGCATCCTGCTTGTGGAAGACGAAGCACCGTTGAGGGAGACCTTGGCGGCACGCTTGAAGCGCGAAGGTTTCGCGGTCGATACCGCCAGTGACGGCGAAGAAGCCCTGTTCCATGGCCGGGAAATCCCGTTCGATCTGGCCGTGGTGGATCTGGGTCTGCCGAAGATTTCGGGCATGGATGTGGTTCGTGGCCTGCGCGATGCCGGCCAGAAATTCCCGATCCTGATCCTGACCGCGCGCTCCAGCTGGCAGGACAAAGTCGAAGGACTCAAGTACGGTGCCGACGATTATCTGGTCAAACCCTTCCATGTCGAAGAGCTGCTGGCCCGCATCAATGCCCTGCTTCGGCGCGCTGCCGGCTGGAGCAAGCCGAGCCTGGAATGCGGGCCGGTCAAACTTGATCTGGCCGCGCAGAAGGTCACCATCAATGATGTCGCCGCCGATCTGACCAGCTACGAATACAAGGTGCTGGAATACCTGATGCTGCATGCCGGCGAACTGGTGTCCAAGGCCGATCTCACCGAACACATCTACCAGCAGGATTTCGACCGCGATTCGAATGTGCTGGAAGTGTTCGTCGGACGACTGCGCAAGAAGCTCGACCCGGACGGCACGCTGAAACCGATCGAGACCGTTCGCGGCCGCGGCTACCGCTTCGCCATTCCGCGCAACGAATAATCCGCCGCCCGCCATGAATCCCGCGCGACGCGCCCTGTCTCTGCATGCGCGGCAGTTGATTGCGGCCAGTCTGGGGCTGGTCGCTTTCCTCGGGCTCACCGGCATCGCGCTCGACAAGGCCTTCCAGAGCTCTCTGGTCAACAACATGGAAGCGCGCATGGAACGCTATGCGCTGGCCATCTGGGATGAAGTGAATTTCGACCGGAACGGCCGGCTGCAGACGGCAAGCATCGACAATCTTCCGGATGCCCGCTTCAACAATTTCCGCAGCGGCCTGTATGCCCAGCTTGACAGTGCCGGAGGCAGCTGGCAGTCCGAGTCGGTGAAACTGTTCAGCCTGCCCAAACCACCGGAGCCGCGCCTGGGCACTCCGGCGGAATTCACCGGTCCGATCATCTTGCCGATCGGCGAGGACTCCAGCATCAAGGCCTTCCGCTACACCGCCAGCACCCAGCTCGAGGATGCGCCGCCGGTTACCCTGCGCATCTACGAAAGCGAAGAGGAAATCTTCAAGCAGATCGCCGAGTACCGGAAATCGCTGTGGGGCTATCTGGGCATCGCCGGCATCCTGCTGGTCCTGGTGCAGATCGCCATCCTGCGCTGGAGCCTGCAGCCGCTGCGCATGCTGGAAACCGACATGAAGGCGCTGCAGGACGGCCGGCAGCAGCGGCTCGACCGCATCTATCCGAACGAACTGCGTCCGATTTCGGGCAGCATCAATGCCCTGATCGACAGCGAGCGCAGCAATCTCGAACTCAGCAGGAACACCTTGGCCGACCTTGCGCACAGCCTGAAAACGCCTTTGGCGGTGCTGCAGTCGGAAATCGAGAACGCCGACGATCCCGCATCCTTCAAAGGCGAAGTCTATACGCAGGTGCAGCGCATGAACGACATCGTGTCCTATCAGCTCGCGCGCGCGGCGCGTTCGGGACACGCGCTTTATTCGGCGCCGGTCGATGTGCTGCCGCATGCCGAAAACATCGTACAGAGTCTGGAAAAGATCTACCAGGTGCGCGGCGTGCTTTGCGAATTCGACGTGGACGACAAGGCGCAGTTTTCAGGCGAGCCGGGCGATCTGCAGGAGCTGCTCGGCAACTTTCTGGAAAACGCCTTCAAATGGGCCGGGCACCGGGTACTGCTGACGGTGAAACCGATTTACGAGCCGGCGGCGCGCCGGCCGGGCCTGTATCTGTGCATCGAGGATGACGGCAAGGGCATCGCACCGGAGGACATCCCGAAAATCCTTCAGCGCGGCGTGCGCGGCGATGAGCGCGTGCAGGGCCACGGCATCGGCATGGCCATCGTGCAGGACATCATCCGGTCCTACAACGGTGAACTGTCGGTCGACCGCTCCCAGGAGTTGGGCGGCGCCCGCTTCAGCATCCGGCTGCCTTGTCTGAGCTAGCGGAACAATCCCGGAACCACCCGCAGCCAACGCGCCTGACCGCCGCTGACCCCCTTGCGCGATGCGGCGGGGGTCGGCGCCGCAGGGCCGGCCGCGGGCGTTGCCAGCGCCCCCGGCCGGAAAACCGGTGTTCGGCTCGCAGGCGTGATGCCGGACATGAGAATCAGGCTCAGGCAGAAGACGGCGATGATCAGTACGCTTTTCATGGGCTTGCGGCTCTTGGGTGCGTTCTCTGGATAGATGCTGGTGCCCCGAAAAAGGTTGCAAGAATCGGGCCGGTGCATTAAAAATGACAGACCGTCGGCAGTATCATCCCGGCCCAGAAGTCCATAACAACGAATGAACACAATTCCGCTGCAACATGACACTCCGGTCATCCGCGCCCCGATGCTCCGGCGGGCTCTGATATCCGGTGCGCGGCGGGTCATCGCACAACGCGACCTGCTGAACAAAATCAATGTGTTTCCGGTTCCCGACGGCGATACCGGCAGCAACATGGCGTTCACCCTCGGCAATGTGCTGACCGGTGCGCTCAGCCGACGTGCCCAGAGCACCGGCGAGCTGCTGCGCCGGGTCAGCGAGCACGCCATTGACGGTGCCCGCGGCAATTCCGGCGCCATTCTGGCCCAGTTCTTCACCGGCATCTCCGAGCGCATCGGGCATTCCCAGGTGGCCAGTCTCGAGCAGATGGCGCAGGCCATCCAGCACGGTGCCGATACCGCCCGCGAGGCCCTGTCGGAACCGAAGGAAGGCACCATCCTCAGTGTCATCAGCGTCTTTGCCGAATCCCTGCATCGCCGGGATCGCGGCTTTCATTTCAAGCATTGGTTCGGCGAGGCGCTGGTCGATGCCCGCAAGGCCTTGGCCAACACGCCGAATCAGCTGCCGGTGCTGCAGAAAGCCGGCGTGGTCGATGCCGGCGCGCAGGGTTTCGTCGACATGCTCGAAGGCGTTTACCAGTTCATCCTCGAGGGCGATATCGATCTCAATGATGAAATCGAGAACGACTGCGCCGATATCGAAGTGTCGCAGGCGCATGTGGAACTGGCCGATGCCGATCCGGAGCACCGCTGGTGCAGCGAATGTCTGATTCTCGGAGAGGGGCTCGACCGCAGCGGTCTGCGCGCCGCCGTCGGCGATCTGGGTGCGTCCTGCGTCGTGATTGCCGGATCCCATTCGCGCGTGCGTCTGCACGCGCATGTCGGCAATCCGAAACAGCTGTTCGATCTGGCGGCGCGTTTCGGACGCGTTGAAGGCACCAAGGCCGATGACATGCACGCCCAGGCCCGGACCGCAGCCGGCACCGATGCGGTGGTGGTCATCACCGATACCTCGGCCGATGTGCCGGAAGCGCTGTCGGAAACACTGAATCTGCATTGGGTGCCGCTGCGTCTGAGCTTCGGCGAAAGCGATTATCTCGACAAGGTCGGTCTGAGTACCGGCGAGTTCTATCACAAGCTGCGCACCGAGCTGGTGCTGCCGAAAACCAGCCAGCCGTCACCGGGGGATTTCCGTCGGCAATTCGAGTTCCTGCTGTCGCACCATCCGCATCTGGTGTATGTCGGTCTTTCGCGTGCGGTTTCGGGCACCCTGCAATCGGCCGAGACCGCCGCCAAACGCGGGCACACCGACCGCATCCATATTTTCGACACCGCCAATGCCGCCGGCGGCCAGGGCCTGCTGGTCATTGCCGCCGCCGAGGCAGCACAGGCCGGGCAGACACCTGAGCAGATCATGGCCTTGCTGGAGCGCCTGCGGCCGGTCACCGAAACCTGGGCCTGCACGGCCGATATCAGCCATGCCGTGCGTGGCGGCCGTATTCCGCGTTGGGCCGGTCCGATTGCCAGCGCGCTGGGGCTGACCGCGATCGCCAAGGTATCGCCGGCGGGCCGGCTGGCGCTGAACAGCGGTTTGTTCGGAAAGCGCAACATCATCGAACGTTACGCGCGTCATGTCGCCAAACGCATCGACCGCACGCAGCAATACCGCGCCATTATCGGCCACTGCGGCGATGCGGAGGCCGGGCAGGCGCTCCTGCAGGCCTTCACCGCGCAGGTGCCCTGCGTGCAGGCCTGGTGCGTGGAATCCGGTCCGGCCATCGGCGCCCACGCCGGCCCCGGGGCCTTGGTCATTTCCTATCAGCCGGTCATTCCGGAGTCCGTCTGATGCTTTGGCTGCTGATTGCCGCCGCCTATCTGATCGGCTCGGTGTCCGGCAGTCTGTGTCTGGGCAAACTGCGCGGCGTTGATATCCGGAACCTCGGCAGCGGCAACGCCGGGGGCACCAATGCGTTGCGTACCCAGGGTGTGGCCTTCGCGCTCGGTGTGGTGCTGATCGATGTCAGCAAAGGCCTGCTGGCGGCTTGGCTGGCGCAGCATTTCCTGCCCGCCCATTATGAGGCCGCCTTCGCCTGCGTGTTCGCGGCCGTCATCGGCCACATCTGGCCGCTATGGCACGGATTTCGCGGCGGCAAAGGCGCGGCAACCTTGGTCGGCGGTTTGATTCTGGTCTGGCCGCAGGCGCTGCTGCTGTTGTTCGCGGTCTGGATCCTGTGTCTGCTGCTGACCGGCTATGTCGGCCTGTCCACGGTGCTGGCGGCAATCAGTCTGCTGCTGAGTGCAGCCTGGTCCGGAGCCGATGCCGGCATGTGGTGCTTTGCCGCCGCCAGCGCCCTGCTGTTGACCTACAGCCACCGCAGCAATCTGCAGCGTCTGCGTGCGGGAACCGAAAACCGGTTTGAAAAGGCCCGCCTGCTCCGGCGCCTGTTGTCCGGACGCCGTGGATAATCCGGCGCTGATCAACGCACTGATGGACGGTCCGAAATCGGGCGTCCGTCTGGCTGCCGAATTCGGGGTATCGCGTGCGGCGGTCTGGAAACGCATTGAACTGCTGCGGGAACGTGGCGTGGCGATCGACACCGATGTGCGCCAGGGTTATCGACTGGTGCGGCCGACTCCGTTGCTTGAGAAGTCGGCAATCCTCGCGGCGATGGATGCCGCCAGCAGGCAGGACCTGCACAGCCTGCAGATCGATTTCGAAACCGATTCGACACAGCTGCGGGCCATGGCCGAACCCGCACCGGTACAAGGCATCGCGGTCTGGCTGGCGGAAATGCAGACGGCCGGTCAGGGCCGCCGCGGAAAACGTTGGTGTTCGCCGCCACTGGCCAATATCCATTGCAGCATCAACCGCCGTTTCAATGTGCCGGTTGCCGCCATGTCGGGATTCAGTCTGGCCTGTGCCGTGATGATCGTGCAATCGCTGCAGCAGCAGGGCATCACCGGTCTTGCGCTGAAATGGCCCAATGATCTGTGGCTGCATGGCCGCAAGTGCGGTGGCCTGCTGATCCAGTTGCGCGGTGAAGCCGACGGTCCCTGCGATGTCACTTTGGGATTCGGCATCAATGTACATCTGTCGCGCCAGGCCGGCGCCGGCATCGATCAGGATTGGGCCGCATTGTCGGAGCATACCGAAGCCGTCTTGGACCGTAACCGGCTGCTGGCGGGACTGCTGTCCGAATTGACTCGGGGTTTCGAGCGTTTCGAAAGCGATGGCCTTCCGGCGTTTATCGCGGATTGGCGATCCCTGGATGGTCTGCAGGGCAGGGCGGTAAGGGTGCAGGACGGCGCAAAGCAGCGCGACGGGCATGCCTGCGGTATTGCTGCCGATGGCGCCCTGTTGTTCGAAGATGCCGAGGGCCGTCACCTGTTGCATAGCGGCGAAGTCAGCGTGCGGGTGTCCCATGGCTGATTGTCTGATCGATAGCGGAAACAGCCGCATTAAAATGGCGCGCCGCGAGGCCGCCGGCTGGCACCCTTTACCCGCTCTGGATTACGATGATCCGCATGCGGTGGATCTGGCGCTCGATCTTCTGGCCGATGCCGAGTACGAGCGGGTTTATCTGGCCACGGTCAGCAAGGGCTGGCGCGCCGAGCGGCTCGAACATCTGCTGTCGCATGTCCGGCAACCGGTGACCCGCATTGAATCCTGTGCCGCGATGGGACGCCTGCGCATCGCCTATGCGCAGCCCCGGCAATTGGGCGTTGATCGGTTTCTCGGGCTGTTGGCGGCCAGCGATGCAATGACCGACTGTGCCGTTCTGTCTTTCGGAACGGCTTTGACCCTGGATGTGCTGGACGCCGATGGCCAGCACCGTGGCGGCTTGATCGTCCCCGGTCCGGATTTTCAATGGCAGCGCATGCGCGATCATTTCCCGGGACTGTTCGAGGGCGAGGGTCAGGCCGCCTTTCTGGCCGACAACCCTCTGGATGCACTGGCCAGTGGTATCCAGCACCAGACGCTGGGCATGATCGACCGCGTGTTGGCCGGCGCCTTCAATGGCCGTCCGGTCACGTTACTGGTGACCGGAGGCGGTGCCGAGCCCTGGCTGAAGCATCTGCCGATGGCCGAAGCCGCGCCCGATCTGATCTTCAACGGCATGCTGCGTTACATCGAACTGAGCGGCTTATGATCTGGCTGCGTCGTGCCTGCCTGTTGCTGCTGTTTGCCAATGCCGGGGCGCTGCTCTGGAACCTCTGGCGGCCCGAAATGCAGGGTCATGTGCTTTCGATGACGGAAGCCGGTACGCCCGGGCTGATTCTGCATCAGGAATACCTGCAATTGCAGCAGGAGCGTCAGCGTCTGCCTTCCGGCAGCTGCTGGCGCATCGGCCCGTTCGCCGAGGAAGCCGCGATGCGCCGCGCCTGGCAATCCCTGGAATACATCACTCTCGACATGCAGATGCGCACGGCCGAGGGACTCAGCGGCATACGCTATCGTCTCGATATCCCGGCCAGTGCAAGCCGCGCGGATGCCGAGTTGCTGGTGGAAAGCCTGCTCAGTGCCGGGATCGGCAATCCGGAAATCCAGTCCGATCACAGCATCGCACTCGGCCAATACGCCACGCTGGCGGATGCCCAGGCGCGTCAGCGTGTCGTCCAGCAGCTCGGCCTGGAGGCCATGCTGCGCAGCGAGCAGCAAACCCGGCGGGAGTGGTGGATCGATGCCAGCATCCGCAATCAGGCCGGTTTCACGCAATGGCAGGCCGAGCAGACCCCGAAAATTCCAGCGCAGACCTGTCGCTGACGGCTACGCAAAGCCGTGAGGCTCGCGTACAATGGGCATCCCATGCCGGCATAGCTCAGTTGGTAGAGCAACCGCCTTGTAAGCGGTAGGTCCCCAGTTCGAATCCGGGTGCCGGCACCAACCAGGCGCAACCACTATGACCGTTGATATCCCCACCATCGCCCTCATCGGCGTTCCGACCGACATCGGTGCCGGGCACCGCGGCGCCTCGATGGGACCGGAAGCCCTGCGCGTGGCCGGTATTGCCGATGCCCTACGTTCGCACGGGCTGGACGTACTCGATTACGGCAACCTGCAGGGGCCGGTCAATCCGTGGCAACCGCCAAGCGAGGGTTATCGGCATTTGCCGGAAGTGGCGGAATGGAACCGCCTGACCATGGAAGCCGTTTCCGCAAGCCTGGGTCGCGGCGAACTGCCGATTGTGCTCGGCGGCGACCACTGCCTCGGGATCGGATCGATTACCGCAGTGGCCAAGCACTGTCGGGACACTGGCAAAAAACTGCGCATCCTCTGGTTGGATGCCCATGCCGATTTCAATACCAGCCAGGTCACCCCCTCCGGCAACATCCACGGCATGCCGGTGGCCTGCCTGTGCGGACTGGGGCCGGATGAACTGACCCTGCTCGGCGGAACCAAGCCCGCCATCCAGCCCGAGGAAATCCGCCAGATCGGCATCCGCTCGGTCGACATCGGCGAGAAGCGTCTGGTGCACCGTTACGGTCTCGACATCTACGACATGCGCTACATCGATGAAGTAGGCATGAAGCGTTCGCTGGAAGAAGCCCTGGAAGGGGTCGATGAGAACACCCATCTGCATGTCAGTTTCGACGTCGACTTCCTCGACCCGTCCATCGCCCCGGGCGTGGGCACCACGGTGCCGGGCGGCCCGAACTACCGCGAAGCGCAGCTGGTGATGGAAATGATTGCCGATACCGGCCGGCTCGGCTCGCTGGACATAGTTGAATTAAACCCGGCTTTCGATGAACATAACAAGACCGGCGCACTTGCCGTGGATCTGGTGGAAAGCCTGTTCGGCAAATCGACCCTGATGCGCATTGACTAACCCTGAGGAGTATTTATGAAAAAGCTTGTTACCGTTCTGCTGGCCCTGTCCTTCGTGCTGGCCCTGTCGGCCTGCAACACCATTGAAGGCGTCGGCAAAGACGTCCAGAAAGCCGGCGAAAAAGTCGAAGACGCCGCGAAAAACTAATTCCCATGGCCAACCAGCGTGTCCTGACCGGCATCACCACCTCCGGTACGCCGCATCTGGGCAATTACGCCGGTGCCATCCGCCCGGCTGTTGCCGCCAGTCGGCAGGCCGGTGTGGAAAGTTTCTATTTCCTCGCCGATTACCATGCGCTGATCAAAGTGCAGGATCCGGCGCGCGTCCAGCAATCCACGCTGGAAATCGCCGCGTCCTGGCTGGCCTGCGGACTGGATCCGGATAAGGTCTGGTTTTACCGGCAATCCGATATTCCCGAAATTCCGGAACTGACCTGGCTGCTGACCTGCGTGGCCGGCAAGGGGCTGCTCAACCGCGCGCATGCCTACAAGGCCGCTGTCGATAAAAACACCGCCGAAGGCAATGATGCCGATGCCGGCATCACGGCCGGACTGTTCATGTATCCGGTGCTGATGGCCGCCGACATTCTGCTGTTCGGCGCGCACAAGGTGCCGGTCGGCCGCGATCAGGTCCAGCACATCGAAATGGCGCGGGATTTCGGCGCGCGTTTCAACCATCTTTACGGCCAGGCGTATTTCACCCTGCCGGAAGCGGCCATCGAGGAATCGGTAGCCACTTTACCGGGCCTGGATGGCCGCAAGATGAGCAAAAGCTACGACAACACCATCGCGCTGTTCGCCGATGCCGCCACGCTGAAGAAACAGATCATGGGTCTGTTGACCGATTCGAAAGCACCGGGAGAGCCGAAGGACACCGAGGGATCGGCCCTGTTCCAGCTCTATCAGGCCTTCGCCACACCTGAGCAGACCGCCGCCATGCGCAAAGCCTTTGCCGAAGGCATCGCCTGGGGCGATGCCAAACAGCAGCTGTTCGCGGTCATCGATGCTGAAATCGCGCCGATGCGCGAGCGTTACAACGCCTTGATGGCCGATCCGGCCCGCATCGAAGCCATCCTGCAAGCCGGTGCCGTCAAAGCCCGCGCCATTGCCACGCCGCTACTGCAGGAATTACGCCATGCCGTCGGTCTGCGTAATCTGGGCAGTGTGTTGCCGGCACAGTCGAATGCATCGAATGAAAAACCGGCCTTGCCGGTGTTCAAGCAGTACCGCGAAAAGGACGGCAAGTTCTATTTCAAACTCAGCCACGCCAATGGCGATGTGCTGCTGCAGAGCAGGGGCTTCGACAATCCGCGTGAAGCTGGCGCGTTCCTGGCCAAAATCAAAGCCGAAGGCAAAGCCGCCTGGCATGCGCTCAAGGACGTTTCCGAGTTGGCCGAGCGGGCCGAAGAAAGCCATATTTTCGATGCGCTGGAAGCAATTTTCCAGGATGCCGCCGCGGCGCTTTGATTTTTTTCAGTCCCAGCGCTTGGCATTGTCCGCTGTAAGCTTTCCCTTCGGCCGAACCACGCAGAACCGGTGGCCTGTCGGTGCCTGCATCACCACCCAGCGGGAATCGTAAGGTCTTGCAATCTCCAGCGCGCCGAAGGACTTCAAGCGCGCCACTTCGGCTTCGATATCATCGCTTTCGATATCCAGATGCACGCGTGATTCGTGTTCGACCTTCTGTACTTCGATGTGCAGGTCGCCCCGCATTTTTTCCAACACAGCATAGCGGTCCAGACCATCCTCGTCCGGGTCGACAATACCCAGGCCCAAAGCCTTGCTCCAGAACGTCGCAGCCTCGCCCAGATCGCCGTCCTGGCAATCAATCATGAAACCGGCAAGGCGGCTGCGGTGGGCCATCAGCGTGCGCGTTGCAAATCGTCAATCATCGCTTTCAAAAAGCGCGCGGCTTCGCCGCCGGTCGCGGCGCGGTGGTCGAACGTCAGCGAAATCGGCATCATGCGGTGTGTTTCCATGCCGCCCAAGACCGGTACCACGGCGTGGTACAGACGGCCGGCGCCGACGATGCACACGCATGGCGGCACGACGACCGGCGTTGCGTATTTTCCGGCGAACACGCCGAAATTGGAGAACATCAGCGTGTAGCCGGAGAGGTCTTCCGGCGGCAGGCTGCGCTCACGCACACCGTCACGCAGACGGTTGAGTTCGGCGCGCAGGGTTTTGCCGTCCCGCGAGTCGCAGTGTTTGAGTGAGGCCACGAACAGGCCGTCGGCGGAATCGATGGCGACACCGATGTGCACTGCGCTATGACGGCGCAGGGTGCCTTCTTTGGCATTGAGCCAGGCATTCATCGCGGGCTCGGTCTTGGCGGCTACCGCGAGCGCGCGCAGGGTGCGCACGGTGATGTCTTCGCCCGCCGCCCAGGCGCTGAGGTCGGCATCGTCCATCAGTGTGGTCGGCACCACTTCGGCATGTGCGGCGCTCATGGTGCGCAGCATGTTGCGGCGCACGCCGCGGATCGGTTCGTCTTTGTCATCGCCGGCCGGGGGTGGCATGAAGGTAGGCGTCGCTGCGGCTGGGCGCTCGCTGACCACGACGGGCGACGATGGCGCCGGCGCGGCGGATTGCGTTGACGGATTCGCGGCTGCTGCTTTCACATCGGCCAGCGTGATTACACCCTCGGCACCGGTGGCGCGAACGCGCGCGAGATCGACCTTCAGTTTCTTCGCCAACGCGCGCACGGCCGGCATGGCTTTCACGCCGCCGATGGCGACAGCCTGTTCGCTGCGCACGGCGTTCGAGCTTTCCATGGCACCGACCACCGTACCGGCATCGCCGTCATCTTCGGCCGGCGCGGGTTCCGGAGTGGAAGCCGGCGCTGCGTGTGCCGCCGGTGCACCGTGGTGGTGTCCGGTATCCTGGGCATCGGCGCGTTGCGGCAGACTCGGATCAAGTTCGATTTCGACCAGTACCGCGCCGGTCAGGATGACATCGCCGGGCTGGCCGGCCAGCGCCAGCACTTTGCCGGAGAACGGCGAGGGCACATCGACCACGGCCTTGGCGGTTTCCATCGACACCAGCGGTGCGTCCAGACGGACCACATCGCCGATCTTGACATGCCATTCGACGATTTCGGCGTCCGGCAGGCCTTCGCCCAGATCCGGCAGATGGAAGGGTTTTACTGTGCTCATGGTCAACTCGCGGCAAGGGTACGTTTGGCGGCGGCGACGATTTTCTCGACGCTCGGCAGGTATTTCATTTCCAGACGAAACAGCGGAATGTGGGTGTCGTAACCGGTCACGCGTTCCACCGGCGCAACCAGATCGTACATCGCCTTCTCGGCCAGCTGCGCGGCGATTTCGGCGCCGAAACCGGCAGTTCGCGGTGCTTCGTGCACGATCACGCAGCGCCCGGTCTTTTTCACCGACTCATGGATGGTGTCGAAGTCGAGCGGTTTGACCGTGGCCAGATCGATCACTTCCGCGCTGATGCCGTCTTTGGCCAGGGCATCGGCGGCTTCCAATGTTTCCTTGACCTGCGAGCCCCAGGTCACCAGCGTCACGTCGCTGCCATCGCGTAGCACGAAGCAGACATCCAAGGGCAACGCCTCGCCGTCGTCCGGCACCTCTTCCTTGTACTGTCGGTAGATGCGTTTGGGTTCGAAGAAAATCACCGGATCGGGATCGCGGATAGCGGCCAGCAGCAGGCCGTAGGCGCGTTGCGGCGAGCTCGGCATGACCACGCGCAGACCGGGCACATTGGTGAAGATGGCTTCGTTGGCTTCGCTGTGGTGTTCGGGCGCACGGATGCCGCCGCCCCAGGGCACGCGCAGCACCATCGGACAGCTCATCCGGCCGCGGGTGCGGTAACGCAGGCGCGCGGCGTGGCAGATGATGTGATCGACCATCGGATACATGAAGCCGTCGAACTGCGCCTCGGCAATCGGCTTCATGCCCTGTGCGGCCAAGCCGACGGTCAGGCCGGCGATGGTGGTTTCGTCCAGCGGCGTATCGAGGATGCGCTCGGGACCGAATTCCTGGATCAGGCCGGAGGTGGCGCGGAACACGCCGCCGTTGATGCCGACGTCTTCGCCGAGCACCAGTACGCTCGGGTCGCGGCGCATTTCATAGGCCATGGCCTGGGTCAGGGCTTCAATCAGGGTAATCGCGGCCATCAGCGTTTCTCCCAGCCCATCGCCTGTTCGCGCTGTTCGGCAACATCATGCGGCAGTTCGGCGTAAAGGTAGTCGAACATCGCTTCCACCGGCTGCACGGTGGTGGCCAGATAAGCATCCACCTCGGCATCGGCCCAGGCGTTCGATTCGGCAATCCAGGCGGTTTCCTCGTCTTCGCTCCACCAGCCCTGCGCCAGCAGATAGGTTTTCAGGCGCTTGACCGGCTCGCGCTGCCAGGCCGCCTTGACCTGTTCGTCGTCGCGGTAGCGGCGCGCGTCGTCGGCCGTGGTGTGATCGGACAGGCGATAGGTAATCAATTCAAGCACGGTGCCGCCATGGCCGTGGCGTGCGCGCTTGACCGCATGCGCAACCGCGGCTTTGACCGCGATGATGTCGTTGCCATCCACCTGCAGACACTCCAGTCCGCCGGCCAGACCTTTCTGGGCCAGGGTTTTGGCGCCGGTCTGCGCCGCACGTGGCACGGAGATGGCCCATTGGTTGTTGATGATGCACAGCACGAAGGGCAGGCCGTAGGCGCCGGCCGAATTGATGGCAGCGTAGGTATCGGTTTTCGAGGAACCGCCGTCACCGACGCAGGCCAGCGCCACGCGTGCTTCGCCGCGCAGCTTGAAGGCCAGCGCGGAACCGGCCGCATGCAGACATTGGGTGGCGATCGGCACGCACCAGGCGAAATCATGGGCCGGGCCGGAGAAATCATTGCCGCGTTCGTCGCCGCCCCAGTACATCAGTACCTCGCGCGGTTTCACGCCGCGGGCGAACTGGGCGCCGTATTCGCGGTAGCTGGGCGCGAACACATCGTCGATCTGCAGACTGGTGCCGATCCCGATGTGGGCCGCTTCATGGCCGAGGCAGCTGGCATAGGTGCCGAGTTTGCCGGTGCGCTGCAGGGCCACCGCCTTGGCATCGAAGCAGCGGACCTTCAGCATTTCCTTGTACAGATCGACCAGCTGCGTGCGGTCGCGGGCGAAATCGGGAAGATCGGGATTGACGATGCCGCCGTCGGCATCCATGTACTGCAGATAATCGATTTCGAAACGTACGGCGGATTCCATTCAGGGCTCCTGGAAGCTGTGGCAGGTCATCCTGCCGGGAACGGAAATAGTGTAGCCGATAAGTTAAACTGGCGAGGTTAAGAAACCGTGAGCCAGCCATGACCGAACCCAGCAACCAACGCCCGCTCGAAGACGGCATCACCACCGACTTCACCGACCGCATGAGCTACGGCGGCTATCTGCGTCTGGACCGGATCCTGAGTGCACAGCATCCGCTCTCGGATCCGCCGGTGCACGACGAAACCCTGTTCATCATCCAGCACCAGACCTCCGAGCTGTGGATGAAGCTGGTCATCCACGAACTGCGGGCGGCCATGGTCCAGCTGCGCGAAGACGACCTCGGCCCATGCCAGAAGATGCTGGCGCGCATCAAGCACATCCAGAAACAGCTGACCGAACAGTGGTCGGTGCTGGAAACCCTGACCCCGAGCGATTACATGCAGTTCCGCAGCGTGCTCGGTTCATCCTCGGGGTTCCAGTCGCACCAGTACCGGGAAATCGAGTTCCTGCTCGGCAACAAGAACGCGCATTACGTGAAGGTGTTCGATTACGACCCGGACATCCACCGCCACCTGTCCGACACCCTGAACGCGCCCAGCCTTTACGACGAATTCCTGCGCCATCTGGCGCGGCGCGGCCATGCCATTCCGGCCGA
>CAJAPA010000021.1 GCA_903942465.1 uncultured Gammaproteobacteria bacterium
CCGCAAAATCTGCTTATAATGGCTTTCATGCCGCCGTCTTCGGGCTGCGGCTTTTTTGCGCCGACCTTCTTCCGCCCATCACCGGATTCCCATCATGCGCCCGTTATATTCCGCTCTGATTTCTGCCACCTTCTCCGCCCTCCTGCTGGCCGCCTGCAGCAAAGCGCCGGAAGCACCGGTCATGCCGCCCTTGCCGGTCAAGGTGATGGACGTCATCCAGCGCGATACCGCCATCAGCAAGGATCTGATCGGCGAGGTCCGTGGATCGCAGGAAGTGGAACTGCGTGCCCGGGTTTCGGGCATTCTGACCGGCAAGCATTTCCAGGATGGCGCGCTGGTCAAGCGCGGGCAGTTGCTGTTCACCATCGACGCGCGTGAATACCGGGCCCAGGCCGCTGCCGCCGAGGCCGCCGCCAGCCGGGCGCAACTCGATGTCGAGCGCTACCGCCCCTTGGTGGCCGAAAATGCCATCAGCCGGCAGGTGTATGACAACGCCGTGGCTGTGGCCAAACAGACCCGCGCCCAGGCCGATGCCGCACAGCTGGGCCTGGAGTATGCGGAAGTCCGCGCGCCGTTCGACGGTCGCATCGGCGATGCCGACATCTTCGAAGGCGGCCTGGTCAGTGCCGGCCAAACGGTGTTGGCCAGCATCTCCAGCGCCCATCCGGCCTGGGTGTATTTCAGCGTCAGTGAAAACGATGTGCTGGATTTCCAACGCCGTAACGGCAGCACCGAACCGGCCGCAGGCTCGGTCGCACGCAAAGTGCGGCTCACGCTTGGTGACGGTTCCGAATACCCCTTGGAAGGCACCATCAATTTCAGCGATCGTGCGCTCGACTCCCGGACCGGTACCTACCGTCTGCGTGCCGAATTCGAAAATCCCGACAACATCCTGAAGCCGGGTATGTTCGCCCGCATCCGGGTCAACGGCGAGAATCTGAGCCAGGCCATTCTGGTGCCGGAGCGCGCCGTCATCCAGCAGCTGGGCGCGTATTTCGTCATCGTCGTCGGCCCGGAAAACAAGGCCGTGCAGCGCCCGGTCAAACCCGGTGCCCGGGTCGGGGCCATGTGGGTGATTGAATCCGGCTTGGCCGCCGGCGACAAGATCGTGGTCGAGGGCATTCAGAAAGCCCGTCCGGGAACCGTGCTGAAACCGATCACGGTGACCGAAGCGCAACTGGATGCCGCACCCGCCGCATCGAATCCCTGAGGCCCGACCGCCATGGCCAAATTCTTCATCGACCGCCCGGTTTTCGCCATCGTCATCTCGCTGTTTCTGGTGCTGGCCGGAACCCTGACCCTGATCGGCCTGCCGGTCGCGCAGTATCCCAACATCGCCTTGCCGAAGGTCAACATCAACGCGTTCTATCCCGGCGCCGACGCCTCCGCGGTGCAACAGGGCGTCGCCGCCGTGCTCGACCAGAAGGTCAACGGGGTCACGGCGATGAAATCCATCCAGTCGACCTCCGGCGATGACGGCTCGTCTTCGGTCGCGGTCACCTTCGAGCTCGAACGTGATCCAGACATCGCGGCCGTAGAAGTGCAGAACCGGGTCGCCTTGGCCACCGCTTCGTTGCCGCCGGAAGTGCGTGACATCGGTATTTCGGTGGTGAAGTCGTCGCCGGACACGCTGCTGTATGCCACGGTGTTCTCGCCGAAGCAGACCTACGATTTCCTGTTCATCAACAACTACACCGATCTGTATCTGATCGACAGCCTGAAACGCATCAAAGGCGTCGGCGACGTCAAGGTGTTCGGCTCCGAGTTCGGCATGCGCATCTGGCTGAAACCCGACCGTCTGGCCGCGCTTGGGCTGAGCGTGGCGGATGTATCGCGCGCGGTGCGCGCCCAGAACGTGCAGGCGGCGGTCGGCAAAGTCGGCACGCCGCCGGCCTCGTCGGATACCGGCCTGCAGTATTCGCTCAGCATCCAGGGCCGGCTGGTCGATGAAAAACAGTTCGAGGAAATCGTGGTCCGCAACGAACCGGACGGCAGCTTCATCCGCCTGAAGGACATCGCCCGGATCGAACTCGGCGCCAACAGCTACAGCCAGACCGCCGAATACAACGGCAAGCCCTCCGCCGCGCTCGGCATCACCCTGTCGCCCGGCGCCAATGCGCTGGAAACCGCCGATCTGGTCAAGGCCGAACTGGTGCGCCTGAAGACCGCATTTCCGGAAGACCTCGATTACCGCATCGTCTATGACACTTCGGAATTCGTGAAAGCCTCGGTCGAAGAGGTCGTGCATACTTTCGTGGAGGCACTGATTCTGGTGCTGGTGGTGGTGTTCCTGTTCCTGCAAAGCTGGCGTGCCACGCTGATTCCGATGCTGGCCGTTCCGGTCTCCTTGATCGCCACCTTCATCGCCTATCAGCTGCTCGGCTTCTCGATCAACACCCTGTCGCTGTTCGGCATGGTGCTGGCCATCGGCATCGTGGTTGATGACGCCATCGTGGTGGTGGAAGCGGTCGAACACAAAATGCATGCGCTGCACCTGAATGCCCGCGAAGCCACGCATGCCGCCATGAAAGAAGTGTCCGGTCCGGTGGTCGCCATCGCACTGGTGCTAGCGGCGGTGTTTGTGCCGATGGCCTTCGTGCCCGGCGTCACCGGCCAACTGTACAAGCAGTTCGCACTGACGGTGGCCGTTTCCACCATGTTCTCGGCACTGGTCGCGCTGACCCTGACCCCGGCGCTGTGCGCGATTCTGCTGAAACCCAAAGTGCATGCCGAAAAGCCGGGCTTGGTCGACCGCTTCTTCAATGGCTTCAACCACCAGTTCGACCGCCTCACCGGCAGCTATACCGGCATCGCCGCCGCCGGCATCCGGCGCTTGGGCCGTATCGTGCTGATCATGGTTGTGCTCGGCGCCGCGTTGGTCGGGCTGACCAAAATCACCCCGACCGGTTTCGTGCCCGAGGAAGACCAGGGCGCGTTCTTCGTGCATGCGATGCTGCCCGAAGCCGCCTCCAGCGAACGCACCGGCAACGCCTTGCGTCAAGTGCAGGGCATGGTGATGAAACAGGAAGGCGTGGAAGGCGTGCTGGCCATCGCCGGCTTCGATCTGATGTCGGGCACGGCCGCGCCCAATGCCGGCATGGTGGTGGTGCAGCTCAAACCCTGGGAAGAGCGCGCCGCGCCGGAACTGCAGGCGGCCGGCATCATCCAGAGCATCAATCCGAAACTGATGATGGGCATTCCCGAGGTGGCCGCATTTGCCTTCAACCCGCCGGCATTGCCGGGCTTCGGCAACGTTTCCGGGTTTTCGCTGATGCTGCAATCCCGCGGCGATCACAGCCCGGAGGAACTGGCAGCAAAGACGCAGGAGTTCATCGCCGCCGCACGCCAAAAACCGGCCATCGGACGCATCAGCAGCTCGTTCCAGGCCAATACCCCGGGTTACCGGCTCGAGGTCGACCGCGACAAGGTCGAAAAGCTCGGCATTCCGCTGAACGATGTGTTCGGGGCCATGCAGGCTTATCTGGGCGGCACGCAAATCAATGAATTCACCCGCTTCGGCAAAAATTACAAAGTGACCATGCAGGCCGACGCCGATTACCGGCGCGACATCTCGACCCTGTCGAAACTGTTCGTACGCAGCAACAGCGGTCAGATCATTCCGCTCGACACCGTGGTGAAGGCGGTGCCGAAAACCGCACCGCGCTTCCTGCAACGCTACAATCTTTACAGCTCAGCCGACGTCACCGGCAGTCCGAAACCAGGCTTCAGTTCGGGCGAAGCCATCGCCGCGCTGGAGGAAACCGCTCGCGAAACCCTCGGCCCGGATTTCGGCTATGTCTGGACCGGTCAGACCCAGGAAGAAATCGAATCCGGAGATGCCGCCGCGCTGGTGATGATGCTGTCGGTAGTGGTGGTGTTCCTGTTCCTGGCCGCGCTGTATGAAAGCTGGTCGGTGCCGATGGCCGTACTTTTGGCAGCGCCATTCGGCATGCTCGGCGCTTATCTCGGCGTACTGATGCGCGGCATGGACTTCAACGTCTACGGCCAGATCGGCGTGGTCACCCTCATCGGTCTCGCGGCCAAGAACGCCATCCTGATCGTTGAGTTCGCCAAACTCAACCGCGAGTCCGGCATGCCCATTGTCGAGGCGGCGGTGGAAGCCGCCAAGCTGCGCCTGCGGCCGATTCTGATGACCTCATTCGCCTTTATTCTCGGCGTGGTACCGCTGTTCATCGCCTCCGGTGCCGGCGCGGCCTCGAAACAATCGGTCGGCACCGTGGTGCTGGTCGGCATGCTGACCGCCACCCTGCTGTCGGTGCTGTTGGTGCCGGCGCTGTATGTCATCATCACCCGTCTGTCGGAACGCTTCGACCGCGGGTCGCGACCGGCAGCTGCCG
>CAJAPA010000022.1 GCA_903942465.1 uncultured Gammaproteobacteria bacterium
CCGTTTCGATGTGATCATCGACCTGGCCAGCGCCGACACCCGTAACGGCGAACGCGACGATACACTGAAAACCTCGGATTTCTTCGATATCGGCAAAACACCGAACGCCCGCTATACCGCAAGCGCCTTCAAAGATCTGGGTAATGGCCGATATCAGGCGAATGGCTCGCTCAGTCTGCGCGGAATCAGCAAACCGGTGACCCTGGTGTTCAGCTGGAAACCGGGTCCAAGCGCGATACTGACCGGCGAGGCCACGGTCAACCGCCTCGACTTCAAGGTCGGTACCGGCGACTGGTCGGACACCGGGATCCTGCCCAATGCGGTGAAGGTCAAGACCGTGCTTATTCTGGTGCCGAAAGCGCCAGCCAAGCCCTGAGCGTATCCGGAGTAAACGGCCAGTCCAACTCACGGCCATGTGCATCGCGCAGAACCGGCACCCGACTTCCGAAGCGGCTTTCAAGCTGGGAATCGCCGTCAATATAGACAGGCTCGAAATCACGGCCCCCCGCGGAATGCAGGACTTCCCAGGCCTCATCGCACAGGGCGCAGTCATCGCGCTGAATTAAAGTAAGCATGCGGGCGGGCTTTTTGGCATCATAGGCACAGGATTTTAGCCCAAGGCGGCACCGCATGGCAGTCAGTACCTTCGATCTGTTCAAAATCGGCATCGGTCCGTCGTCGTCGCACACGGTCGGGCCGATGCGCGCGGCGGCGCGATTCGTCGAACGCTGGCTGGTCGAAGAAGGCCATCTTTCCGCCTGCCGTAGAATCAAAGCGGAACTGTTCGGCTCACTGGCCTTGACCGGCAAGGGCCACGGATCGGACAAAGCCATCCTGCTCGGCCTTGAAGGCCAATGGCCGAACCGCATCGACCCCGACACCATCGAGCCGATGCTGGCACGCATCCGCAAGGACAAGGATCTGCGGCTGAGTGCGGAGCACCGCATCGGCTTCGATGAAAAAACCGATCTGGTTTTCAACAAGCGCCAGAAGCTGCCCTTCCACAGCAACGGCATGCGCTTCACCGCCTTCGCGGCCGATGGCACCGTACTGGCCACCCGCGAATATTATTCGGTCGGCGGCGGCTTCGTGGTCAATCAGGATGAGGCGGCGAAAGACCGCATCACCGCCGACACCACGGTACTGCCCTACCCGTTCAAGAGCGGCGATGCGCTGATCGCACAATGCCGCGAGCACAATCTGACCATCGCCGAACTGATGTGGGCCAACGAGCGCGTCTGGCGTACCGATGAACAGATCGGCGAAGAACTGGATACGATCTGGCATGCCATGCAGCGCTGCCTCGAACGCGGCACGCGCATGTCGGGAATCCTGCCCGGAGGTCTGAAGGTGGCACGGCGTGCACCGAACATGCTGCAGGAACTGCTGGCACGCCCGGAAGCGGCCATGCGCGATCCATTGACGGTGCTGGACTGGGTCAACCTTTACGCCTTGGCGGTGAATGAAGAAAACGCCGCAGGCGGCCGCGTGGTGACTGCACCGACCAACGGTGCGGCCGGCATCATCCCTGCGGTTCTGCATTATTTCGAACGCTTCTGTCCGGGTGCCAGCCCGAAAGGCATCCGCGATTTTATGCTGACGGCGGCCGCCATCGGCATCCTGTACAAAGAGAACGCATCGATTTCCGGTGCCGAAGTGGGATGTCAGGGCGAAGTCGGCGTGGCCTGCTCGATGGCGGCCGGCGGCCTGACCGCCGCACTCGGCGGCAGTCTCGGCCAGATCGAGAACGCTGCGGAAATCGGCATGGAGCACAACCTCGGACTGACCTGCGACCCGATCGGCGGCCTGGTGCAGATTCCCTGCATCGAGCGCAACGCCATGGGCGCGGTCAAGGCCATCAATGCCAGCCGCATGGCATTGCGCGGCGATGGCAAACACCGTGTTTCGCTCGACAAGGTCATCAAGACCATGCGCGATACCGGCCGCGACATGGCCGAGAAGTACAAGGAAACCTCCCGTGGCGGCCTGGCCGTGAATGTGATTGAATGTTGAGGTGATTGGCCTGGGAGCACTTCCCAAAGGAGCCGGGCAGTGAACGTGTTGTGGCAGAGCTTGCAGTGGCGGCGCCTGGCGGTCTACATCGCGCTGTACCTCCTGCTCAGCTATCTCGCCATCGCTTTCATCAACACTCCCGACCAAGTGACCCTGCTCTGGCCGGCTTCCGGTCTGGGACTGGCTTTCGTATTGCGCTATGGTCTGGCCTGGTGTCTGCCGATGGCGGTGGCCATTGTGCTGGTTCACGTCTCGATCAACCCGGTGCCGCTGGCGTTCCTGCCGTTCTCGGCCAGTTCCAACATCATCGGTGTCCTGATCGCGGTTCTGTACGTCCGATCCCGTGAATTCGACCGGATGCTGTCGATCAAGGGCGGCTTCACCCTGATCCAAGGCGCACTGCTGATGTGCACGGTCAGCGGTCTGATCGGCGTTGCCGGCCTGCATCTCAACAATATGATGTCCGGCGGTTTCTGGCTGGCGTTGCTGAAGTGGACGCTCGGCGATCTGCTCGGCATCATCTGCATCGCTCCGGCGGCTCTGCTCATCATCTCGCCAATATCGAAGGATCCCGATTCACCGCCGGCCTCAGGCTACGATGGTCGGAACTCACGCCTGCTCTGGAGTTTTCTGCTGCTGCTGTCGCTGGCACTGATTTTTTTCGGAGGTTACAGCACCAGTCCCTATGTGCTGAGCCTGGCCATGCTACCCATTGCGCTGGTGGTCTGGAGCGCCATCCGTTTGCCGCCGGTATGGACGACGGTCGGCAACGCGCTGACCGTGCTGGCGGTGACCGGCATGATCGGCCTGGGCCTTGGTGGATTCAAACCGCCTCAGGACTTCTCGGATACGGTATTCCTGCTGGTATTTCTGTGCCTGATGGCGATTTTTCCGCTGATTCTGATGGCCAGCAATCACGAAAGCCGGAAGTCCGCCCAGAAACTGTTCCGGCGCGCGACCACCGACACCGAAACCGGACTGCCCAACCGAACGGCTTTCGAGGATGCCGCGCGCAGCGCCATCGAAGGCATCGGACCGGTACGCACGCTCGCCTATCTGGATTTCGATCATTTCAAAGTCGTCAACGATACCGCCAGCCATGAAGCCGGTGACGCATTGATCAAGGGCGTCGCGTCGATGTTGGCGGCCGGGCTATACCCGGAAGACCGGGTGTTCCGCATCGGCGGCGATGAGTTCGCCTTGCTGATGATGTGCGAAGGCCGGGAGGCCGACCTGCGTGCGCAACGGACTCTGCGCGCCATCGAAACCTTCCGCACCGGCTGGAAACACCACATCCTTTCGACCACCGCCAGCATCGGTCTGGCCACTCTGCGTCCGGGAAAGAGCGAATTCGCGCAACTGCTGTCACAGGCCGACGCGGCCTGCTTCACCGCAAAAGAACAGGGCGGAAACCGCATCTGCATCGCCGGCCAGGACAGCCCGGCGCTGCAGATGCAGACCGATGCGATGGAGTGGGCGGTGCGCATCCGGCAGGCCCTGAGCCAGAATTATTTCGAACTGGAATGCCAGGACATCATGCCGCTGACGGCCAATGGCGATCCCGGGCGCTATTTCGAAGTGCTGTTGCGCATGCGCGACCCGGCCAACGGCCGTCTGCTGCCGCCGGGTCTGTTCATTCCGGCGGCGGAACGCTTCCATCTGGGCACCCGCATCGACCGGCATGTCATCGATCTGCTTCTGGCCTGGATGGATGCGCATCCCGAACAGGCCGACTCCGTCGCGGCCTGCTCCATCAACCTTTCCGCAGGCTCGATGGAGGATGAATCCTTCGCGCTGTTCATGCGCAACCGACTCAATAAATCACGCTTTCCGGCCTACAAGATCATCTTCGAAATCACCGAAACCAGTGCCATGCTCGATCTGTCACGGGCGCAGGCGCTGATCGCCGACCTGCGCCGCATCGGCTGCCGGTTCGCGCTGGATGACTTCGGCACCGGTTTCTGCTCGTTCAAATACCTGCAGGATCTCGATGTCGACATGTTCAAGATCGATGGCAGTTTCGTTCGCGACCTGGAAACCTCGGATCTGTCGAAAGCCGTCATCCACTCCATCACCTATATCGCGCATGTGCTGAACAAGATCACCGTTGCCGAACACTGCGAATCGGAAGCGATGATCACCCAGCTGCGCGAACTGGGTGTCGATAAAGTCCAAGGGTACGGCATCCATAAACCGCAGCCGATCGACGATTACTTCCAGCAGGCGGACTGAATGCGCTTCATGGCGTTGTGCCTGCTTCTGTTCCTTGCGGCAGCACCGGCCGGCGCGCACACGCGTCTGGTGGTCAACCGGCAGACCTTCGAAAACACGGTCAGCGTCGAAACCGAACTGTTCGGTCCGGTGCAGGTGCAGCTGCGCAAACGCGGCACCGGCAGCGTGCTGGCCGAACGCGTGCTGGACGGCCCGGGCGTATTCACCCTGTCAGGGCTTCCACCCGACAGTCTGGCCGATCTCGAGCTGCAGGCCGTCCCCGGCCGGCCCTCGGTTTCCCGGCTCCAGGATTACCGGAAACCATTCAGCGATTATGCCGACTGGCGCATCAGCCAGGGCTTCCATGGCCAAGCCAGCCACGGCGACGCCCTGAACGCCTATGCCGTCGATTTCGCGCTGCTGATGGGTACGCTGGTGCGGGCTGCGCGCAGCGGCGTGGTGATGGAGGTCATCGACGGCCATCCGGATCAGGGCGGGCAACGCCGGTCCGACCTCGACAATGCCAATCTGGTGCGCCTGCTGCATGAGGACGGCAGCATGGCGGTGTACGGCCATCTGCTGCAGGACAGTATCGGCGTGAAGCCGGGGCAATGGCTGCCGGCCGGCGCGGTCATCGCCCAGAGCGGCAACAGCGGCTACTCGCATGGCCCGCACCTGCATTTCGCGGTCCAGATCAACACCGGCATGCAGCTGCAGTCGGTGCCGTTCCGCATGCGCGACGGCGACGGCAGCGTGCTGGTTGAACCCTGAACGCATGAACTGGAAGCGCCGGGCCATACAGGGCGCAATGCTATAATTGCACATCGTTTTTCCGAACCGAACCCATGACCACCGAACACGCCCTGCAAA
The DNA here is from genome assembly GCA_903942465.1 of uncultured Gammaproteobacteria bacterium. Taxonomy (GTDB): domain Bacteria; phylum Pseudomonadota; class Gammaproteobacteria; order Xanthomonadales; family Xanthomonadaceae; genus Arenimonas. The sequence continues at coordinate 5,095 of CAJAPA010000022.1, forward strand.
CGGCCCGGCGCCGTACCTTTGCGATTGTCTCGCATCCCGATGCCGGCAAAACCACGCTGACCGAAAAGCTGCTGCTGTTCGGTGGCGCCATCCAGATGGCCGGCTCGGTCAAAGGCCGCAAAGCCAGCCGCCATGCCACCTCCGACTGGATGGCGCTGGAAAAGGAACGCGGCATTTCGGTGACCTCCTCGGTCATGCAGTTTCCCTACGAAGACCGGATCGTCAACCTGCTTGATACCCCCGGCCACGCCGACTTCGGCGAAGACACCTACCGCGTGCTGACCGCGGTCGACTCGGCGCTGATGGTGATCGACGTCGCCAAGGGTGTCGAAGAACGCACCATCAAACTGATGGAAGTCTGCCGACTGCGCGACACGCCGATCATGACCTTCATCAATAAACTCGACCGCGAGGGCCGCTCGCCGATCGAACTGCTGGATGAAGTCGAATCGGTACTCGGCATCCAGTGCGCCCCGGTGATCTGGCCGATCGGCATGGGCCAGCGCCTGAAAGGCGTGGTGCACCTGCTGAGCGGCGAAGTGCATCTGTTCGAGCCCGGGCGCAACTTCACCCGGCAGGACTCCACCATATTCGCTTCGCTCGACGACCCGGGCTTGCTCGAACGCATCGGCGCACCGATGCTGGCCGAGCTGCGCGAGGAACTGGAGCTGGTCGAGGGCGCCTCGCATCCGTTCGACAAGGCCAAGTATCTTGCCGGACAGCAGACCCCGGTGTTCTTCGGCTCCGCCGTCAACAACTTCGGCGTGCAGCTGCTGCTCGATTTCTTCGTCGAGCACGCGCCTGCGCCCAAACCGCGCATGACCACCGTGCGCGAAGTATCTCCGCAGGAAGAGGCCTTCTCCGGCTTCGTGTTCAAGATCCAGGCCAACATGGACCCGCAGCACCGCGACCGCGTCGCTTTCCTGCGCATCTGTTCGGGCCGTTTCGATGCCGGCATGAAGGCCTTCCACGTGCGCAGCGGCAAGGAAACCAAACTGGCGAACGCGCTGACCTTCATGGCCTCCGACCGCGAGCATGTCGAAACCGCCTACCCCGGCGATGTCATCGGCCTGCACAACCACGGCACCATCTCGATCGGCGACACCTTCACCGCCGGCGAAGCGATGAGCTTCACCGGCATCCCCAACTTCGCGCCCGAACTGTTCCGGCGCGCACGCCTGCGCGATCCGCTCAAGCTCAAACAGCTGCAGAAAGGTCTGGCCCAGCTTTCCGAGGAAGGCGCCACCCAGTTCTTCCGGCCGCTGATGTCGAACGATCTGATTCTCGGCGCGGTCGGCACCCTGCAGTTCGATGTGGTGGCCTACCGGCTGAAGGACGAATACTCAGTCGATGCCAGCTTCGAACCCATTTCGATCAGCACCGCGCGCTGGATCCGTTGCAAGGATGCCCGCAAACTGGAAGAGTTCCGCGAGAAAGCCGCGCAGAACCTGGCCATCGATGCCGCCGGCGAACTGGTCTACATCGCGCCGAGCCGGGTCAACCTGCAGCTGACCGAGGAACGTTGGCCGGACATCGAATTCCTGGCAACCCGCGAGCATGCACACGCCATCGGCATCGATTGAGCACATGCTCCAATCAAAGCGCGCTAAGATGGGCGATGCACAGCGAACACCATCTCCGCGCCGAGTTCTATAACGCCATCACACACGGCCTCGGGGCATTCCTGAGCGTGGTCGGCGGCATCGTGCTGACCACCCTGGCCGTGCTGTACGGCAACGTCTGGCAGATTGCCAGCGCCATCATCTTCAGCCTGTCGCTGATCGGTCTTTACGGCGCCTCGACGCTGTACCATTCCACGCACGATCCGGTGGCCAAGAAGCGCTACAAAATCCTCGATCACTGCATGATCTACGTGCTGATTGCCGGCAGCTATACGCCGTTCACCCTGATCGCCCTGCGCGATGACGGCGGCTGGTGGCTGTTCGGCATCAGCTGGAGCATTGCTTTGGCCGGCATCATCTTCAAGCTGTTCTTCACCGGCCGCTTCGAACTGGTCTCGACCCTGATGTATCTGGCCATGGGCTGGATGGTGATGTTCGCCATCGGTCCGATGCTGCGCAACGTCGGCACGCCGGAACTGATCTGGCTGGGCATCGGCGGCCTGTTCTACAGCTTCGGCACCATCTTCTACCTGATGGACCGCATCAAGCACAATCACGCCATCTGGCATGCCTTCGTGCTGGCCGGCAGCGCCAG
>CAJAPA010000023.1 GCA_903942465.1 uncultured Gammaproteobacteria bacterium
CGCACACGATCACGCAGGCGGAAGTAAATGCCGGCGTGGTGAACAATAGCGCGACGGCCACGGGTACTCCGCCGACCGGCGGTCCGAGCACCAGTGCTCCGGATACCACCAGCACGCCGATTGTTCCGAATCCGGTCATCAGCGTAACGGACGCGATTGCACCTGAAGGCAGCAATCTGGTCCACACCGCAACGCTCAGTGGCCCAACCGTGTTCCCGTCAACCTATCCGTTCAGCCTGACCGGCGTCACGGCTACGCCTGGAGACGATTTCACGGCGACTACTCCGACATTCAGCAATGGCGTGACGCTTTCGGGCGGCTTCATTGTGGTGCCGGCAGGTGTTTCCAGTTTCACGATTACTTACCCGGCGCTAATTGACAACGTCGATGATGATGGCGAAACCACGACCTTGACCGTCGGCGGTGTCAGCGGGACGGGCACGATTCTGGATCCGAGTATTCCGGTGTTGCGCATCATCAAGCAGGCCAATACCCGACAGGCCACCATCGGCGGCATGGTGCTTTACACACTGACCATTACCAATATCGGCAATTCGCCGGCTGTGAACTTCGATGTGATCGATACGCCGCCGCAGGGCTTCAGCTATGTCCCGGGCAGTGCCGTATTCCAGGATGGCGACAATGCCGGTACCGCTTCCGGCACCGGACCGGTTACGTTCTCCGGTCTCGATGTTGCCGTCGGACAGACTGCGACCATCCGTTACTTCATGCGCGTCAGTGCCGGCCTGCCCTCGGGTGATTATGTCAACCGCGCCCAGGCTTTCAAAGATGGTGATCCGATCAGTAACGAGACCACGGCGTCGGTACGCCTCGATAAAGGCACCGACCCGCTGTTCGAGCAAAGCCGGATCTGGGGCAAAGTCTGGGATGACCGCAATGGTGACGGTTGGCAGGATGCCGATGAGAAGGGCATCCCGGGTATCCGTCTGGCCACGGTGGAGGGCTTGGTTGCCGAAACCGATGCCAAAGGCCGCTACCACTTCGAAGGACTGACGCTCTCCAACATGCAGCGCGGACAGAATTTCGTGGTCAAGGTAGATGTATCGACCTTGCCGGAAGGCACTACGCTGACCACCGAGAATCCGTTGCTACGCCGTATTACACCGGCGGTTCCTGTCCGCTTCGACTTCGGCGTCAAGCTGCCGCCGCAGGTTGAACCTGAAGCTCTGCCGGTAATCGTACCGGTTCCGAATGAGCCGGTTCGACTGGGCGCGGTGTTCTTCGATACCGACAAGACCACGATCAAGCCGGAATATATGGCCATGCTGCATGATGTCGCTGTCCGTATCGAAAACGGCGGCACCAGCACCGTGTTGCTGACCGGTTTCGCAGACAAGCGCGCTTCTGTCGCTTACAACCTGGATCTGGCACGCCGCCGTGCCCAGGCGGTTTACGCGGAAATTGCACGACAGTTGAGTCCCGAAGCCAAGAGCCGACTGAGGGTCGAGCTCGACAGTGCCGAACCGGCAACGGGAGCACAGCCATGAACAGGAACCGGAAAGTGATGAATACCCGCATGAAATGTCTGGATGTGGCTTTGCTGGGCATCCTCGGCACGATGATGGCCAGCCCCTTGTCGGCGCAGGATGCACCGGCACAGACTGGCGTCAAAATCCGGTCTGTCGGCGAAGCGGAATCCAAATCGGATGATCCGGCGGACCTGCAGAACAACCGCCGGGTCGATATCGTACAGACGCCGAACGTGCTGCCGCTGGTTCCGATCAAGACACGCATGGCGCTCGCCAATGGTGGACAGATCTGGGCCACGGAAGATCCGCAGCTGTCGCAGCCGGAGCTTTCCGCAAGCGCCAACAGCATTGCGTCGTTTGCCGATGGAAAGATCCAGCAGCCGGTGCAGTTCTATGTGCGAAGCAACTACACCGCATTCATGCAGCGTCTGGAAATCGTTTTGTTCCGGGATACGGACAGCGATTTCACGCAGCCGTTGGCCAATGTATCGGTGCCGCTTGATAATATCGCTACGGTGGATTGGGATGGTAATCTGCCCTCGGGCCTCAATCTCCGTACGGGAGACGATCTGGTGTTTGTGGTCCGTGCCTATGACGTCGCCGGTAACTTCGACGAAACCCATCCGCAGCGCATTCAGCTGGCGCGGCCGGAGGACGTCGAGAAGCAAAGTCAGGGCCTGCTTAATTCCGCCGATGCCCGCGAGCTGGGTCTGAACGCCGATCAAATCCGTGATCGTCAGTTGCTTGACCGCAGTTTCCTCGGTAATGGTCTCCGCCAGCAGAACATACCGGTTTACGGCTCCCGTGTCCGCGTCCGCGGCGAAGATCTGCCCGCAAATGCCCAATTGCGCATCAACGGCGAAACCTACCCGGTCGATTTGCAGAACAAGTTTGCTGCCGAATACCTGCTGCCGGTCGGTACCCACCGCTTCGAGGTCCAGCTGACCGGAACCGATGGTGCCGAAAGCACCCAGATTCTTAACGTTCCCGTGACCGGTAAGTACATGTTCATGGTCGCCATGGCCGACTTCACGCTGTCCGATAACTCTTCGGGCGGCGGTGTGGTTCCGGTCGGAGCCGATGACAAATACGACGGCTTCCTCAGCGAAGGCCGGCTTGCGTTCTATTTGAAAGGAAAAGTGCAGGGTAAGTATCTCATTACCGCGCAGGCCGATACCCGTGAACAGGAACTGTCACGGATGTTCAGCGGCTTCCTTGAGTCCGATCCGCGGGATGTGTTCCGCCGCCTCGATCCGGATCAGTACTATCCGGTTTACGGTGACGATTCCACCAGCTACCGTGACGTCGACACCCAAGGACGCCTTTATGTCCGGGTCGATTGGGACAAGAATCAGCTGTTGTGGGGCAATTTCAATACCGGCATCACCGGTACGGAGTATGGACAATACACGCGAAGTCTTTACGGCGCCGCCGTGAATTGGCGCGGTACGCAGACCACCAAGCTCGGCGATCCGAAAAGCGAACTGCGCGCATTCGGCGCGCAGGCCGAAAGCGCGGCCGGCCACACGGAATTCCTCGGAACCGGCGGCAGTCTGTATTATCTCCGCCATACCGATCTGCTGCCCGGATCCGACAAGGCGGTACTGGAAGTCCGTGATCTCACCACCGGTCGTGTCGAATCCCGCGTCGAGCTGGTTCAGGGCGCCGATTATGAAATCGATGAAATCCAGGGACGCCTCATTCTGTCACGGCCGTTGGCACAGATCGCCCGCGAAAATCTGCCCAGCATCACCCGTGACCGTCCGCTGGATGGCTTTGAAAACCGGCTTCTGGTCGACTATGAATATTTCCCGACCGGATTCAGCAGCGACGAATCCAGCATCGGTCTGCGCGGCAAGCAGTGGTTCGGCGAGCATGTCGCCATCGGCGGCACGTACGTCGATGAAAACCGGGCCGGTGACGATTACAGCCTTACCGGTGTGGATCTGACGCTCCAGGCCGGCCGTGGTACGTACCTGAAGCTGGAACATGCGCAGTCCAAAGCGACCAGCGCTCCTGTGTTCTATTCGGATAACGGCGGTTTGACCTTCACCCAGATCAATGCCGTGGGCAATGGTCCGCGCGAAGGCGATGCAGACAGCGTCGAGGCCCGTATCAACTTCAAGGAAATGGGCTACAGCAGCCAGGAATGGACGGCGGGTGCCTGGTGGCGCAACGTCGATGATGGCTTCTCGATTTCCCGGATCGATACCGGTCTTGCCGTTGAAGAAAAAGGGGCCGAATTCGCCGGCGACATCAATGCGCAATGGCGCATTGCCGGACGCTACAGTGATGCCAGCCGGGGAACCAACCGTGTTGAACAGACGCAGCTGCAGGCGCAATGGCGCCCGAATGCCGACATTGAAGTGACCGGCGAAATCCGCCGGGTCACCGATACCATCGCGAATGTTTCCTCGAGCGGAACACTGGCTGCCTTCCGATACGGCCAGCGCGTCAATTCGCAAACGGAACTTTACGGCATCGCCCAGTTCACCCTGGATGATGATGGTGGCACCTATGCCGACAACGATGCATTTACTGCTGGCGCTAAATACAACTTCGCCAATCTGTCCAGCATCGGAGCCGAATACACCACCGGTGACCGCGGAGACGCCGCCCGTGTCAATGCCGAGTACCGTGTCAGCCCAGAACATTCGTTCTATGGCAACTACACCTACTCCACCGACAGCACGGTCAATGACACTCTGTATAACCGCTCGACACCCACCGGCTTCACCTTCGGTCAGCGTTGGCGCGTATCCAGCCAGGTCAACATTTTCAATGAAAGCCAGTTCCTGAAATCGAACGAAGAAAGCGGTATCGCCCACACCTTCGGCCTCGACTTCTATCCGGGTGTGGGCTGGACCACCGGATTCACCTTGCAGTACGGTGATCTCGAGGGCGCCAGTGGTACGGTGACGCGCAACGCCTACAGCGTCAATGGCGGATATACCGACCAGAACGTGACCTGGAACAGCCGCCTTGAATACCGCCGTGATACGGGTGCCGAGCAGCGGCGTCAGTGGGTCGGTACCAACCGGCTCCTGTACAAGGTCAATGATGATCTGCGGATTGCCGCACGCCTGAACTTCGGCGATACCGAAGACCGTCTGGATGCCTTCGATGACGCCAAATTCGTCGAAGCCAATGTCGGTTTCGCCTATCGTCCGGCTTCCGATGACCGTTTCAACGTGCTCGGCCGATACACCTATCTGTACGATTTGAGCAGTTTCGGCCAGGACAGCTTGTCGGATTACGACCAGCGGTCGCACGTGTTCTCCCTGGAGGGTGTCTACCGCATCAATACCGATTGGGAAATGGCCGCCAAGCTGGCGCATCGCAGCGGTGAAGCCCGTGTCACCCGCAATGCCGGACCCTGGTTCGACAGCGCCGCCGATCTTTGGGCCGTTCAGGCCCGCTATGAAACCGTCTATGCCTGGGATGCGCTCATCGAGTACCGTCATCTGCGCACGGATTACGACGGAGGAACCCGCGAGGGCTGGCTGGTCGGCGTTGACCGGCATCTGAACAACAACCTGCGCCTCGGAATCGGCTACAACTTCACTGATTTCAGCGATGATCTGACCCAGCTCGACTTCACCCATGAGGGCTGGTTCCTCAACTTCGTCGGCACCTACTGATCGGAACGGCACTGGCCGGCGCCCGCAGGGGCGCCGGCTTTTGTTTGCCTGCAGTACGGCAGGCGGTTGTGCTAGGCTGAAGGTCTACTCATCATTTTCCTTATATGCAATGAATTCCCCGTCCCTTCGTTACATTGCAATGGCCTTTGGTGCTCTTATCGCCACTGGGGTTCAGGCCTCTCCGGCCGATTCGGTCCATGTCAAATCCACCACCGATCTGCTCGGCAAGATTGTTGCCATGGAAACGGTCAAGGGCCGGGGGCAGGTTCCGGTCATGGCGGAGTTTCTCGCCAAAAAGCTGATTGACGGCGGCTTCAGCCCGGAGGATGTGAAAGTTGAACGCTTTGAAGATACCGCGACGCTGGTGGCGCGTTACCGCGGCAATGGCAGCAGACGCCCCATGCTGATCTCCAACCACATGGACGTCGTCGAAGCGGTGCCCGCGGACTGGACCCGTGACCCGTTCACCATGATCACGGAGAACGGCTACCACTTCGGGCGTGGCGTCTACGACAACAAGCTGGATGTGGCGCTGACGGTCAGTACCCTGCTGCAGCTGAAAGCGGAGGGTTTCCGGCCCTCACGCGACATCATTCTGGTGTTTTCAGGGGATGAAGAAACCGACATGCGCAGCACACAGGCGTTGAGCACGCGTTTCCCCGATGCCGAATTCCTGTTGAACGGCGATGGCGGCGGCGGCACTTTGGCCACGGACAGCAAGGCGGTGGTCTACGGACTGCAGACGGCGGAAAAGACCTTCGCCACCTTCGCCATCTCGGTCAGCAATCCGGGTGGCCACAGCTCCCGGCCGCGCAAGGACAACGCCATCTATCAACTGGCTTCCGCACTGCATAAACTGGCCGCCTACGAATTTCCGGCACAGAGCAGCGAACAGACGCGGGCCTCATTTCGGTTCACCGGCCAGCAGATCGGCGGCGATCTGGGCAAAGCCATGTTGCGCTTTGCCGATAATCCCAACGATGCCGCCGCAGTCGCGGTGATTGCCGCGGATCCGGAATACGTCGGCACCCTGCGCACGACCTGTGTGGCCACACTGCTGAGCGGCGGCCATGCGGAAAATGCGTTGCCGCAGCTGGCGACCGCGACGGTGAATTGCCGGATCTTTCCGGGGGTTGTGGTGGAAAGCGTCCGCGCCCGGATCGCGGAAGTCATTGCCGATCCGCAGGCCAAGGTCACGGAAGTGGGCAAAGCGTTTGCCAGCGATGCTTCGCCGCTGCGCGATGATGTCGTGCAGGCCGTTCGCAAGGCCGTGGATGCCAACTTCAAAGGCCTGCCGGTCGTGCCGGGAATGTCTTCCGGTGCAACCGACAGCCTGTATTTCAGAGCCGCCGGGATTCCGTCATACGGCGTTTCCGGCGCCTATGTCCGACCGGAAGATGATTATTCGCACGGCCTCAATGAACGGGTGCCGGTGTCGACTGTCGCCCGCGGCCTGAAGCACTGGCATGTGTTGGTGACCGAACTGGCGAAATAGGGCTCAGACCGCTTCGAAGCGGTTTGCTGAAACGTTTTTCTTGACCTTGGCCGGATCCCAGATGCGGCCGTTCATGGCGATGTAAACGCCCGGTGGCAGGCTCTGCACCGCGCCGACGGCGGTGCCGATGTTGAATTCGGCATCGGAGCCGCGGAAGCTGGCCGGGTTGAGTGCGCCGGTCAGAACCATGGTTTTACCGGGAATCGCCGACAGCACTCTGGCCGTTTCCACCATGGTGTCGGTGCCGTGCGTGATCAGGATGTGGGATTCTTCACGGCTTTCGATGGTCGCCTTCAGCAATTCGCGGTCGGCCTGATCGATATGCAGGGAATCCTTGCGCATCACCGGCAATACCGTGAACGGAATCACCACGCCCAGTTCCTTCAGAATCCGGCCGATTTGCGGCTCACCGACCTGATAATCGGATTTGTCATCGAAATAGATTTTGTCGATGGTGCCGCCGGTGGTCAGGATCAGAAGGGAATTCATGGGCATCTCCAGGTTGCCTTTATTTTACGCGCTTCCGGTGCCGCCGCGCTTGAACAGTTTGGCTTTCAGGCCGTCCCAATTGCCGGCAAAGATGATCCACAGGGCCAACAGCAGTTCCACCAGCGGCATTGGCCAGATTTCCGGCACCGTCCAAAGTTCGGCGATGGCATGACAGAAATAAATCAGCGCCGCTACGCCGCCCCAGAACACCGCGGAAGGCCGTCGAAACAGGGCAAGCAGGGCGGCGGGCAGTATCGGCGCAATGGCCAGGCCTGTGGCGACCGACTTCGGGAAGATCTCCGAGGGAGACAGCCAGGACAGCCAGGCGGTCATCCAGACCAGCATGGCGAAAATGCCGAGCACAGCATAGCGTTTGCCCAGACTTGGGTGATTGCTCGCCGCGTTCATGCGCCCAGCTTCAAGGCGATACTGCCAACGCGCCGGCCGAGGGCTTTTGCCAGTTCGGTTTCATCCTCGCTGAACGGCTGTTTGCCATCGCCACCGCTGACGTGACTGGCACCGTAGGGAGTACCGCCGGTCCGGGTACTGGACAGGCGTGATTCGGTGAAGGGGATGCCGACCAGCAGGCAGCCATGGTGCAGCAAGGGCAGGAGCATGCTGAGCAGCGTCGATTCCTGACCGCCGTGCATGGTGGCTGTGGAGGTGAATACCGCCGCCGGTTTGCCGGCGAGGGTGCCGCTGGCCCATTCGGCTCCGGTGCTGTCCCAGAAAAATTTCATCGGTGCCGCCATGTTGCCGAACCGGGTCGGACTGCCGAGGATGATGCCGGAACATTCGGCCAGGTCCTGTTTGCTGACATAGGGTGCTCCCGTATCCGGAACCGCAGGCTCGGTGGCCAGATGGTTGGCGGAGACTGCAGGAACACACCGAAGCCGGGCCGTGCAGCCGCTTTCCCCGACGCCGCGGGCGATGTGATTCGCGAGTTGTTCCACCGAGCCGTTGCGGCTGTAGTAGAGAATGAGGATTTCGGTCATGTCAGCGCCTGGCTGTGGGCATTGCTATACTTTAGCAATGCACAGGCTCAAAACAAAGCTGTTGGAAGGTCCGTATGCGCACAAAGCCGATAAAATCGGCAATTTTGCACGCCATCTTCTCAAACGCTTCATCGATGACCGCTGTTTCGAGTCAGCCGGCTCGCTGTCCTACACGAGCATACTGGCCGTGGTGCCTTTCGCCGCCGTGGTATTCGCGGTACTGGCGGCCTTTCCGATTTTCGACCAATGGACCCAGAATCTGGTCGATTTCATGTTCGACAACTTCGTCCCAGGCGTTGCCGACAATCTCGAGCAGAATCTGCGGACCTTTACCGACAGCACCCGCACTCTGCCGGCAAAAGGCGTACTGGCGCTGCTGCTTTCGGTCGGACTGACCATGTGGAGCGTGGAGAAAGCCTTCAACCGGATATGGCGCGTGCCTACGCCGAAGCCGAAACTCCTGCGTTTTCTGGCCTACTGGGGCCTGCTCACGGCCGGATCGCTGTGTGTGGTTTCCCTGCTGGCGCTGAATTCGGCACTGAGCGTATACGTCAATCTGGCCGATTACACGCCCGGATTCCTGGACGGCGCCGGGCTGATGCTGGCACCGGTATTGATCGAATTCATCGGTTTCAGTGCGGCCTATTGGCTGATACCGCACCGTTCGGTACCTCTGCGCTATGCGCTGACCGGCGGCGCCATCGCCACGATCCTGTTCGAATTGCTGAAATGGCTTTTCGCCATTTACCTGCAGTCTGTTTCATTCCGACACATATACGGCGCCATGGCTGTGGTGCCGATTACCCTGGTCTGGCTTTATGCGGTCTGGTTGGTCGTGCTGTTCGGCGCGTCCCTGACGGCTTCCTTCGCCTCCTTCCGTTACCGGCCGAAAGCCATCAGGGCCGCCAAAGGGCTCGATTTCTATTGGGTATTGCGCTTGGTTGCCCGTTTCCAGCAGGCACGCACCCGGCGGACCCATCTGCCCTTCGACAGCTTGGTTTTGCTCGAGCCCCATATTTCCGAGCCGATGATGCGCAGTTATCTGACCGGCCTTGCCGGCATCGGCATGATCGAGAGCGACAACCATGACCATTGGTGGCTCAGCGGGCCCTTGTCCGGACATACGCTGAAAGACCTCCATCAGGGTCTTGGCTTGCGGATTCCGGTAGAAGACATCCATCTGCCTTCGCAGGGCGATGACATCGATGGGCTTATACTGCCGGTGATCGATGAACTGCGCGGATCCGTGAAGGCGCCGTTAGAACGTCCTTTGTCCCTGTGTTTTCCCGAGGCCCCCGCACCATGATCCGAAACTCCCTTTTGATGGCAATGCTGGTCCTGGTTCTGACCGCCTGCAGCGATAAGCCCGCGCCTTCGCCCGAATCGGCGTTTGTAGCTTCCAAACAGACCCCGGCGCTTGTCGTGGAAACCTTTCAGGGCGGCAAATTCGATCTTGCCGAGCACCGCGGAAAATGGGTGGTGGTCAATTTCTGGGCAACCTGGTGCGCGCCTTGCCTGAAGGAAATTCCGGATTTCAACGCTTTCGCCAAATCCCGCAAGGATGTCCAGTTCATCGGTCTGGCTTACGAGGAAATCACGCGTGAAGACATGTCCGCCTTCCTCAAGGACCACCCGATCGATTATCCGTTCGCCATCATCGATGTCTACAATCCGCCGGAGCACTTCGAAACGCCGCGCGGCCTGCCGATGACGGTTCTGATTGCGCCGGGCGGCAAGGTGTCGAAGACTTTCCTGGGGCCTGTTACAGCTTCGGATATCGAAGCGGCCATGTCCGTCAACCCGCGTTAGTCTGCCGCTGGCCGAAAAGCAGTGTGATGTTGATGCGGCGGTTTTCATAACCTTCCCGGAAGCTGATTTCATCCGTGCTGTGGAACAGATCGGAATTGAACAGTACGGCACGGTTCTGCCGGTAGGGTACGGTAATGCGTTCGGCTCCACTTGCTTTCAGGAATTCGTTTATGCGGGATTGACGGTCGCTGCTTCCACTGTTGTAGTCTTGGAACTGCCAATCCTGCGGCGCTTCCTTGTTCCAGATTACCAGGCCGCCGCTGTCGGGCTCAAGATTGGCATCGTCCGGCGTAATCCAGAAATTGAGATTGACCGCCGCCACATCCGCATGCATCTGTATGCCCTGCATACTGCTGTCGTACTTGAATGCCCACATTTGGAACAGGGGGTAGTCCAGAAAAATATCCGGCAGATGCTTACGAAGATCTTCCGCAATCTGGAACAGCAGCGGGGCGGCAAAGCCATTTTCCATCAATGCGCCCAGATATCCGTTCGGATGCCGGAAATCGAACCAGAAGGTGTTTTCAAGACAATAACTGCGAAGTGCCCGTAATGTATCCGGCCGCAGAAAATCATCAATCCAGGTAATACCAGGGCTGCGCCGATGATAGTCCTCTTCAATCTGACTGAAGTCGCGTTCCAAATTAATCGCAGATCCATCAACACGCGATGCTTCGGAGAAATGATGCAGCCGGTTGTAGGCATGGCCGAGCTCGGCCATGGCGGCCGGAGTCAGGGTAATAATCTGGCCGCGTGGGATGTCCGCTGGCAGTCGTCCGAGAAATTGTCGATGGCTGTGTGACAGGTTCAGGAAAACCGGATTGCCGGTCAGTCCGTGCAGATATTCGTACTGTTCAATATCGTGGCTAAGCTTGGCTGGCGTGGTGTTGATGAATTCCGGCCGCCATGGCGCGGACGAACCTCCGAAGGCCATGCGCATGCTGCCGACGAAATCCCTGCTTGCGTCATCTGCGCGGTGCAGCATGAGGTTGGCGTAAGCCCGGTGCTTGAGCGCATCGCTGGTCGGCGATAGCCTAGCGGCATGTTCGGCTGCATCCAGTGCGTTCTGGCCATCACCAATGCTGCGATAGGCCAACGAAAGTTGAGTCCAAGCCTCGGCGGCGCCGGGCAGCAGCGAAACGGCATGCCGAGCCTGAGTTAGCGCCAATTCCGGCTTCTGCCAGTCATTGTAGAGCAGGGCCAGGCTGTGATGGTAGAAAGCCACGCCACTGTGTTTTTCCAGCAGGGATTGGAACAGTTTCTCGGACTCGGGATAATTGCCCAAGGCGTGTCTGCACTGGGCGCTGTATAGCAATGCGGTTTCGTGATTCGGATTGCTTTCCAATACAATGTCAAGACTTGTCAGTGCATTCCTGAAGTCATTGTTGCGGATTGCCGATTCTGCGGATTGCAGCAGCCTGCTGGCATCCGTGGGCATGTTCGAATTCATATTCTGCCTTTAGGGGCTTTGATCGGCTTTGGCGGCACGCGGTAATGCTCCTTGCGCGGCTTGCCCGATAGCGGCTTCCATTCCGGGGTGATCACTTTCACCGAATCATCCGGAAAGTTCGCGATGAAATGGCGGATCAGATTCAGGCGCCCGAGCTTCTGGCTGTTGAAATCGACCAGCGTCCATGGCGCGTGCCTGGTGTGCGTCGCCTCCAGCATGGTTTCGCGTGCCGCGGTGTACTCGTCGTATTTGGCGCGTGATAGCACATCGACCGGCGACAGCTTCCACTGCTTGAGCGGATCGTCAAGCCGCTCACGGAAACGTTTCTCCTGCTCGTCCTGATCGACCGTCAGCCAGTATTTGAACAGCAGGATGCCGTCATCCACCAACAGCTTTTCGAGTATTGGAACCTGTTTCAGGAAGGCCTTGGTCTGCTGCGGCGTGCAGAACCCCATGACTTTCTCGACACCGGCCCGGTTGTACCAGCTGCGGTCGAAGAACACGAATTCACCGGCTGCCGGCAGGTGCGCCAGATACCGCTGGAAATACCATTGGCTCGATTCGGTACCGGTCGGTTTTCCCAGCGCCACGGTCCGGCACGAGCGGCTGTTCATGTGGGCTTTGATGGCGGAAATCACGCCGCCTTTGCCGGCGGTATCGCGGCCTTCGACCAGAACCACCACCCGCTTTCCGTTTTTCTGCACCCAGTGCGCGATCCGGTTGAGTTCGATCTGCAGTTCCGCCAGTTCCGCTTCGTATTCCTTTTTGCCGATTTTCTTGGACATGCGGCCTCCCGGGCTCAGCGTTCGCGCAGACGCGGTTTCAGTGTTGCCAGATTACAGGGCTTGGTGGCGCCGTTCAATTGATGTCGGATGATTTGGTTCCAGGCCAGACTGCAGGCGCCGGTCGATCCGGGCAGACAGAAGATGAAAACGCCGTTGGCCAGACCGGCCAGCGCCCGCGACTGCAGGCTGGACGTGCCGATGTCGGCATAGCTCAGCTGCCGGAACAGTTCGCCGAAGCCCGGCATTTCCTTGTCGAGCAGGGGCTGTATTGCTTCGGGGGTGCTATCGCGCCCGGTGAAGCCGGTGCCGCCGGTACACAGAATGCCGTCGACTCCGGGGTTGGCGATCCACTGCGAGAGCAGGGCACGGATCCGGTATTTATCGTCCGGCAGCAGGCCGCGCGCGCTCAGACGATGGCCATCGGCCTGCAGGGCCTCGCACAGATAATTTCCGGAAGAGTCCTGCGCTTCGGTCCGGCTGTCGCTGATGGTCAGTACGCAGAGATTGAGTCCGGTCGTCATGGATTGCCCTCGGTCAGAAGTTTCAGTTCATCGGCCTGGTTTTCGACGGTCAGCCTTTCGATCAGTTCATCGAGGTCGCCGGCGACGATTTCAGGCAGACGGTAAAGCGTCAGTCCTTCCACGCGATGGTCGGTGATGCGGCCCTGCGGAAAATTATAGGTCCGGATGCGCTGGCTGCGGTCGCCGCTGCCGACCTGCAGGCGCCGTGATTCGGCCTGCGCCGCATTCTGTTTGGCCCTTTGCTCGTCGAGCAGGCGCGCCTTCAGCAGGCTCATGGCGCGGGCGCGGTTCTTGTGCTGGCTGCGCTCATCCTGGCATTCGACCACGAGCCCGGTCGGCAGGTGGGTGATGCGGATGGCCGAATCGGTTTTGTTGACGTGCTGCCCACCGGCGCCGGAGGCGCGGAAGGTGTCGGTGCGGATATCGCCCGGCGGGATATCGACGTCGGCAACCGCGTCCATTTCCGGCAGAATGGCAACCGTTGCGGCCGAGGTGTGGATGCGTCCCTGGGTTTCGGTGTCGGGCACGCGCTGCACGCGGTGCGTGCCGGATTCGAATTTGAATTTCGAGAAGGCGCCTTTGCCCTCGATGCGCGCGATGATTTCCCGGTAACCGCCGTGTTCGCCCGGATTGCTCGACAGAATCTCCAGCGGCCAGCGTTTGCGCTCGGCGAAGCGCGCATACATGCGGAACAGGTCGCCGGCGAAGATTGCGGCCTCGTCACCGCCGGTACCGGCGCGGATCTCCAGAAATAGATTGGCCTCGTCACGCGTGTCAGGCGGTATCAGCAGCAATCCGAGCCGCGATTCGAGATTCTGCATGCCCGCTTTAAGGCGCGGGATTTCCTCTTCGGCCAGATCGCGCATTTCCGGATCCGTGCGCCAGGCCTCCGCCTGCTCCAGATCATGCCGTGCCTGATTGTAGGAACTCAAGCCGGAGGTGACCGGATCCAGCTGCGCATACTCCTGGGACAATTCACGGAAGCGCGTGTTGTTGCCGATGACATCCGGATCCGACAGCAGCCGCCCGACCTCTTCGTGCCGTTCCGCCAGCTGTTCGAGTTTTCGCAGCAGTTTAGGGCTGAGCATCGGAGTCGAGCTGGAAAATCTGTTCGGCGGCACGCATCAGGGCGGTATCGCCGTCACGTGCCGCCTGTTTCAGGGCCGCCGTCGGTGCGTGCAGGAATTTGTTGCTGAGCTGGTTGGCCAGGATTTCCAGAACCGCATCGGCATCTTCGCCGCGGGCCAGCGCCTGTCTTGCTTTATCCAGCTGCAGGTCGCGTTCGTGTTCGGCGCGCTGGCGAAGTTTCAGCAGTCCGCCCTGATGCTCCATGGCCTTCATTTCCGAAAAGAAATGCTCGGCATGCAGGGCGATCAGCGCCTCCGCCTCCACAGCGGCCTGTTGCCGGAACGCGCGGCCTTCTTCGAGCACATGGTCGAGGTCATCCACCGTATAGAGGTAGACGTCGTCCAGATCCGCGGCTTCCGGGGCGATGTCGCGCGGCACCGCCAGATCGATCAACAGCATCGGTTTATGGCGACGCTGGGTGATGGCGGCGGCGATGTCGGCGGCATGCAGAACCGGCACCGGGCTGGCGGTGGCGCTGATGACGATATCGGCTTCGGCGAGGTGCTTGGCGGCATCCGCAAGGGGCAGGGCATAGGCCGAGAAACGCGAGGCGAGGGTTTGCGCATGCTCCAGTGTCCGGTTGGCGATGACCATCCGTTTCACATTCGCCTGTGCCAGATGCTGCGCCGCCAGTTCGATGGTTTCGCCGGCGCCGATCAGCATCACGCTGGACTGGTCGAGTTGGCTGAACAGCTGGCGGGCCAATTTCACGCTGGCATAGGCGACGGACACCGGGTGCGCACCGATGCGGGTCTCGGTACGGATGCGTTTGGCGGTGGCAAAGGTATGCTGGAACAGGCGGTCGAGCAGGCCATGGACGCTGTGCTGTTGGCGGGCGATGGACCAGGCCTGTTTGACCTGGCCGAGAATCTGCGGCTCACCCATGATCAGGGAGTCGAGACCGGAGGCCACCCTGAACAGATGCCTTACCGCCTGCTCGTCCTGATGCTGGTAGAGGTACGCGCTCAGGGCTTCGGGCGCGATACCGTGATGTTCGGCCAACCAGCGCGCCAGCTCCGGTTCATGTTCAGTAGCGATGTGGCAGTAGATTTCAGTCCGGTTGCAGGTGCTGAGCAATACCGCCTGTTCGATGCCGGGCACTTGCATCAGCGCCTCAAGTGCCTGACCCTGGAGGCTGTCCGGCACGCTCACGCGCTCGCGCAGGTCAACCGGCGCGGTCTGGTGATTCAAACCAAGGACAAACAGGGACATAGTGGGACTCGGACGATGACGGTTTATTTTAGCCTGTGTACACTGTGTTGTATGCGTCCAATTGCTTTCAGCGCCTTGTTTGCCGTGTTGCCGGTACTTTTTCCGTCAGCCGTGAGGGCGGATGTGCCCGCACTGCCGGTCGACCGGCTGGAAGCCCTGCTGCAAAGTGAGTTCCAGTTCCAGTCTGGGCAATTCAATCAGGCTTTTTCCTATTATCGATCGCAATCTCCCGCACAGCTCAGCGCCGAAGAGCTTCTGCGCGGGAGCCAGTTGGCGACCGTCCTCGGTGAAAGCGCATGGCTCGCCACTTTGGACGGCGCCCCGGCCCTTGCCGAGGCCGTCCAGGTTGACCTGATCCGGCAACGCTTCGAACGTGCCTTGCAGACAGACCGAAGCGATTCGGCGCAAGAGGCCTGGCAGGCGCTGCTCCGTCATCCGGATGACCGCGGCATCTACGCGTCCCGTGCCGTTGCCGAAACCAACGCTGCAGGCCATCAACAGACGCTCAATGCGGCATTGGCTTTGTATGCCGGCCGAACGGATTTGACCCCGGCCGAGCGCTTCGAGTTATTCCAGTTCGCCTACCAATGGCGGCTTGAGGAGCCTGCAAATCGACTGCAGGGCGGTCTGCCGCCCAAAAGCACGGAAGCGGCCCTAGCCGTCACCATCCGGGAGTGCGTAGACGGCGCCCCCGATGCCTGCAAGCGCCGTCTGCAGCGGCTTGATCCCTTGGAGTTGAGCGAGTGGCAACAGCGAAGTGTCCTGGTTCTGGCACAGAGGGCCGGAGATCCGGAGCTGAACCGACGATGGATTGAAGCCTTGCCGCAGGACAGCGGGACGTATTATCAGCGGATCGTATTGCTCGGCCGGGCCATGGATGACGCGCCGGCACAGAAACTCCAGGCGGAGATTCGCAAGGATTCCGCGCTGGACGATTTCCAGCGCCCGGTGCTGTTGGGGTCGCTTGGCGAACTCCTGAAAGACTGGCCGGGGGCGGAAACGCAGTACCGTGAGGCTTTGGCGGCCGGCGTGCCGACCACCGCCAGTGTCCGCTTGGCCGTCGTGCTGTTCCGGCAAGGCAAGCGCGACGCCGCATTTGCGCAGTTGCAAACGGTGGCGGCAGATGCCGGTTTGTCGGATGAAATCCGGCGTGACGCATTACAGACCGAAATCCAGTTCCACCGCCTTCTGCGCAGCGATGAACGTGATGTCGAGGCGCTCAATGCCGTATACCGTCGCGGCATTGTGCTTTGGCCACAGGCCAATCCGTTGCGGTATCAGTACGCCATGCGTCTGTTCGGACAGGACCGGATTGACTCCGCCATGTCGGAGTTGCAGACGATCCTGAAAACAGCCCCCGCGGATGCCGATACCCTGAATGCCTATGGGTTCACGTTGGCCAAGGAGTTGAACAAACCGCGAGCCGCCTATAAACCGATTGCGCAGGCCTTTCTTCTGGCACCCGAGCAGCCCGAGATCCTCGACAGCTATGGTTATGTCCTGTTCCGCCTGGGCAGGGACAAAGAGGCGCTCACCCACCTTGAGAAAGCCTGGCGGCTGACGCCCTCCGCTGTTACGGCCGGGCATCTCGGCCAGGTCTTTCTCCGGCTCGGCGACCGCCAGCAGGCGCATGATTATCTTGAAAAGGGCCTTCAGTTGGATGCTTCGGAAGCTGAACTGTTGGCTCTGCAGGAGCGCTTGCGTTGAAAAACCTTGTTTTTCCGGCATTACTGCTTCTGGCAGGCTGCGCCTCCGTTGCCAATCGTCCGAATCCAGTCCAAAACGAAGCGGAGCGCGTGGAATACTTGAAAGCGCATGCCAATTGGGCCTTTACCGGCCGTCTGGCTTACGCCCATGCCGGAAAAGGCGGTTCGGCACGGATCCGATGGCAGCAGAACGGTGAAATCTCGGATATCCGGGTCACCGGCCCCTTGGCGTTGGGTTCGTCACACCTGCGCGTGAACGCGGATCACGCCCAGATTCTGGATGCCGGTGCTCAACCCGTGAAATCCGGGCCGCCGGAGGTCTTGTTGGCTGAGCTCCTGCAGATACCGGGGCCATTGCCGGCATTGCCTCAGGGCTTGCGGGCCTATTGGCCGGAAAATCCGGAATGGAACGCCTCGGCCTCGGCCGGATCTGTGCGTATCGCCGATTGGTCCTGGCAGTACGCCGAGTGGCGTGATGAGCCCGTACGCTTACCCGGCACGGTTGTCGTCGAGCGTGGCCAGACACGGCTCCGGCTGGTCATCGATCAGTGGCAGGAGCTGCCCCATGACTGATTTCGGATGGAGCTCCTGGCCGGCGCCGGCCAAAATCAACCTGTTTCTGCGTATCACCGGCCGCCGCAGTGACGGCTACCATTGCCTACAAACCGTGTTCCAGCTGCTTGACTGGGGGGATACCGTGCGGCTTCGGATGCGCATGGACGGCCGAATCAGCCGGCTGGAAGTCCCCGGTTATGACGTGCCGGAGGCGCTGGACATCACCGTGCGTGCTGCCAAGGCGCTGAAGACGGCCACCGATTGCCCGCTCGGGGTGGAGATCGCGATTGACAAGCAGATTCCGCTCGGCGGCGGCTTCGGCGGCGGTTCCAGCGATGCCGCCACCGTGCTTCTGGTTCTCAATCACCTGTGGGGATTGAATATGCCCGAAGCACGCTTGGCGGAGATTGGTCTCACCCTTGGGGCCGATGTACCGGTATTCGTGCATGGGCAAAATGCCTGGGCCGAGGGGGTGGGTGAACAATTAACGCCGATTCAGCTCCCGCAGGCGTGGTTTTTGCTGGTTGACAGCGGTGTGCACGTGCCGACGGCTGAACTTTTTCAATCGTCACAATTGACGCGCGACCAAAAATTGGTGAAAATAGCGGGCTACGTAAGTGGTTCGTTGCTTGATAACGCATTTGAACCGGTAGTCCGCGCGCTGCAACCCCGGATCGATTCGGTGTTTACAGCGATGGCGGGCTTCGGCAAGGTTGCGCTTACCGGCACCGGAGGCGGGTGTTTCCTGCGTTTCGATTCGAAAGAAGCGGCGCTTGAAGCGCAGGCCGGATTGCCTGAAGGCTACCGCTCCTGGGTGGTGTCGTCAGCACCGGAGTCAGCGCTGTTGCAGGCCTTGCGGTCGGCGCGGCACGAATCCATTACATGAAGAAATTGGGGCGTCGCCAAGAGGCCCAAGGCACCGGGTTTTGATCCCGGCATTCGTAGGTTCGAATCCTACCGCCCCAGCCAATTTCTGAACAACGCGTCAAGGGCCAACGATGAGTAAGCAAAATATGCTCGTTTTTTCGGGTAATGCGAATCGCCCCTTGGCGCAAGCGGTGTGCCGCGAACTCGGCGTGCCCATGGGCAAAGCCCTGGTCGGCAAATTCTCCGACGGCGAAGTGCAGGTCGAAATCGAAGAAAACGTCCGTGCCCAGGATGTGTTCGTGATTCAGCCGACCAACGCCCCGTCTGCCGAGCACCTGATGGAGCTGCTGGCGCTCATCGATGCGCTCAACCGTGCCGCCGCCAACAGCGTGACCGCCGTGGTGCCGTATTTCGGTTATGCCCGCCAGGATCGCCGTCCGCGCTCGGCACGTGTGCCGATCACCGCCAAGGTCGCTGCCAAGATGTTCAGCGTGGTCAACACCGACCGCGTCATCACCATGGACCTGCACGCCGAACAGATCCAGGGCTTTTTCGACTGCCACGTCGATAACGTTTACGCGTCGCCGCTGCTGCTTGCCGACATCTGGCGCAATCACGGCACCGACAACGTCATCGTGGTATCGCCGGACGTCGGCGGCGTGGTGCGCGCGCGCGCCATCGCCAAACGCCTGGATGACGCCGATCTGGCCATCATCGACAAACGCCGGCCGCGCGCCAACGTGGCCACGGTGATGAACATCATCGGCGATGTCTCCGGCAAGACCTGCGTCATGGTCGACGACATCGTGGATACCGCCGGCACCCTGTGCGCCGCCGCCAACGCCCTCAAGGCGCAAGGCGCGGTCAAGGTCGTGGCGTACTGTACCCACGCCGTGCTGTCCGGTGCCGCCATTGCCAATGTCACCAACTCGGCGTTGGATGAACTGGTGGTGACCGATACCATTCCGCTCAGCGACGCGGCCAAGGCCTGCGGACGCATCCGCCAGCTGAGCGTGGCCGAGGTGCTGGCCGAAACCATCCGGCGCATCGCGCTGGGCGAGTCGGTCAGTTCGCTGTACGTCGATTGATTCTTTTTGTGGGTGGGTGCCGGACGCATGCGCACGGCAAAAACCCAAACCTTGCTCATTTGGTCGCGAATGAGCGCACTCCCCGTCGCGAGGCGGTTTAACGTAAGTCAATTAAGGTGATTTTTATGTCAGAACATCAACTCAATGCAAGTGCCCGCAAGGATGAAGGCAAAGGTGCGAGCCGCCGCCTCCGTCATGCCGGCCAGGTGCCCGCCATCGTGTATGGCGGCAGCGCCACTCCGGAATCGATCCAGGTCGAACACAACCATCTCTGGCACATCAGCCAGAATGAATGGTTCTACGCCTCGATTCTCACCCTGAACGTCGACGGCAAGGGCCAGCGCGTCCTGCTGCGTGACATGCAGCGTCATCCGTTCAAACAGCAGATCATGCACCTGGATTTCCAGCGCATCGATGAGAACGAAGCCATCCGCTTCAATGTGCCGCTGCACTTCCTGAACCAGGAAAAATCCCCGGCCGGCAAAACCGCCGGCGTGATCGTCACCCACGAGCTGAACGAAATCACCATCGTCTGCCTGCCGCGCAACCTGCCGGAATTCATCGAGGTCGACCTGTCGGCCCTGACCGCCGGCGACATCGTACACATATCGGCGCTGAAGCTGCCGGAAGGCGTCACGCTGCCTGCGCTGAAGCTCGGCAAAGAGCATGATCTGGCGGTCGTCATCGCCAAGCATGCCCGTGGCCAGGAAGAAGACACCGCTGCACCGGAAGCCGGTGCCGAAGTGCCGTCGACCAAGGCCGCCAAAGCCGCCGCTGCTCCGGCCGCTGCGCCTGCCAAGAAGAAGTAATGGGTATTGCCGCCGCTGTCGGGTTTCCGGCAGGGGCGGCATCCGGTTATGGAAGCGATTTCGCTTATCGTCGGTCTGGGCAATCCCGGCTCCGAATACGCCCGAACCCGGCACAATGCCGGGTTTTGGTTTATTGACGCGCTGGCCGAGAAATACCAGGCGCGCTGGAATACGGATAAAAAACTGCAGGCCGAAACCGCCAAAATCACGGTGGCGGGGCATGCCATCCATCTGCTGAAACCGCTGACGTTCATGAATGTTTCCGGACGCCCGGTGGTTGCCGGTCTGCATTACTGGAAAGTCGATCCGGCGGCATGCCTGCTGGCCCACGATGAGCTCGATCTGGCGCCAGGCACGGTGCGCCTCAAATTCGACGGCGGGCATGGCGGGCAGAACGGTCTGCGCGACACCATGGCACAGCTCGGTCACGGCGGGTTCCATCGCCTCCGGATCGGCATCGGCCATCCGGGTCATAAAGACAAAGTCACCCCCTGGGTGCTGGGCCGGCCCGGTGCGGATGACGCGGTTGCCATCGGGCAGGCGGTCGAGGCGGCCATCGGCATTGTGCCTTTGCTGGCCGAGGGGCGTTTCAACGACGCCATGAAACAGTTGCATACACCGCCCGCGAAATGACGCGCGCGGTCACTCTCAGAGGTTAATTATGGGCATCAAATGCGGTATCGTCGGCTTGCCGAACGTCGGAAAATCCACTCTTTTCAATGCCTTGACCAAAGCCGGCATCGCTGCCGCGAACTTCCCATTCTGCACCATCGAGCCCAATACCGGGGTGGTGCCGGTGCCGGATCCGCGTCTGGCGCAGCTGGCGGAGATCATCAAGCCGCAAAAAGTCATTCCGACCTCGTTCGAATTCGTCGATATCGCCGGCCTGGTAGCCGGTGCCTCGAAAGGCGAGGGGCTGGGCAACAAGTTTCTGGCCCATATCCGCGAAGTTGACGCCATCGCGCATGTCGTGCGCTGTTTCGAGCATGGTGAAATCGTGCATGTGAATGGCAAGGTGGACCCCATCTCCGACATCGAAACCATCGATACCGAGCTGGCGCTGGCCGATCTGGACTCCGTCGAGAAGGCCCTGCTGCGCACCGAAAAGCTGGCCAAGGCCGGCGACAAGGACGCCGCCGCCCGCAAACCGGTTCTGCAACTGCTGCGCGAGGGGCTGGATGCCGGGAAAACCGCGCGCGCACTGGGTCTGGATGCCGAGCAGAAGGCGCTGGTCCGCGACCTGTTCCTGCTGACCCTGAAGCCGGTCATGTACGTGGCCAACGTGCTCGAAGATGGTTTCGAGAACAATCCCCATCTGGACAAGGTCCGTGCACGCGCCGAAACCGAGGGTGCCCAGGTGGTTCCAGTCTGTGCCGCCATCGAAGAGGAGCTGTCCCAGCTTGAGGACGACGAACGCCAGGAGTTCCTGACCGATCTGGGCCTGGACGAGCCGGGCCTGAACCGGGTCATTCGGGCCGGTTACACCCTGCTGGGCATGCAGACCTACTTCACTGCCGGGGTCAAAGAGGTCCGGGCTTGGCAGGTTCACAAGGGCGCCACCGCCCCGCAGGCGGCCGCCGTCATCCATACCGATTTCGAAAAAGGCTTCATCCGGGCCGAAACCATCGCGTTTGCCGACTTCATCCAGTACAAGGGCGAGACCGGCGCCAAAGAGGCCGGACGCCTGCGTCTGGAGGGTAAGGATTACCTCGTGCAGGAGGGCGATGTCCTTCACTTCCGGTTTAATGTCTGAGCCATTTAGGCGTTGACAAAGCCTGAATATCGAGCGAAAATAACGGGCTAACTCTGGAGGGATACCCAAGCGGCCAACGGGGGCAGACTGTAAATCTGCTGGCTTACGCCTTCGGTGGTTCGAATCCACCTCCCTCCACCAGTTTTTGTTTTGTGCGGTTCCAGCTTTGATGCAAAGGCGGGATTAGTTTAATGGTAGAACCTCAGTTTTCCAAACTGATCGCAGGAGTTCGATTCTCCTATCCCGCTCCATTAAAACGCGTTTGATTTTGTTGTTTTGTGTTGCCGCTCACGTAGCTCAGTCGGTAGAGCACTTCCTTGGTAAGGAAGAGGTCGAAGGTTCGATTCCTTTCGTGAGCACCAGTTTCATCCGGTCCGTCCGCGGATTGGCCTCCATTCCACAATTTGCTTGAGAGATCATCATGTCAAAAGGTAAGTTCGAACGTACCAAGCCCCACGTGAACGTGGGCACCATCGGCCACGTGGATCATGGCAAGACCACGCTGACTGCAGCCCTGACGAAGGTCGGCGCGGAGCGTTTCGGCGGCGAGTTCAAGGGTTACGACCAGATTGACGCGGCTCCGGAAGAAAAAGCGCGCGGTATTACGATTTCGACTGCCCACGTGGAATACGAATCGGAAAACCGTCACTACGCGCACGTGGACTGCCCGGGTCACGCCGACTACGTGAAGAACATGATTACCGGTGCTGCCCAGATGGACGGCGCGATTCTGGTGTGCTCGGCCGCTGACGGCCCGATGCCGCAGACCCGCGAACACATCCTGCTGTCGCGCCAGGTCGGCGTGCCTTACATCGTGGTGTTCCTGAACAAGGCCGACATGGTCGACGACGCCGAGCTGCTCGAGCTGGTCGAAATGGAAGTCCGCGAACTGCTGAGCAAGTACGATTTCCCGGGTGACGACACCCCGATCATTGCCGGTTCGGCCCGTCTGGCGCTGGAAGGCGACCAATCGGACATCGGCGTTCCGTCCATCATCAAGCTGGTCAACGCTCTGGACACCTGGATTCCGGAACCGCAGCGTGAAATCGACAAGCCGTTCCTGATGCCGGTGGAAGACGTGTTCTCGATCTCGGGCCGCGGCACCGTGGTGACCGGCCGTATTGAATCGGGCGTGATCAAGGTCGGCGAAGAAATCGAAATCGTCGGTATCCGTCCGACCCAGAAGACGACGGTGACCGGCGTGGAAATGTTCCGCAAGCTGCTGGACCAGGGTCAGGCAGGCGACAATGCCGGTCTGCTGCTGCGCGGCACCAAGCGTGACGACGTCGAGCGCGGCCAAGTGCTGTGCAAGCCGGGTTCGATCACCCCGCACACCGAGTTCGAAGCCGAAGTGTACGTGCTGAGCAAGGACGAAGGCGGCCGTCATACCCCGTTCTTCAAAGGCTACCGTCCGCAGTTCTACTTCCGCACCACCGACGTGACCGGCGCCTGCCAGTTGCCGGAAGGCGTGGAAATGGTGATGCCGGGTGACAACGTGAAGATGGTGGTGAGCCTGATTGCCCCGATCGCCATGACCGAAGGCCTGCGTTTCGCGATCCGCGAAGGCGGCCGTACCGTCGGCGCCGGCGTGGTGGCCAAAGTCATCAAGTAAGTCATTTGCC
>CAJAPA010000024.1 GCA_903942465.1 uncultured Gammaproteobacteria bacterium
GGCCGCCCCCAGTGACGGTGACGAAACTCGGGCAAAAGACTTTGACGCAGGAAAAATCCTTGTTGCAGTTGCTTTGGTCGATTTCGCGCTTGCGGCCGAATTCGGTTTCCAGCGGCAGGATCGACACGCAGTTGGATTTTTCACCGCAATCGCCGCAGCCTTCGCACACTGCCGGATTGATGACCGTACGTTTGGCCGGATCCGGCATTTTGCCGCGCTTGCGTCGGCGGCGTTTTTCCGCGGCGCAGGTTTGATCGTAAATAATCACGGTGGTGCCGGGCGTGTCGCGCAGGCGCTTGGACACCGTGTCCAGTTCGGTGCGGTCGAAGAACTCCACGCCGCTCGGGAAAATCGAAGGATTCGACCATTTCTCGATGTCGTCGCTGAGCACCACGATGGTCTGCACGCCTTCGCTGCGAACCTGATGCGCGATATCGGGCACGGTCAGGGTGCCGTCCACCGGCTGGCCGCCGGTCATGGCGACCGCATCGTTGTACAGAATCTTGTAGGTGATGTTCACCTTCGCGGCAATGGCCTGACGGATGGCCAGCGAGCCGGAATGGAAATAGGTGCCGTCGCCCAGATTCTGGAACACGTGCTTTTCGCCGGTGAACGGCGCTTGGCCGCACCAGGTCACGCCTTCGCCGCCCATCTGGGTGAAGGTGTCGGTGTTGCGGTCCATCCAGGTCACCATGTAATGGCAACCGATGCCGCCGAGCGCGCGCGAGCCTTCGATCACGGTGGTCGAAGTGTTGTGCGGGCAGCCCGAGCAGTAATGCGCGGCACGCGGGAATTCAGCGCGTGGCTTGGCCAGTTCCTTTTCCTTGGCGGCCAGGAAGGACAGGCGATTGTCGATGGTTTCCGACTGGAAGAAGCGCGCCAGACGCTTGGCGATGACGCGGGCAATGCGCGCCGGGGTCAGTTCGTGCGTGCTGGGCAGAATCCACTCGCCGGCTTCGTCGTACTTGCCGACCACGTGCGGGCGCACATCCCAGTTGAACATGTATTCCTTCATCTGCGATTCGATGAAGCTGCGCTTCTCTTCGACCACGATGATGTCTTCCAGGCCTTCGGCGAAGGCACGAATACCGACCGGCTCCAGTGGCCAGGTCATGCCGACTTTGTACACGCGGATGCCGATCTCGGCCGCTTCGCGCTCACCGATGCCGAGGTATTCCAGAGCCTGCAACACATCCAAATACGATTTGCCGGTGGTGACAATGCCCAGGCGCGCTTTCGGCGAGTCGAACACGGTTTTGTCGATTTTATTGGCGCGTGCGAATGCCTGCGCCGCGGCCACGGCGTATTTGTGCAGACGCATTTCCTGATCCAGCGGCGGATCCGGCCAGCGGATGTTCAGGCCGCCGGCGGGCAGCGTGAAGTCTTCGGGAATGATGATGTCGAGCTGGTGCGGATCGACATTGACCGAAGCCGAGGACTCCACGGTTTCGGCGATGGTCTTGAAACCGACCCAGCGCCCGGTGAAGCGGCTCATTGCCCAGCCGAGCAGACCCATGTCGAGAATGTCCTGCACGCCGGCCGGGTTCAGCACCGGCATCATCGCCGACACGAATTCCAGTTCCGAGCCGTGCGGCAGGGTCGAGCTGCGGCAGGCGTGGTCGTCGGCGGCCAGCGCCAGCACGCCGCCCATCGGCGAGGTGCCGGCGGCATTGCCGTGTTTGAACACGTCACCGCAGCGGTCCACGCCCGGGCCCTTGCCGTACCACATGGAGAACACGCCGTCGTACTTGGCGCCTTCGAACAGATTGGTCTGCTGGGTGCCCCAGACCATGGTCGCGCCCAGGTCTTCGTTCAGGCCGGGCGTGAACACGATGTTGGAGTCGGCCAGATGTTTCTTGGCCTTCCAC
>CAJAPA010000025.1 GCA_903942465.1 uncultured Gammaproteobacteria bacterium
AGCAATCGAAGACTATCAGGCCGTAGCCCCTGCCCCGCAGATCGCTCTCGACGGCGGCCAATGCCCGCGCGGCGGGGTCATGCAAAAGGCACTTGCCTGCCCGATACCCAGCCACCGGCTTACCGGTGAAGTTCTTTGCCGTGGCATAGCGGATATCCAGCGCGATACCGGGTGAAAACGCACGCACATCCACCAACGGCCTCGGCGCCGTGACGGAGCCCGGGGTGGACATCAACAGGAACAGAACTGCAGTTTTCATCCATCTTCCGTGGGTGGCATCGGCTTTCTGATTATACTGTCCTTATGCAGAATAATTTCCCGAACGGACGCATCCGATGATCCAAAGCGCCTGGGCTTATGTCGGACTCCTCCTGGTGTGTGCCGGCGTGTTTCCGTTCCTCGAAAAACGCATGGCATGGCGGATTTTTACGGTTCTGCCGCCGATTGTTCTGACCTATCTTGCCGTCACCGCGCTGTCTGTCGGTGGCTTCTGGCAAGCCGATGCGGACATGACGGCTGCGCGCAAACAGATTCTGGATTGGCTGTTGCCGGCGTTGATGTTCCTGCTGCTGGTCAATTGCGACATGAAAGCCATCCTTGCGCTGGGGCCGCGCATTCTGCTGGGCTTCGCGTGCGCCACACTGTCGATACTTCTGGCGTTTCTCGCCGTCTTCGCCTTGCTGCGCGGCTGGCTCCCCTCGGATTCATGGCAGGTGCTGTCTTCCGTTTCCGGCGGATGGATCGGCGGAACGGCCAACATGGTGGCGGTTTCGCAGGCGGTAGGCATCCGTCCGGAGTCCATGGCCAATGCCCTGCTTACCGATGCGATCTGTTATGCGGTTTGGGTTCTGGTGCTTTTTGCCAGCGTGCCCCTGCAAATGCGCTTCAACCAACGAAACCGATCGGTGGTCATGGTGGACCTGCTTGCGCCAGCCGCTTCTGGTGATGGCGGCCCCCGACAGCTGGACGCTGGTCTCATTCTGCTCTGGCTCGGCCTTGGACTGATCGTCGGAAATGCGGCCCATGCCATGGCCGCCGCGCTACCGTCCTCGCCGGTGCTCAGCACGGGCTCCTGGACCATGCTGCTGGCCACGGGCCTAGGGCTTGCAGCCTCTTTCACCCCGTTGCGACGCCTTGCCGGTTCAATGGCGGTGTCGAATGCCCTGCTTGCCGTGGTCGTGGCGGCTTTGGCCTCCGGTGCCGATTTTTCCGGCATGAGTCAGGCCCCGCTTTACATCCTCTGCGGTTTTCTGGTGCTGGGCATCCATGCCGTATTGATGCTTTTCGCTGCCCGGCTGTTTAAATTCGATCTGGCCCTTTGCGGCATCGCGTCTCTCGCCAATATCGGCGGCGTGGCTTCAGCACCCTTGCTGGCGGCAACCTATGCCCCCGCACTGGCTCCGATCGGCGTTTTACTGGCCATGCTGGGCTATCTGCTCGGAACCGGTGGCGGCCTGCTGCTGGCCCGTATATTCCAGATGATGGGAGTCTGAGAATGACCAAGCTCCGCCCTGCCCTTGCCGCCGTGCTGATGCTCATCGTCCCATACGCATGGACTTATGAGCCCCCGGAGGCGGATTGGAATGCCATCGGTTTGAACGCCGAAAAACAGTCTGCCACTTATTGGCTGCAGCGCAGCCCTGAGCTCGATAAGGTGCTGCTGCAGGCGTCGACGATTCAGGACGGCAACCGCCGCCTTCTGGCCTCCGAGCCTGGCATGGCCGACTGGAGCACATGGCCGAATCGTGTTCCGGCCGCCGCCATTCGACAACGCATCGAAGCCCTGTCTAAACGACCGGGTACGGCCCTGTTCAAAACGGTGGATACGTCGATTTCTTCCGAAGACATCGACGCCTGGTTGGATAATCTCGACCTTGCAAACATCCAGGATGCCGATGACCGGCTGTTTGGCATGGTCGTCAAGCGAAGTGCGCTCCGCCGATTTCCGACCGATCAGCGTGCCTTCGACAGCAAAGGCGGTATCGACATCGACCGCCTGCAGGAATCCGCCGTTTTTCCGGGAACACCGGTGGCCGTCCTGCATGAATCCAAGGACAGGAAATGGCTTTTCATCCAATCGCAGAACTATGCCGCTTGGGTAAATGCGGATGCGGTCGGTCTTGCCTCCCGACAGATCGTCATGACGCATGCCCAAAAGCAACCACGCCGTATTGTCACGGGCAGCCAGATCAGAACCGTATTCCAGCCGGACTCCACGCAGGTCTCCGAGCAGGTTCTGGACATGGGCAGCACTCTTCCGCTGCGCACGGATTGGCCGCTATCAAAGCCGGTCAACGGCCAGGGCAGTCTGGGTGCATGGATCGTCGATTTTCCGCTGCGTCTGGACAACGGCATGCTGCATTTCAAACCGGTTCTGATTGCACGCTCCGCAGATACCTCCGAAGCACCGCTGGCGGCCACCCGCGGCAATCTGATCCGCCAGAGCTTCAAGTTCATCGGCGAACGCTACGGCTGGGGTCACGATTACAACGGGCGTGACTGCAGCGGTTTTGTATCTGAAACCTACCGGTCACTCGGAATCCTGCTCCCGCGAAACACCGGCGAACAGCAGCGCATGGGAACCTACGGACGGATTGCGTTCACTCCGGAAATGACCAAGGTGCAACGTCTCGAAAAAATCCACCGGCTTCGCATCGGTGATCTGGTGTTCATTCCCGGACATGTCATGCTGGTCATCGGCCAGGACAGTCATGGCCCATGGGTAATCCATGATTCGCAGAACAGCGGCGTGGTAATTGGTGGTCAATTCCATCGGTTACCGACGAATGGGGTTGCAGTTACGCCTTTATTGGCGATGGCCAGTGGCCCCGAAAAGTCCTACATCGAGGCCATTACCGCGGTACAGCGCATCTTTCCGGAAGGCGGCTGAGTATGCGCATCCGCGCGTTCAGAACAGGCCTGTTGCGCATTCCATTGCGCACGCCCTTCAAAACGGCGTTGCGGACGGTTGATTCGATCGAGGATGCCGTCCTCCGGTTTGACACCGACAACGGCCTCTTCGCTTACGGCGAGGCACCGCCGACGGTGGCCATCACCGGCGACAGCCTCGCCGGCATTCTCGACGCCCTGCAAAACACCCTTGGCCCTGCATTGCTCGGTCGCGATGTGCGGGACATCTCGGGCAATTGCGGCATTGTCCAGAACGCCCTTCCGAAAAACACCAGTGCCAAAGCCGCGGCTGAAATAGCGCTATACGATCTGTACGCACAGTCACGCGCCCTGCCCCTTTATGAGGCGCTCGGCGGCGGCACGCCCCGTCTGACGACCGACCTGACCATCAGCGTCAATGACACCGCCATGATGATTGCCGACTGTGAAAAAGCCATCGGGCGGGGATTTACGGCTCTGAAAATCAAGGTCGGTAAACAGCCTGAAGACGATATCGGCCGGTTGCAGGCCATCCATCGTGCCGTCGCCGGCCGGGCGACGCTGCGCATCGATGCCAACCAGGGATGGACCGCGGACCAGACCATTGCCGTACTGCGGGCCTTGGATGCCGCCGGTCTGGACTTCGATCTCATTGAACAGCCCGTTGCCGCCGATGATATCAAGGGCATGCAGATCATCAAGGCCGCCAAATCACGCATACCGCTCATGGCCGACGAAAGCGCATTTGATCTGGCCCAGGTCAAGGCCCTGCATGCGGCGTCGGCAGCCGATATCATCAACATCAAACTGATGAAGTCCGCAGGCCTGTCCAATGCCATTGCCATCGCCGATTACTGTGCCGGGCAGAACATGGAATGCATGATGGGTTGCATGCTGGAGGGCGGCATCAGTGCCGCCGCCGCTGTGCATCTGGCCATTGCCAAGAGCTCGGTCATCAGCCGTATCGATCTTGATGGCCCCTCTCTGGGCTGTTTCGATCCGATTGACGGCAACGTACGATTCGATGATGCTGTCATATCGGTTTCCGACCGTCCGGGTTTGGGCATACAGGCGCCGGCCAACATTTCCTGGTTTGAATGATGCGAAAACTCCTCTTTCCGCTGCTCTTGTCTTTCGCTCCGCTCGCCACGGGTAAAGCTGCCGTTCCCTCGCCATGGGCAAGCGAAGGCACCCAGATGGTGCTGGTCATTGCGCCGGATTGGCAAACGGCAAGCGGCCATCTGCGGACCTTTGAGCGCCGGAAGGGGCAATGGCACGCCGCCGGCATCGATTTTCCGGTGAGTATCGGTAAAAACGGCGCAGGCTGGGGTCTCGGACTGCATGAATCCCCGAATGACGGGCCTTTCAAGGTCGAAGGCGATGGCAAAGCACCCGCAGGGATCTTCCAAATCGGCATGGCATTCGGTCAGCCGGCATCGCTGACAACGGGTCTTGGTTACCAGGCGATGACCGCCGATGACTGGTGCATCGATGTCAATGCTTCTCCGCTTTATAACCGCATCGTGTCCGTCCGTGATGTCGGGCCGGAAGCCATAGCGGGTTCAAGCGAGCCCATGCGCCGCGACATTCACAGCGGCGATCATCTCTACAATAAAGGCTTTGTCATCGCCCACAATCCGGAAAACCGGCCCAAGGGCGGCAGTTGTATTTTCGCCCACCTTTGGCGTTCACCCGGCGCCGCAACGGCAGGCTGTACCGCGATGACCGAGCCCGACATGGACCGCCTGCTGCTCTGGCTGAATCAGGCCAAAAACCCGGTGTTTGTCCTCTTGCCCGACACCGAATTCCAACGTTTTAAAACGCCATGGCAACTGCCCGACCTGAGCCTGAACAAATGAAATTGACTGCTTCGACACGTGTATTTCTCGGCCTGATTCTGGGCGTCATGACCGGCATCGGGATGAGCCGTTTCACCCCGGAAGCGGTATCGGCCGCATCGGCTGTGGCTCAACCCATCGGCAAGTTGTGGTTGAATGCCCTGCAGATGACCATTGTGCCCTTGGTGGTGTCCTTGCTGGTGGTTGGCATCAATCAGGCCAATGACATCGCCACTTCCGGCCGGATTGCCCGCAAAGCCCTGATCTGGATTGTCAGTCTGTTGTTTCTGGCAGGGCTGGCGACGGCCATCACAGCCCCTTTCCTGCTCGGTTTCATGGCGCACAATCCTGAACTGATGGATGTGCTCAAATCAGCGGCCAGCCCCGCCCCGCCGCCGCCGGCCGGGGATTGGACCACCACCCTCATTCCGACCAATGTGCTGGCTGCGGCCGTCACTGGAGCCATCGTACCTTTGGTGGCATTCACCCTATTGTTCGCCTTCGCGCTGACCCAGTTACAGGCGGAACGCCGCGCCCTCATCGTCAATTTCTTCCAAGGCATCGCCGACACCGTCATCCGCATGGTGCATTGGATTCTGCTGGCAGGCCCCATCGGTGTTTTTGCATTGATTCTGCCGATCAGTGCCCAAGCAGGCGGCAGCGTCATTCAGGTGCTCGGCATCTACATCGGCATGCTTTGCGTCCTGTATCTGGGCATTACCGCCATCCTCTATGGCATCGCACGCATCGGCAATGGCGAACCGCTGCTGCATTATGCCAGGACGATATTGCCGGCCCAGGTGGTGGCGATGAGTACCCAATCCTCGGTGGCGACGCTTCCGGCCATGGTCGAAAGTGCCGGTAAACTGGGTTATCCGGGCCAGGTCACCGGACTCGTTCTGCCTTTGGCGGTTTCTCTGTTCCGCATTACCAGTCCGATCCAATATCTCGGCGTGGTTTCATTCATCGCCTGGGCCTATGGCATCGAGTTGCCCTTGCTGACCGTGGCAATCTGCGTTGCCCTGTCCGTGGTGATTTCAATCGGTTCGGTCGGCTTGCCCGGGCAGGCTATTTTCATGGGCACCAATCTCCCGGTGGTACAGGCTGCCGGCCTGCCGGTAGAGCCGCTGGGTCTGTTGGTTGCGGTCGACATGATTCCCGACATCTTCGCCACACTGGGCAATGTCACTGCGGACCTCACCGTGACCAGCAAGGTGGCGCGCTCAGAATCCGACAGCCTTCAGGCAGCGCGGCCCATTCCCGGATCATAGATGCAATAACGCCCGCCCCCGGCATTTTTGGCCTGGTACATGGCGAAATCAGACTGGTTCAGCAGGGCATCTGAACCGTTGCCGTGTTCGGGGAAAATTGCCGCGCCGATGCTGGCGCCCATAGGAATCACTTCAGCACCTTCCATTTCCAATGGCTGTCGCAGGGCGTCCAGTATCCGCTGGATGCTCGCATGGCAATCCGCCAAATCCTGAAGATTACTCAACAGGAAGACGAATTCGTCCCCGCCAAGCCGGGCTACCGTGTCGTAAGGGCGGACATTGGCGAGCATGCGCTCCGCGGCTGTCTTCAGCAACAGGTCGCCAATGTGATGTCCGTAACGGTCATTGGTCGGCTTGAGGCCATCCAGATCCACGCTGCAGACCGCCACCATGCTGCCGGTGCGGACGGCATACGACAACGCCTGCTGCAAGCGGTCATCCAGAAGACGCCGGTTGGGAAGACCGGTCAGCGGGTCGTGATTGGCGATGTCCTGCGCCGCTTGCAGCTTGGTTTTGCTGTCGCTCACGTCCAGGAACATCCAGAATGAAACATCATCGTCATCCGGCAGCATCACGCCGTTGACGCTGACCCAGATGTCCCTGCCGCTCGCTACATGTCTTACCTTGAGTTCATCCCGGTAGACGCCCCTCGATTTCAGCACCGGATAGGTCTCTTCACCCAGTTTGCGGTAAGTGTCCTCATCGCTGAACAGCGCCTGCGTACTCTGGCCCGCGTAGTCCGCATCGGGCAATCCGAGTATGCGGATGAGTTCTTTGTTATGCCAAATGATTTTCCGCTTGTAGACTTTAACCATGCCGACCAGATTGTTATCAAGCATGATGTTTTGCAGGGCAATAGTATTCGAAAGCTCGCGTTCCGAATGCTTGAGCGCAGTGATGTCATGCCCGACATACTGTATCTCTTCCAAGTTGCTGTCGGCATCGAAGTGTCCGCGCACGAGAAATTCCGCCCAGCGCGGACTTCCCTCGGACGTCAGGATACGGTCCTCAATCCTGACCGTCGGGTTCTGCGGAGAAAGCGTATCGAGCTTGCGGCGGACCTCAAGGAGACGGCTCTGCCACATTCCCGGAAACCAGATGCTGCCAATCAGTTCGGATGCGGTTTTATTGAAATAGGTGCAGAACACCTCGTTGACGTATATCAGGCGGCCATTGGGCGTGCAACGGCAGACGAACTCGGTCTGGTCCTTGATTAGACGCAGATAGGCCTGCCGGTCGCGCTTCTCGCTGCGTCTGACAAGAATGTGAATCGACACCAGTAACGCCGCCAGCAGCAGAAACACGGCCACTCTCGGCATTGCCGCGGACTTGTAGACGAATTCACCGTAAGGTGCACTCAGCCCCACATACCCTGCGGCCGTGACAAACAACACCATGCACAGCGTTGGATACAGCCCGGTCAGATACAGGCTGATGGCGACAGCAGGCAATGCATAAAGAAACGGGGCTTTTCCGCCGGGGCCACCGAATGCATAGGAAGCCGCCAATGCGGCAAGCCCAAGGATCGCCGCAGCGAGGTAACGTTGCGGGAGAGATCCGATGATTTTTTTCTTCTGGTGCGATGTCGGCATGCGCAAATACTAACAACACGGAAACGTGGAATATATAGTTAAAATTCCTGCCGGCCCTGAAAAATGTGAATCGGCGCACAATGCACGAAGAATTCACAGTCAAGCCACACTTTGAAGGCTTACTTGCGGGAAACCTCGTTCCTCACCTGCACGGTCAACCAGGGCATTAGGGCCGACCAGGGCAGGCTCACGCTCGGGGCGCCGGCGGCATAAGGCGCGACTTCGTAGGGATTGAACGACAAGGTCAGTTTGTTGCGGTCGAACTGCCAATGCGCCGTGTCGATGACCAGCTTCCTGAGGTCTGCACGTGAATCGATGTAATAGGAATCAGCAAGATCTTTCTTCAACTGCTTTTCGACCAGTGCCGTCAGGCCATCCTGCCATTGGTTGCCCTGGAAGATATCGGCGGCAAGCATCGGACGTGCTTTCGGAAGATAGAAATGCTGTGTGCTGTAGCTGCTGACGGGATGCGCGGCGCCATGACCGTAGAAGTAGGAGGAAGTTCCGGTACTGAGCAGCATCGACAGACTTCCGATGAAACGCCGGCCGGTTTCGGAATCGGAAGCGGCATCGACGGCCTTGCCGGAAGAAGAAATGTCCTTGCGCAGCCAGCGATCGATCAGCGCCGCAAGATTTTTCTTTTCATGGGCAGCCTGCCCCAGATCGACTGCCGGGAAATAGGTGACGTTCTGGGCGTATTTAATCCATTCCACTTCGGCATCGGATTGACGGATGCCATACATACAGACCGGATACAGGACAATGTCTCCGGTGACGGAATCCGGCCCCTGGAACAGGGCGATCCGATCCTTGTAGCGGGCCGCAGCGCAGTTCTGTGCATCTTTGCTTTTCGGGTTCAGGGGCTCACCCTCTTCACGGCAGGAAATGGGCCAGAACGCCAACCACTCCCTTTGGCTACGGCGCACATCATTCTGTGCTTCGGGCGATAGACGCTGCAGAAGCGTCTTATAGGAAGACGCCATGGATGAATCGAGGCGGCTCACCTCGGGACTGGCGCAAATCAGCTTTTCCTCCGGCCGTTTGGCCTTTGCGCAGTCGAAGCTGGCCGCCGAAACCGGGCCGGCTGCGAGCATCAGCAGCAGAATCGCCTTGCGTGTTCTCAAAACCGTATCCATGGGCACCTCCTGGCTTGGCCTGTTTCATGATACGTCCAGGCCGCGGTTGCGTCCCGCCACCCGGATTGATTTCACAGAGAATTTACAGTTGCCCACACGGCAACTCGGACAATAAAAAACCCGCCTTGCGGCGGGTCTTCTATTTTGTGGCGTCCCCACGGGGATTCGAACCCCGGTCGCTACCGTGAAAGGGTAATGTCCTAGGCCTCTAGACGATGGGGACAGCAGCCTATAAAAACGGTCACATTGGTGGAGCTAATCGGGATCGAACCGATGACCTCTTGCATGCCATGCAAGCGCTCTCCCAGCTGAGCTATAGCCCCACGTGCTGTGAGAAGTGAAATTATAGGGAGGTTTTCAGGGAGCGTCAAGCCTGTCGCGGAAAAAACATTAATTTCCGGTGAACGCCGCAGGTGCCGGCTCCGCCTGCCAGCTGGAGCGACCATGCTTCTGCTGCTTGAGGTAAAGCAGCCATTTGTTGAGAAACCCGTTCATGCGCAGGCGGTGGGAAACCATCTGGGCCGGGGTCGGATGGATGCCCAGCACGTCCTGCCAGCGCCGGCCGATGTAGCAGTGGCTGACCTCGGCTTGGGCAGAGTCGAGGTAAATCCGGATCATCGCGGAAGGGTCAAGTGCGCCGGTCCGGTCATCGCGCAGGGTATAGCTGAGTTTGAGCTCGAGGGTGTAGTTGTGGCGCGCCAGCACTTCCAGCCGCAGAAGCAGACCGTCCTGCCCTTCCGAAAGGAAAACTCCTGGCACAAGCAGGTCGAAATCGGTCAGATCCTGCAGACGCCGGAAATTGTCGGCATACAAATCCATCAGCCAGGTGAACCGGTTGAATCGGTCGAAAAGTCCGGTGATTTGGGGCGCCCGCATCAGTACAGCTGGTTCTGGATGCCCAACTGCGCGAGGATTTTGCTGGAAATTTCCTCGATCGACATGTTGGTGGTTGAAAGATGCGGCAGACGGATGCTGCGGAACAGCGCCTCGGCCCGTTTGACCTCCTGCTGGCACTGGACCAGGGTGGCATATTTCGACCCCGGTTTGCGCTCCTGACGGATCTGCTGGAGGCGGTCCGGGTCGATGGTCAAACCGAACAGTTTCTGGCGGAACGGCTGTAGCCGCTTCGGCAGCCCCTCACCCTGCAGGTCCTCCTCGGTGAGCGGGTAGTTGGCTGCCTTAACGCCGTAATGCAGAGCCATGTACAGGCAGGTCGGTGTTTTGCCGGAACGCGAAACCCCCACCAGAATGAGATCGGCATTGGCATAGTTGTAACTGATGCCGTCGTCATGGGTGAGTGCGAAGTTGGTGGCGTTGATGCGCTCTTCATAGGCTTTGTAATCCACCAGGGCATGCGCACCGCCGACCCGTGGCGTACGCCCTACCCCGAGCTCGCGTTCGAGCGGATGCACGAAGGGTCCGATGACATCCATCATCAACGCACCGGTGTCGGCAATGACCGCGCCGGCGGCGGGATCGACAAGGCTGGTAAACACCAGCGCACGGTGACCGCTTCGCTCCTGCTCGGCCTCGATGACCGCGGCGGCGTGCATCGCCTTGTCCATACTGTCGACGAAAGGAATGCGCCGCGCGCTGTATTGCACGCCTTGGAACTGCGCCAGTACGCTGTGACCGATGGTCTCTGTGGTGATGCCGGTACCGTCCGACACATAGAAAACGGGGCGCATGCCTTCTCCTCGCGGTTGCATGCCCTATTGTGCCCCATTTGCGGCTGCCGGAAAATGCGCGATGCGCTGCGGGCAATCGGCTATAATATGCGCACTGAATTCGCCCAGGAGATGCGCTTTGACCCCCCCGGTACTTTGGCTGGACCACCTCCGTCTTTCCGACCTGGCGCAAGTCGGCGGCAAAAACTCCTCCCTCGGCGAAATGATCGGCCATCTCGGCCAACTCGGCGTCTCGGTTCCCGGCGGCTTCGCCACCACCGCCGATGCCTTCGAAGAATTCATCCGATACAACACCCTGACCCAGCGCATCTACGACCGTTTGGACGGGCTCGACATCGATGATGTCGGCACCCTGATGGACATCGGCCGCGAAATCCGCCAGTGGGTCATGGACGCCCCCCTGCAGCCGACTCTGGATGCCGCTATCCGTGAAGCCTATGCCGAATTGTGCAAGCGCGCCGGCGCCGACGAAGTCTCGGTCGCCGTACGTTCTTCCGCGACCGCTGAAGACCTTCCTGACGCCAGCTTCGCCGGCCAGCAGGAAACCTTCCTGAATGTCACCGGCGTGGAAGACGTGGTCGCCAAAGTCAAGGAAGTGTTCGCCTCGCTGTACAACGACCGCGCCATTGCCTACCGCGTGCATCATGGCTTCAAGCATGAGGATGTATTCCTCTCAGCCGGCGTGCAACTAATGGTTCGATCCGATATCGGATCCTCGGGCGTGTTATTCACCCTCGACACCGAGTCCGGGTTCCGTGATGCCGTGTTCATCACCGCCAGCTATGGTCTTGGCGAAAACGTCGTGCAGGGCGCGGTCAATCCGGATGAGTTCTATGTTTACAAGCCGACCCTGCGCCAGGGCAAACACGCCATTCTGCGCCGCACACTCGGCAGCAAGCAGATCCGCATGGTCTATTCCGATGTCGCCGGTGAACGTGTGCGCAACGAATCGACGCCGGACGAACTTCGTAACCGCTTCTGTATCAGCGATTCCGATGTCGAGGAACTGGCACGCCAGGCCCTGGTCATCGAGGAACACTACCAACGTCCGATGGACATCGAATGGGCCAAAGACGGCGTGACCGGGAAGCTTTACATCGTACAGGCCCGTCCGGAAACCGTGAAATCACGCGGCAAGCATACCCAAATCGAACGATTCCACCTCAGTGGGAAAAGCGATGTCCTGGTCGAGGGTCGCTCCATCGGTCACAAGATCGGTGCCGGTGCCGCCCGCGTGATCCGCAGCATTGCCGAAATGGATAAGCTCCAGCCCGGCGATGTGCTGGTCGCCGACATGACCGACCCCGACTGGGAACCCATCATGAAACGGGCATCGGCCATCGTCACCAACCGCGGCGGCCGGACCTGCCATGCCGCCATCATCGCCCGTGAACTCGGCGTACCGGCCGTGGTCGGCTGCGGCGATGCCATGGACCGTATTCCCGACGGTGCGCCGGTCACGGTCAGCTGCGCCGAGGGCGACACCGGCTTCATCTACGACGGCATCCTGCCCTTCGAAAAAATCGTCACCGATCTCGACAACATGCCCCCGGCCCCGCTGAAAATCATGATGAACGTCGGCAATCCGGAACGGGCTTTCGACTTCGCCCAGCTGCCGAACCAAGGCATCGGTCTGGCCCGCCTGGAGTTCATCATCGCCCGCCAGATCGGCGTACATCCGAAAGCCCTGCTGGATTTCAACAACCAGCCGGAATCAGTCAAAGCCCAGATCCGTCCGTTGATGGCCGGTTATGCCGACCCGGTATCGTTCTATGTGGAACGCTTGGCTGAAGGCATCGCCACCCTCTCGGCCGCCTTCGCGCCGGAAACGGTGATTGTCCGGCTGTCCGATTTCAAATCGAACGAATATGCCAACCTGATCGGCGGCGAGCAGTACGAGCCGCATGAAGAAAATCCGATGATCGGCTTCCGCGGCGCTTCGCGTTACATCGACCCGAGCTTCAGTGACTGTTTTGCCCTGGAATGCCGCGCGGTGAAAAAAGTCCGTGAAGAAATGGGCTTGACCAACTGCTGGATCATGATTCCGTTCGTGCGCACCCTCGAGGAAGGCCGGAAAGTCATCGAGATTCTCGAGGCCAACGGTCTGAAACGCGGCGAAAACGGCCTGAAAGTCATCATGATGTGCGAGGTGCCGTCCAATGCCCTGCTGGCCGACGAGTTCCTCGACATTTTCGACGGTTTCTCGATCGGATCCAACGACCTGACCCAGCTGACGCTCGGCCTGGACCGCGATTCCGGCATCGTGGCGCACCTGTTCGACGAGCGCAATCCGGCGGTCAAGAAACTGCTGTCGCTGGCCATCGAGGCCGCACGCCGCAAGGGCAAGTACATCGGCATCTGCGGTCAAGGCCCATCGGATCATCCGGATCTGGCCGATTGGCTGCTGCAACAGGGCATCGAGTCGGTGTCGCTGAATCCGGACACCGTCATCGACACCTGGTTGCGCCTGGCAAAACTAAAGGCCGGCGGCTGACCGGCCGGCAAGTCAGGATCAGGGCGTCGTGCTGCCCGCGCCGCCCAGTTGCCCCATGAACCGGCGGTAGTACTTCAGCTCCGCCACGGATTCTTCGATATCGGCCAGTGCGGTGTGCGCCCCGCTCTTGATGAACCCATTCAGCAGCGGTGCATTCCAGCGGCGACAGAGTTCCTTCAAGGTCGACACGTCAACGTTGCGGTAATGGAAATAGGCTTCCAGCCGCGGCATCAGGCGCGCCAGAAAGCGGCGATCCTGGCAAATGGTATTTCCGCACATCGGCGAGGCTTTCGCATCGACCCATTCGGCAAGAAAGACCAGCATATGGGCCTCGGCCTGCGCGGTGTCAAACGGGCTTTCCAGAACACGCTGCCAAAGCCCGGACTTGCCATGGGTATTCCGGTTCCAGTCGTCCATGGCTTCCAATGTGGCCAGCGGGTGGCGGATGGCGAACTCCGGACTGCGGGCCAGGATGTTCAACTCGGCATCGGTGATGACGGCCGCGATTTCCAGAAGCGCGTGCTGTTCCGGAACGAGTCCGGTCATTTCACAATCAATCCAGATCAGGCGGTTTTTACGGTCATCGGTCATCAGGCGGTCCTTGGCTGTGTTTATACTGTAACAAATCCCGACGGACACCGACCATGACTCCCGGAATCAGCAGTCACTATTCGATTCTTACCGCCATGCTGGCGCCGGCTTTGCTGATGGCAGCGACCGGCTCGCTGCTGCTCTCGGCCAATAACCGCCTGGCCCGGGTGGTCGACCGTCTGCGTATTCTGCTCCGGAAATGGAATGAAAATGCGCGCAACCAGCCTTCGCTGGAAAGCCAGATTCTTCGGCACCGCAAACGCAGCAACTTCCTGCTGCGTGCCTGCCTGTTCCTTTATTGCGCGCTCGGGTGCTTCATCGTGACCAGTCTGGCGCTTGCCGTGGATGCGTTCAGTGGCAACCGTCTCTCGCTGTTGCCCACGGGATTCGGACTGGCGGGCATGCTGTTTCTGTTCGGCGCCGCGTTCTATCTGGGCCGGGAAGTCTGGGCCTCGGTGAAAAGCTTCGAGGCCGAAATCGAAGAAGAAATGCGTTAGACAGATCGGCGTTTGGCTTTGAAGTAAGCGCTCAGGCGATTCCCGGCCTCCTCGGCCAGTAAGCCGCCCTGCACTTCCACCTTGTGGTTATGGCGCGGATCGCTCAATAAATCAAAGACCGAACCGCAGGCGCCGGTTTTCGGGTCAGCTGCGGCATAGACCACCCTTTTTACCCGGGCATGCACCAGCGCCATAGCGCACATGGCGCAGGGCTCGAGGGTGACGTACAGGGTGGTGCCCAGAAGCCGGTAATTGCCCAAGTCCTTGCCGGCGGCCCGCAATGCCTCGATTTCGGCATGGGCACAGGGATCGGAATTCGATACCGTACGGTTGTGTCCGGCGGCAAGCAAGGCGCCGTCGGTACCAATCAGGACTGCACCGACCGGGACTTCATCAAGGGCTTCCGCAGCCGTGGCCTGCGCCAAGGCCTGGGTCATCCAGACTACATCTTGGGTGCCGAACTCCGTCATTATTCCCATTCAATGGTCGCCGGCGGCTTGCCGGAAATGTCATAAACTACGCGAGAAACACCCTTCAACTCATTGATAATACGGTTTGAAACCGTTCCCAAAAGCTCGTAAGGCAGATGTGCCCAGTGGGCGGTCATGAAGTCCACGGTTTCCACCGCCCGCAGGGCGATGACCCATTCGTAGGCACGGGCATCACCGACCACCCCGACCGATTTGACCGGCAGGAACACCGCGAAGGCCTGCGAGGTTTTGTCGTACCAACCGGATTGGCGCAGCTCGTCGATGAAAATGGCATCGGCCTTGGCCAGCAGTTCGGCGAACTCGGGCTTGACCTCACCCAGGATGCGTACACCCAGACCGGGGCCGGGGAACGGGTGACGGTAGACCATGTGCGGCGGCAGGCCGAGTTCGACGCCGATGCGGCGGACCTCGTCCTTGAACAGTTCGCGCAAGGGCTCGACCAGACCCAGTTTCATGTGTTCGGGCAGACCGCCGACGTTGTGGTGCGATTTGATCACGTGCGCCTTGCCGGTCTTGCTGCCAGCCGATTCGATCACGTCCGGATAGATGGTGCCCTGCGCCAGCCATCTCACGTTGCTGAGCTTGGCCGATTCCTCTTCGAAAATCTCCACGAACAGGCGGCCGATGATTTTCCGCTTGGCTTCCGGTTCATCCACGCCCTTGAGCGCGGCAAAATAGCGTTCGGCGGCATTGACCCGGATGACCTTGACACCCATGTGCTCGGCGAACATGGCCATGACCTGATCGCCTTCCTGCCAGCGCAGCAGGCCGGTATCGACGAACACACAGGTCAGTTTGGTGCCGATGGCTTTGTGCAGCAGGGCCGCAACCACCGAGGAGTCGACGCCTCCCGACAGGCCGAGCAGGACCTCGTCATCGCCGACCTGCGCCTTCACACGTGCAATCTGGTCATCGATGATATTGGCGGCCGTCCACAGGGCGCGACAGCCGCAGATGTCTTTGACGAAGCGCGCCAGCAGGGCTTCGCCGGACTGGGTATGGGTAACTTCCGGATGGAACTGCACCCCGTAATAGCGGCGCGCTTCATCGGCCATGGCCACGATCGGTACGGTGTCGGTCGAGGCGGTCACGGTGAAGCCATCCGGCACGCGGGTGACGCGGTCGCCGTGACTCATCCAGACGTTCAGGCGCGGCGGTTGGCCGGTTGCGTCGTTCAAGCCATCGAGCAATGCGCACGGGCGATCGACCTTGACTACGGCGGCGCCGAATTCACGGTGATGGCCGGATTCAACCAGACCACCGAACTGCATCGCCAGGGTCTGCATGCCGTAGCAGATGCCGAGCACCGGTACTTTGCAATCGAACACTTCCCGCGGGGCACGCGGCGAATCGGTTTCAGTGGTCGATTCGGGACCACCGGACAGGATGATGCCTTTGGGTGCGAATGCGGCGATGTCGGCCGGATTATGGTCCCAAGCCCAGATTTCGCAATACACCCCGGCTTCACGGATGCGGCGGGCGATCAGCTGCGTATATTGCGCGCCGAAATCGAGGATGAGAATCTTGTCACTGTGAATATCGGTCATTTCAGCCTGCGCGGTAATTCGGCGGTTCTTTGGTGATCTGCACGTCGTGCACGTGCGCCTCGCGGGTACCGGCGTTGGTCACGCGCACGAATTTCGGCTTGGTACGCATCTCTTCGATGGTGGCACAGCCGACATAGCCCATGGAGGCGCGGATACCGCCGGCCAGTTGATGCACGATCGAACCCAGATGGCCGCGATACGGCACGCGGCCTTCGATTCCTTCCGGTACCAGTTTGTCGGCATCGGAAGCATCCTGGAAATAACGGTCTTTGCTGCCCTGCTCCATCGCACCGAGCGAGCCCATGCCGCGGTAACTCTTGTAACTGCGGCCCTGGAACAACTCGACCTCACCGGGAGCCTCTTCGGTGCCGGCGAACAGGCCGCCGATCATGATGCTGGATGCTCCGGCGGCCAAGGCCTTGGCGATATCGCCGGAATAACGGATACCACCGTCGGCGATCAGGGGAATGCGACCCTTGAGCACTTCAGCCACCATCGACACTGCGGTAATCTGAGGGACACCGACACCGGCAACGATACGTGTGGTGCAGATGGAACCCGGGCCGACACCGACTTTCACGGCATCGGCGCCATGGTCCATCAAGGCCAGAGCGGCATCGGCGGTGACGATATTGCCGCCGATGACATCGACATTCGGGAAGTTCTTCTTGACCCAGGCCACGCGCTCCAAAACGCCCTGGGAATGGCCGTGTGCGGTATCGACCACAATTACATCAACGCCGGCATGCACCAGCGCTTCGACACGGGCCTCGGTATCGCCGCCGACGCCGACCGCGGCGCCGACCAGCAGCTGCTCACTGGCATCCTTGGCGGCGTTGGGGTTATCCCTCGCTTTCTGGATGTCTTTCACGGTGATCAGTCCGCGAAGCTGGAAACCGTCGTTCACCACCAGCACTTTTTCGATGCGGTGCTTATGCATCAGCGCCAGTACTTCGTCGTCGCTGGCGCCTTCGGAAACCGTGACCAGACGGTCTTTCTTGGTCATGATGTTGCGGACCGGATCGTCATGTTTCTTTTCGAAGCGCATATCGCGGCTGGTGACGATGCCGACCAGTTGACCGCCTTCGACCACCGGCACACCGGAAATATTGCGGGCCCGGGTCAGTTTCAGCACTTCGCCGATGGTGGTGTCCGGACCGACGGTAAACGGCTCACGGATGACGCCGGCCTCGAAATTCTTGACCATGGCCACGTGCGCGGCCTGCTCGGCGGCGCTCATGTTCTTGTGCAGGATGCCGATGCCGCCGAGCTGGGCCATGGCAATGGCAAGGCGGGCTTCGGTCACGGTGTCCATCGCCGCCGAGACGATCGGCAGATTGATCCGGATATTGCGGGTCAGTTGTGTGGCCAGACGGACGT
The DNA here is from genome assembly GCA_903942465.1 of uncultured Gammaproteobacteria bacterium. Lineage (GTDB taxonomy): Bacteria > Pseudomonadota > Gammaproteobacteria > Xanthomonadales > Xanthomonadaceae > Arenimonas. The sequence continues at coordinate 17,415 of CAJAPA010000025.1, forward strand.
CTTTCGGCAGGACCGAAGAGTGCGCGGGAACGAGGGACACGTCATCGAACGTGAGGGCTTCAGCGAGAATGCGCAGCATGGACAGCTCCGAGCTTGTGAAGCAATCCATTATACCCGATTGCAGGTGCCGCCGTCAGCCTAACGGTCGATGGACTCGCAGGCCTCCAAGGTGTTCTGCATGAGTGTGGCCACGGTCATCGGGCCGACACCGCCAGGCACCGGTGTAATCCAGCTGGCGCGTTCGGCCGCCGCCGCGTATTCGACATCGCCACACAGGCGTCCGTCGTCCATGCGGTTGATGCCGACATCGATGACCACGGCCCCGGGCTTGATCCACTCGCCGGGAATCATCGCCGGTTTGCCGACCGCCACCACCAGGATGTCGGCCTGTCGGACATGGGCTTCCAGCACTTCCTTCGGGGTGAATTTATGGCAGGAAGTCACCGTACAACCGGCAATCAGCAGCTCCAGGCCCATCGGACGGCCGACATGATTGCTGACACCGACAATGACGGCACTGCGGCCACGAACCGGCTGATCGGTATAGGCCAGCAGGGTCGTGATGCCACGGGGGGTACAGGGGCGCAATCCGAACTGACGCAATGCAAGGCGGCCGACATTGGTCGGATGGAAGCCGTCAACATCCTTGTTGGGGTCAATGCGATCGATCAACCACGTGCCGTCCCTGCCGTCAGGCAGGGGCAGCTGCATCAGAATGCCATGGATTTTAGGGTCGGCATTCAGGCGGTCAATCAAGGCAAGCAGTTCGGCATCCGTGGTTTGTGCCGGCAAATCGTAGTCATAGGCGTGGATGCCGACACGTTCACAGGCGCGCCTTTTGTTGCGGACGTAAACACCCGAAGCCGGATCATTGCCGACCAGGACCACAGCCAGCCCCGGACGGGACAGTCCGGCCTCGACCCGGGCGCGCACCCGCTCCGCCAGATCATCCAGCAGGGTATCGGCTATGCGTTTTCCATCCAATACTTTGGCCGTCATGGTCTATCCGGGTCCGGTTCTGGTGTTAGGCTATTATCTCGCATCCGGAGTGGAAAAAACCGATGGACACCGAACGATTGAACACCGAACTGGAAGCCGCGGCGTTCCGGCGCCTGATCAAGCATTTGATGGAAGACCGGCCTGACGTACAGAACATCGACCTGATGATTCTGGCCGGGTTCTGCCGTAATTGCCTCTCACAGTGGTATCAGGAGGCCGCCGCAGCCCATGGCCTGACCATGGATAAGGAACAGGCACGCACCATCGTTTACGGCATGCCCTTTTCCGAATGGAAAACGAAATTCCAGCATGAGGCCACCCCCGAACAACTGGCGGCCTTTGCCGCCGCCCAGAAAACCCACGCCTAGGAGCCCCGCATGGCCACCAAAAAATCCGCCTGGACCGCATTTCCCAGCCCGAACAAGGCCTTTTTTTATGACGGTCCGGCTTTGGCCAAAGCCTGGAAGTCCCTGCATACCGGCGATGGCGAGCCCTATCCGGATGACAAACGTGCGGCGCAACTGATCAAATCTGCCGGCAAGTCAGCCCCCAAGGGGATTTCTGCCGGGGATCTGGCCGAGCAGTTGCAGAGTGCCTGGCGCGCCTTTCATGCCGGGGAATTCGAGCAGGCCTACCAGCAGGGCATCGCACTCGGGCCGGTCGGTGCGAGTGTTGCCGCAAAGGCCATGGGCATTCATGCCACCTATCTGGTCAAAAAAGATGACGATAAACTGACCCGCTTCCAGGAAGTGGCTGAAATCGGTGAACAAGCGGTTGTGGCCTTGCCCAAAGAAGCCAACAGTCATTACCGTCTGGCCTTCGGCTACGGGCGTTATGGGCAAGGCCTATCCATTGCCAAAGCGCTTAAAATGGGTCTGGCCGGAAAAGTCAAAACTGCCTTGGAGTCCTGCCTGAAGCTCGACCCCAAGCATGCCGAGGCCCATCTGGCCAGTGCGCTGTGGCATGCCGAGATCGTCAACAAAGTCGGCAGCACACTTGCCGGCCTGACTTACGGCGCCAAGCGGAAAGCCGCTGAAGAACACATGAGTGCGGCACTGAAACTGGCACCGAACATGCCCATCGTGCATGCCGAACACGCGCAGATGATCCTCTTGCTGGATGCGGATGATGAACAGGCCGCCGCGGATGCCTTCGAGCGCGCGACCCGCGTGAAGGTCCAGGATGCCATGGATTTTCTGGATGCCCGCTTCGCGGCCGATCAGATCAGCTGAGCGGGGAATGAACACAGGGCCGGTTTTCCGGCCTCGGAACGCAATATTTACAATTGTGTTCAGGCACTTGCGTAAAATGGGCACATGATGTTTAAACAATCTGGGGCAATCATTGCCCTTTTTTTGGCCCTTGCCCTGCCCGCTCCGGGCGCGGGTGCCGCTGACGCCGCTTCGGACAGTTTCGATGCGGCGCTGATGGCCTACGCCGAACGGAATTACAGCCAAAGCGTCAAACTGCTGACGCCGCTGGCGAAGAAAAACTATGCCCCGGCCCAAGCGCAACTGGCCTATATGTACGAATACGGCCTCGGCGTGCGCAAGGATGCCGGCGAAGCGGCGAAGCTCTACAAAAAGCTCATGAGCTCTTATACCGCCAAGGCAACGGCCGGCGATGCCGAAGCCCAGTATCAAGTGGGTCAACTGTACTATGGCGGCAAGGGCGTTCCGGAGAACGTTCCTGAAGCCATGCAGTGGTACCAGAAAGCCGCAGAACAGGGCCATCTGATTTCCCAGTACAAACTGGCCCTGCTTTACGACACGGGTGAAAAGGCGCCGCGTGACCCCAAAGCGGCCCTGCACTGGTACACACGCGCCGCCGAACAGGGTCACACCAATTCACAGATGTTCCTCGCCATCAAATACTACCGTGGCCGCGATACCGCCCAGGATTATGCGCAGGCGGCCACTTGGTTCCAGAAGGCGGCCGAGAGCGGCAACGCCTACTCGCAAAGCGCGCTTGGCTTCATGTATGCCTCCGGGCAGGGCGTGAAAGAAAGCAAGCAGGACGCATTGCGCTGGTACCGGATGGGCGCCGAACAGGGCGACAAGGACAGCCAGTACGATCTGGGCATGAAACTGAAAAAAGGCGATGGCGTACCGCGCAGCCTGTCCGAATCGTCGCAGTGGTTCGCCAAGTCGGCCCAACAAGGACAAATGGCAGCGCAGTTCGAACTGGCCCAGATGTATGCCAAAGGCGAAGGCCTCAAGCGCGATGTGGTTCTGGCCTACGCCTGGTACAACGTGGCCATAATGAACGGGCACTATCCGGCCAGCAAACCGCGCGATGTTCTGGCCAAGACCATGAACGCCGATGAAATCGCCGAAGCCGAGCAGCTTAGTTCCATGTGGAAATTCGGATTGCCAATTGAGCGGCAATAAAAAGCCCCGCATCTGCGGGGCTTTGTCTTGGTGGGCGATGCAGGGTTCGAACCTGCGACCCTTGCCGTGTGAAGGCAATGCTCTACCACTGAGCTAATCGCCCAAGAACCGTTATTTTACGGGAAAGCCGCAGTGCAGGCAAGCCGATTACTGCAGCTTGCTTCGGCGCGCGTTCAGCAGATCTGCCGGCGGGGCGAAGGAATCCGAACGAGCGCCTTGCCAGTACTCGCGCAGACTCGGATGATCCGGAGGCCCGGTCAGCAGCTCTCCAGGCCTGACCTGGGGATAGACCTTCGATAGCGGCAGCACGGTACTGGCATCGATGCGTCGGATGATATGTTCCGGACCAAGCTCTTCGGGGTGGCTCAGCCCAGCGGCCGACAGGATTTCGGCAAGCGCCTTAACGGTGTTCTTCTGGAAATGATAAACCCGCTCGGATTTATCCATCGGATTGAGCCCTTTCTGGCGACTGGCATCCTGGGTGGCGACCCCGGTCGGACAGCGTCCGGTATGGCAGGACTGCGATTGAATGCAGCCAACCGCGAACATGAAGCCCCGGGCGGCATTGACCCAGTCCGCGCCGATGGCCAGGGTACGCGCGATATCGAAACCGGTAATGATCTTGCCGGCCGCGCCGATCTTGATGTCGCTGCGCAGATTCAAACCGACCAAGGTCTGGTGCACGATCATCAAGGCTTCGCGCAATGGCATGCCGACGTGGTCGGTGAACTCGAGCGGGGCGGCGCCAGTTCCGCCCTCGCCGCCGTCCACCACAATGAAATCGGGCAAAAGGCCGCTCTCCTGCATGGCTTTTGCGATGGCAAACCATTCCCAGACATGGCCAATGGCCAACTTGAAGCCGACCGGCTTGCCGCCGGAGAGCTCGCGCAATTCCTGCACGAAGCGCAGTAATCCCATGGGCGAATCAAATGCCGAATGGCTGGCCGGTGATAGACAATCAACGCCGATCGGCACACCGCGGGCTTCGGCGATTTCCGCAGTCACCTTCGGGCCCGGCAAAATGCCGCCCTGCCCCGGCTTGGCGCCCTGCGACAGCTTGATTTCAATCATCCGGACGCTGGCAAGATTCGCATTGGTGCGGAAACGCTCGGCGTTGAATGTGCCGTCATCGTTACGGCAGCCGAAATATCCGGAACCGATTTCCCAGACCAGATCGCCGCCGTGTTCCAAGTGGTAGCGTGAAATCGAGCCCTCGCCGGTGTCGTGGTAGAAGCCGCCTTTTTTCGCACCCAGATTCAGAGCGCGGATGGCATTGGCCGAAAGCGCGCCGAAACTCATGGCCGAGATATTGAATACCGCGGCATCATAGGGCTGCGTGCAGCGGCTACCGCCGATCCGGATGCGGTATGGCAAGTCGGGCGCCGGTGCCGGCCGCAGCGAATGATTGATCCACTCGTAATGGTCGGCATAGACATTGCCTTGCGTACCGAACGGGCGCTTATCCAGCTCTTCCTTGGCACGCTGGTAAACAATCGAACGCTGCTGGCGCGAGAACGGGGTTTCCTCGGTATCGGATTCGAACAGGTATTGCCGCAGTTCGACACGGACCGACTCGATCATGAAGCGACCGTGTGCCAATACCGGATAATTGCGGCGTAGCGCTGAATGGCGTTGAATCAGATCGGCGATGCCGACGCCGACGAGTGCCGCACATCCGATCATCGGTAAAAGCGCCCAGGCGTGACCGCCGAAGTAACGCAGACCGAAGCCCGCCAGACCGGCGATGGAAAGCAGGAAAAGCCAGTAACGGGAAAACGGCATGGCATGCATCCGAGGCGTATCTCGGATGATTATAACGGGATTGCCGGAATCAGACGCCGAGGCGGTCGCGCATGTCGTACCACAGTGCGCCGAGCGCGGTAAACGGCACCCGGAACAAGCGGCCGCCCGGAAACGGATAATGCGGCAGCTTGGCGAACACGTCGAAGCGGCTGCACTGGCCGTGGATGGCTTCGGACAGCACACGGCCGATCATGTGCGTATAGGTTACGCCATGGCCGGAACAGCCCTGGGCATAGTAGATGTTGTTTTCCAGACGGCCGACCTGCGGAAGGCGCGACAGCGTGAGCAGGAAGTTTCCGGTCCAGGCGTAATCGATCTTGACTCCGGCAAGCTGCGGGAAGGTGCGCTCCAGATTCGGCCGGATATGCGACTCGATATCATCCGGATCCTTGGCGCCATAGACCACGCCGCCACCGAAAATCAGACGCTTGTCGGCTGATAAACGGTAGTAGTCCAGCAGGTAGTTGGTGTCTTCGAGGCAATGATCCTGAGGCAGAACATCCTGCCAATCGTCCAAAGGCGCAGTGGCGACCACCTGCGTACCGCAGGGCATGGCTTTCGCGCTCAGTTTCGGTTCCAGGGTGCCGATGTAGGCATTGCAGGCCACGATGACGAATTTGGCCTGCACTTCGCCCTGCCCTGTTTTGACTACGGCGGTCTCACCACGCTGGATGGCGGTGACCGGCGATTGTTCGAAAATTCGGCCGCCCAGCGATTCAAATGCCGTGGCCTCGCCCAGGGCGAGATTAAGCGGATGGATGTGGCCGCCGGTCGGGTCGATCAAAAGGGCCTGGTATTCATCGCTGCGGACATATTTCTGGATCTCAGCACCTTCCACGAACTGCATCTTGAGGTCGTCGTATTTTTCCCAGAGCGCCTTGTGCTCATGAAGCCCTTCAACCTTCTTATGGGTTTTGGCGGCATAGATACCGCCGTCCTTCAAATCGCATTGGATGTTGTATTTCGCCACACGCTCCCGGATAACGCGCGCGCCCTCGAAAGCCATGCTGCCCATGGCGTCAGCCACCGCCTTGCCGTGATTTTTTTCGATGACATCGATATCCCGCGAATAACTGTGCACGATCTGGCCGCCATTGCGGCCGGAAGCGCCCCAGCCGACCTTGGCCGCTTCGACCACCACCACCGAATACCCGGCCTCCGCCAGATGCAGGGCCGAGGACAGACCGGTGTAACCGGCGCCGACAATACAGATATCGGCTTGCACCGTGCCCTGTAGCGGCGGACGCTCGGGTTGCGGATTGGCGCTGGCGGCATAGTACGAAGGAGCGTGTTGGCTGGTCATCGGGGAGTCAAATATATTTGAATAGTGTTGAAAATATTACATCATTCCCCCAATCCTGCCTAGAACCCGGCCCGTTGATGTCCGCTTCAGAGTGTTCAGGCTATGATTTCCAGGCTCACATGGAGAATGTCGAATGCGCCAGTCGCTTTATGCTTTGGTATCTGCCGGCCTGATCGCCGCCACGATGCCGTATTCCAATGACCTGATGGCCGCTGAGAAACCGGTCACCCGCGAGGAAATCGCCCTCGGCGAAAAGCAATACGGCCCGAACCAGCAGCAACAGGGCGGCCTGTACACGCTGGACCCGGCACTGAGCGCCTATGTGCAACGGGTGGGCATGAAACTGGCCAAGGCCAGCGACGCTCCGGACCTGCCCTACGCCTTCGTCATCATCAACAGCAGTGATCTGAATGCCTGGGCCCTGCCGGGCGGAAAAATCGCCATCAACCGCGGTTTGCTTGCAGCGCTGGATAGCGAAGCGCAACTGGCCGCCGTTTTGGCCCATGAAATCGCCCATGTCACCAAACGTCACAGTGCCCGCATGCAGAAGAAGGCCGAAGGCGCCAGCCTGCTCGGCACGCTGATCGGTCTTGGCATCGGCATGAAAGCACCGGAATACCGAGACCTGGCCATGCAAGGGGTCAGCACATTGGCCTATGGGGCGCAAGCCAATTACAGCCGCGATCATGAACTGCAAGCCGATAAAGCCGGAATGAAAACCATGAGCCGTGCCGGCTATGATCCGCAGGCCGCCGTGGCCTTGCAGGAAATATTCCTGCGCGAGGCGCAAGGACGCAAAAACGATGCGCTCAGCGGTTTCTTCGCCTCGCACCCTCCCTCGCAGGAACGCATCAGTGAAAACAAAGCCACCGCCAAAACCCTGCCGGCCGGGGGCCTTCTGAATGATGCCGATTACCGCAAAGCCACGACCCTGTTGGCCAGAGACAAACCGGCCTATCAGTTGCTGAAAGAGGCCACGGCGGCCTATGCCGCCAAGAACTATGGGCAGACGGTCGTCCTGTGCGACAAAGCCATCGCGCTGCAGCCGAAAGAAGTGCTGTTCTGGGAAATGAAAGGCCAGGCCTTGGCCAAACAAAGCCGGGGCAAGGAAGCGGTAGCGGCATTTGACAAGGCCGCAGCCGCCAATCCGAATTTCTACCGACCCCTGCTTTTACGCGGCATGACCCAGAACGCCCTGGGCCAATATGCGCCGGCCGAGGCCAGCATTTCTGCAGCGCAAAAACTGCTGCCAACCCAGATCGGCGCATATACCCTGGGTGAGCTCAGCCAGCGTCGCGGCGATCGCAATGCGGCCGCCGGGTATTACCGGCAGGCGGCGCAGGGCGGCGGCGAAATCGGCAAAGCCGCCCAGGAACGGTTACGCAGTTTGTGAGTGCTATAGCGCGTTCAACGGCAACTTGAGGTAGCTGACGCCGTTGCTTTCCGGTTCCGGAAAGTGCCCGGCCCGCATGTTGATCTGCACCGAGGGCAGGATCAATGCCGGCATCGCCAGCGTGGCGTCGCGGGCCTCCCGCATCCGGACGAAATCTTCCCGCGAAACACCGGCGTGAACATGAATATTGTCCTGCAATTGTTCGGCCACACTGACCCGATAGCGGGCTTCGCGCGTTTTCGGCGGATAGTCGTGACACATATACAGCAGTGTTTCCGCCGGCAAGACCAGAATCGACTGGATGGAATCGAACAATTGACCGGCGTTACCGCCCGGAAAATCGCAACGCGCGGTGCCGAAATCGGGCATGAACAGGGTATCGCCGACAAAGACGTGGCTCTGCGAACCGTCATCGATGCGATAACTCAGACAGGCCGGCGTATGGCCGGGCGTGGGCATGACCGTGATTCCAAAACGCCCCAGTGAGAGAACATCGCCAGGTTGCAGCAGACGGTCGAACTGGCTGCCGTCGCGGGCGAACTCGGGACCGGCATTGAAGATCTTGCCGAACACTTCCTGGACCGTGCGGACCCGGGCGCCGATGGCGATCGTGCCGCCGAGATGCTGTTTCAGGTAAATCGCACCGGAGAGATGGTCGGCGTGGACATGGGTTTCCAGATGCCAACGGACCTTGACGGCCAGCGCATCGGCGCGGGACCGGATGGCATCGGCGGAAGCCGTCGTGGTCCGGCCGGACTTGGCATCGAAATCCAGAACACTGTCGATGACGGCGGCCTCCCGCGCATCCGGATCCAGCACCAGATAGCTGTAGGTGAATGTGGCGGCATCATAAAACGCTTCAATCTGCAGCGGCGAGCTCATCGCGTTCTCCGTATTCCATGGATGCCCTATTGTATCGCGTGTCGGCTGCGTTGTTTTTGAGCATCTTTTGCCGGATACTGGAGACCGTATCACTCCCTTGCGTGCCGCCCGGATCGCCTTTGAACTTTGCCATTTACCGGATTTTAGGGAACGCCCTGCCACCGCGGCATGACGCTGAAAGTGCATTGCATAATCTGCGCTATATTCTGGAACGAGAAGCCGCTTTTCCGGGATGCACGAAACACTGGATCCTGAATGGACTGATTGATCCTGAGCTCTCCGACGAATGCAGAAAATTGATTGAGGCCGCCGGCCAGGAATGCCATGTTCTGCCGTTTGATGAGGAAGGCTACCGGGCACAGTTTCTGGATGCCAGCGGCCTGCCTGCGGACCTGTCGGGCAATTATCCGCCCGACTTCAATCCTGTCCTGATTCGCAGCCGCCTGGCGATTGAATGGATCTACCGGCACAAATCCTTGGCCGCCATCAACATTAACCGCGCCCGCAACCTTGCACTGGCATTGGGTCGAAAGCATGCGCGCTGGACGATCCCCTTGGACGGCGGTTGTTTTTTCACCGCGGACGACTGGCAGGACTTCACCCGCACGCTGGGCGCCGACACCGAGGCCCTGTACGCCCTGATTCCAATGCTTCGACTGGAATCGAATGAAGACTTTGTGGAAGTTCCGGGCGCCTATCCGATCGAACCCCAGATCGCCTTCCGTGATGATGCGCCGGACCGGTTCGACGAACGGCTGCGCTATGGCAACCGCAACAAGGCCGAGTTTCTGGTCCGGATTGCCGCACCCGGCCCTTGGCATACCTGGAAAGCAGCGGACTGGGACAGCTTCGAGCCGTTAATTGCCGAGGCGCCCGGCCGCTTCATCAGTGCCGGCCGTGCTTACCGGCTGGAAACCGGCGCTGCTCAGCAGGTCGAGTCCCATGAACGGCAACGGCACGCCGCACGCTTCGAAGGCGTGGTCGCCATGACCCATAAGCTCGACAGCCAGGCACTTCAACTCCGCTTGGCCAGGAACTCCGTCACCACGCCCGCGGCCTCTCAAGCCGAGTTGGAATCACTGGCGCGATGCGAGACCCTTTTGAATGATTGGCAACGGCAGTACTCGGACGGCGGCTGGCAGGCCTTGCGACCGCTCTGGGTATTGCCGATGATTTCCGGACATGAAGGGGTTCCGAACCACTGCATTGCCCGGGCTGGGGCCTTGCTCGGGGTCATGGAATCCAGCAAAGAAGGCCACGCTGCCAGTCTGGCCATGAGCGCTGAAGGCACGTGGATGCATCTGCTGAAACTGTCACTTGCCCTCTATACCGCACAATGGCCCTTGGCTTCGCGACTCTTGAATTATGCGCCCCTGCGCTTGATGGCACAGCATACAAGAAACGCCTCCGGGCAAGTCGCGTCTCTGGGGGAACGGATCAGCCAAGCCAACGCCTGGGTCATTCTGGCCCGGCTCAGCGCCTTTGCCGGCGTCGATCTGAGATGTTATGAAGGGGTGCAGGGCGTGTCGATCCCTGCCCTCCTGGCGGAAATCGGACGAACCGGCCCGGACACCCCCGAATGGCAGGTGCAACCGGAACACTACCAGTGTTGGCTGGCTGCGATCAGCACGCTGTTTCGGGGCGAAGCCGCCCCGGTTATCCCGTCGGATGCGATGCATTTGATGCCCGTGGCTTGGTCACTGCTTTCCGAAACCGGTCACTGATATCCCGAAAACGGCAAAACCGCCCGAAGGCGGTTTTTGGTGCCCGGGCCTCACTAGAATAGCGCCCTATGATGCTTTATATATAGCGTTTCATAATATTGATTTGAAAATATGTCCCCATATATGCCCCCACTTCTGTATCGCTACCCCATATATGAACAGCTTTCTCATAATTTGCGTCTGCATGTATTTACGCACCTTTTTCATCAGCTTTCAAGCTCAGGCATTGATCGCAATGCTTGGGCCACGGCCCGCGCAAACGCCGCCGGATCCGGAGCTTGATCGAACTTCGGCCTGCCGAGCTGTTTGATGATTTCGCCTTGCCGCCTACACTCGACGTTCCCATAACTTAAGAAGGTGGTCAGCACCTGCTCGTGTCCAAGATTTTGACTCCATGCCTTGAAGTCTTCCGGGCTTGAACAGACGGTTTGGCCATAGCGCACCAGCGTATGCCTGAAGCTGTGCGGGTTGAAGTATGGCAACCCTGCCCGCTCAAATGCGTCAGCGAAGATTTTTCGGGTCGGTGTCGCATTGCTCCAGCATTTACGACCAAGGCCAGCCACTTCAAATTGCCTGGACTCCCCCACCTTCATCAGCGTTACCGGGAACAAAGGGTCGTCATTGCCCCATAACAGTTCATCGCGCAGGTATTTTACCCAGTCTTCAACAATGGCCAGGACCTCATCACCAACGGGGAAGAAGTACGTAGTGAAGGATTTACTGAATTTCGTCCGGACATCCCTGGCGTCCTGGAAGATGCTGCCGGTGATCAAATCAACGTGCTTTAGCTTCATCGACGCTACGGCGCTATCGCGGGCGCCTGTCAGCAGCGTAAACGCCATTAGGGCGCGGTTACGGCGCTCTAGGTCGGTAACTGCTGGCATGATGGCGATGGTGTGCTTGACCTGTTCGATGGTCGGCGCCTGTTGCTCACGTTTGGCCGTGGCGACCCGTACATCCTTTTCGGACAGGTTGAAGTAGTCGGCGTCGGAATACTGAAAGCGCGACTTGAACCCTGGCTGCCCGGCAAGCCACTGAAAGAAGCGCTTCAAATTGGCAAGGGTGGCGTGGGTGGTGGCCTTACTGAGTTTTTTGCCCGACCGCTGACCCTGCTGTTCAGCCAAGTGGTTTTTAAAAGCAACCGCCTGTTGATAGTGAAACGCCTTGAAGTCACGGCGCTTGGTATGCTCTTCAAACCGCGCCAGCGACTTGGCCACCGCATCGACAGTAGGTTCGCTTTGCCGCCTGGCTTCTTTAAGATAGGCGAAGTATCGGCGCTTGATTCGTTCGTTATCGGCACTGTGCGTTTTCATGGTTTTATCTTCCTCTATTGAAATCACTGTTTAGGCTAGGTTGGTTGCCATCACCTATATGCTTTTCAGCCTGCGGGAATGTGATGACCGCCTTGCCAGCTTGTCGCCGTATACGATGGACAGGACCTTCTGCCCCAAATTGCGCTGATTTTCATACTCCGCCACCTGTCTTGCATAGTCGGCTGGCTTGACAACATCATCATTTGTGAGTATTTTTGCGTCTGAAAGGTTTTGATTTGTGGGCACCCTGGGGAATTGGACCCCAGCAGCAGCCCACAATTCAGAACCTTTTTCTTTGAACTGAATTTTCCATCGGTTGTCATTAGCACCAAATCCTTCTATCATCGGCCACGTCCCCGCCGTCGCTTTGGGCGTTAGAAAGCAGGGTTCCTGAATGGGAACCAGTATCTTTCCCGGCGGGGTCTTTCCTAAGTCCGTCCAATCAGGCGGCGTATTTACGGCGTATCGCATACGGGCACATGAAGCTCTAGGAACCTGATATCCAAATCCCCCTGCACCAGGGCGATTTTCGCGATACTGACCCTCCTGTTGATGATCACGTTGCAGATTGGGCAGATACCGACCAGGTTCCCCGTCTTATCATTCAACGGCTGGAAATCGGCCATCTCGCCAGCAGGCTTCCTTGGAAGACGGCAGCGCAAACAGTACATTTCACCGGGAAGGCAGGTTTGCTTGTTCCTGGCCCGCTTGGCCTGGATGAATGCGGCCAGCTCGCGGCCTAAAATTAAAATCGGGCGGCAGCTGTCGCATTGGGGAAGCCCTGCGTTGATCCAAGACCGAACGGTATTCTTATGGATGCCGAACAGCTTGGCGGCCTCTTCCACCGTGTAGTTACGATGGATCTTGACCAGACGCGGATTGGGACGGCGCGCCCTCACGGTGTCAGCTTACGGCCAGCTTCAAGCAACCGGACCAGGACACGGACATCTTCATCTGTCTTACCGGCAATGCGGGCGGTATTCAAGGCGGCGACTTCACTGGCAGGCCAGCCCACTGATCGGCCGCCTAAGGATATGGGCTTTGTCCACAGTCCCTGGGCGATGCGAAGGTACAGGGTGGAACGCGAAAGGCCGCTTTCTGTCTTTACCGAAGGCAGGCGTAGGATGGTCTTAGGCATGTTGGAACCCCTTGGGGCGTTGTTGAACATGCGGCCATTTTCACGAACATTTGAAGCTATAAAACCGAATTCGGCCTACCACTTTCCGAATTCGGTTTACTTACTACGGGACTCCACAGCCAGGGGGATTTGCTTCAATATCTTACGGATGGTGTCATCAGTTATTGGCGCGCCTATTTCATCGGTTGCCGCTGCAAGCGCGCTTGAAATTCCTGCTTTGTTGTAGTCGATGTTCGCTTGCTTACATAACGCCGCAATCAAAACCAACAATGTATTGCGCTCATTAGTACTCAGTTGCTTCTCAGCACTTTCTACTAACGCGCTTAAGCGCTTATTTGATTCCGAGCATTCATCGCGCTCACGTACAACCGCGTCCTTTTCGGATTTAAGTGCTTTGTATACATCAGTGGCCTTTTCAACACGCGCCTTCAGCGCATCACGCTCTACCTGCAAAGCAAGGAACGAGTCGGCATTGATGGCCGCATGGGTTGTCCTCTCGATCACATCGAAAAGGAACTCAGGTTTCTGATCAGGATACCGCCGCTGCATCCACTCTTTTAAGTCAGCATGTCGAACTGTACGACGCGGCACTGCCACATGATCATTTGGCTGGATTGCTTTTCCATCTCGGCCATGCGGCATTTCATTGTTTTCAATAGCGTCATAAATCCGCTCTGTATTTAATCGAAGGCAAGGCCATTTCGGGAACATTTCAATCGTCGGCAATATATTATTTTCCATTTTATCGAGAATAATTTTCTCAAATTCAACAAGGTTACACCACCGGATTGCTACCTCAATCGGGCGGTAATAGACTTTCTCCAACGCATTGCAGCTTTTGGCGTTGTATGTTGAATCCTCCATGTCCGCTCATCCCCTCAATCAAATATCCAGCTTTGGCAACCTATTCACGGTCTTTACTGCATTAAAACTTAACGCAATATCATGTAAATAATCAGCTTTGCCGTCACCAAGCCAATTAAGTGTTGGCATTCTTCATCCTTGAGCGCCTATTCGGTTTAACGATTTTCACCTGAAATCAATATTTTAGCTAGTACAAGCAAGCGGTATTTTCCATTTCAACATTGCGCAACTTGCAATTCACTCCAATCGGTCGTGAAACGCGGTGAAACATGCTACTGCCGCTTACCCCATGCCGGATTGGCTTGCCAGGCACTGGCCGCAAAGCCCACGCTTCTGCGTCCGAACCGCTGGTCGCCACGGGCAAGGTCATGGCGCGGCTTGGATGGTGCTGCGGAAGCTCAGGCCGAAACGGGTCGGTATGGGCGGACAGCCACACCCCAGAGGCCACCAGGCCCCGTTTACGGAGCTTTTGATAGGCACGGACGCCAAAGAGTAGCTGCGGCCTGCTGGACTTCGCTATGCGCCTCTACACGAAGCCCGAATGACCTGGACACCAGAATCTGCTTACGAACAGACTCCTGCTCTTCTAGGCCGATACAAGGCCATCCTTGCCGATCACGCTGCGTTCTGGACATCACCACGCCAAACATGGTCAAAAGGAGATCTACGGGGGCAGAAGCGAGGTCCATGGCCGCATATATGCCCTGGTCATTCAGCTTTAGTCGCCATTTCGGGCCTACCCCCCCATAGGTCAGTTACAGGGAACCTAGTCATGATTTTGGCCCTAGCGTCCAGATCGCTGACATCAATCACGCCGCCGTGCATCATGCGGTTAAACCAGGCGGTCATGTCATTGTGGCCACCGTTGCCGAGGATGGCCCCTTGCAGTGCAGTGGGCTTCCGGTGAAGCGCTATTACAAAGACGAACTACATGCCGAATTCGGCGAGGCGCTTACGCTGGCGCAACACGGAAAAGAATCGCATCACACGCCGTACGGTACTGTGCAGCAGTTTACCTATTGCTATTGTGGCAAGCTCGTATAAAAAACCCTGAAATAACGGGTGTTTTTAAAAACCAAGATCAAAACTTCATTCTCTGTATCCGCACTGCATTGATGATGGCCAACAAGGCCACGCCGACATCGGCGAACACGGCTTCCCACATAGTGGCCAGGCCACCGGCACCAAGCACCAATACGATTGCTTTCACGACGAAGGCGAGAATGATGTTTTGCCAGACAATTCTCTTGGTTTGCTTGCCAATATTGATGGCCATGGGAATTTTGCTAGGCAAGTCATCCTGAATCACCACGTCAGCGGTTTCAATCGTTGCATCGCTGCCCAGTCCGCCCATGGCGATACCTACATCGCTGAGCGCGACCACTGGCGCATCATTGACACCGTCGCCTACGAAGGCCACCGATTCATTTCGCGCTTTGATTTCTTTTACTTTGTTGACTTTATCTTCCGGCAACAAATCACCAAAGGCGCTTTTAATACCTAAAGTATCAGCTACCAATTTCACCACACTGCCTTTATCACCACTGAGCATCGTCGTTTTGACTCCCAATGCGTTGAGCTTGTCGATGGTGAGTTGCGCATCTTCTTTGATACTATCGGCAATGGTGATATGTCCGACAAACCTATTGTCGTAAGCAATGGCAATGGTGGTGTAAACAATGCTGGCCGGATCAATGTCATAAACAATGGCAAATTTATCCATCAACTTGAAGTTGCCTACATGTAGTGCCTTGCCATTCACCTCGGCGACAAGCCCATGCCCGGAGATTTCTTCGACATTGTCGAGTTTGATCGAGGTATCCACGTTGCCAACATATTCATGGATGGCAGAAGCCACGGGGTGAGTACTCTGGCTTTCCAACGCATTCACCATGGCCATGATGTCGGCTTGGTTAAATTTGGGATTGAGAACGGCTTCCTGAACTTTGAATACGCCCTCGGTCATGGTGCCGGTTTTATCCATCACCACACTCTGTACATTGGCAATGATGTCCAGGAAATTACTACCCTTGAATAAAATACCGTTCCGACTGGCAGCACCGATGCCACCGAAATAGCCCAGCGGAATTGAGATGACCAGAGCGCACGGACAGGAGATCACCAGGAATACCAAAGCACGGTATATCCAATCGTGGAATACGTAGTCGTCCACAAAAAACAGCGGAAGTACGCAAATGGCGATCGCCAGGAAAACGACAATCGGCGTGTATATTTTTGCGAACTTGCGGATGAACAACTCAGTCGGTGCTTTTTGTGCAGCCGCGTTTTGCACTAAATCCAGAATTTTGCTTAGCTTGCTATCGGTATAGGCGGTGGTGACTTTTACCTGCGCCACCGAATTGAGGTTAATCATTCCGGCTAGCACAGTATCGCCCTTGGCTTTGGTATCGGGCTTGCTTTCACCGGTTAGCGCGGCTGTGTTGAAAGAGGCTGTGTCAGACAATAGCTCACCGTCTAGGCCGAGCTTTTCACCCGCCTTTAGTTGTATGATATTGCCGATAACTGCCGTGTCGGCTTTGATAGTTTTAGCCTGGTTGTTTTCCAGAATCGTGACTTCATCCGGCCGCTGATCAAGCAACGACTTGATATTTGCTTTCGCACGCTTCACTGCCAACGTCTGGAACACTTCACCGACGGCATAAAACAACATCACCGCCACGCCTTCGGGATACTCGCCAATGGCAAAGGCACCAATGGTGGCAATGCCCATCAGGAAAAATTCAGAGAATACCTGGCCTTTACTAATGCTTTGAAAGGCTTCTTTGAGTACCGGCACACCGACCGGCACATAAGCGACTATGTACCAGACAACGCGAATCCAACTTGTAAACCAGTCGGGTTTCACATAGGAGTCCAGCGCGATCGCAATCAGTAGCAAAACCAGACTGATAATAGCGGGCCGAAACATATTTATCGGACTATCGCTGCTTGATGCATGGTCGTGACCATCGCCATCTTCGTGGCCGTGGTCATGGCCATCATTTTCGGAATGCCCTTCTTTTAATAACGCCGAAGCGCCCGCTTTGGAATAGATTTTTTCTTCCTGCGTGCAGCAAAGTTGTTTGCCATCTTTGTCGTATTTGTGTTGGTGTGGCATCTCTATACTTCCTGCAGGTAGATGAATGGAATTCCCTTGTCACCCAGCGTGCGCTGGGTGACCGGACTTTTCATCGGGTTGTGATTGTTCGCCCTAATCGATGCGAATGCTTTGCCCAATCTCGCTCACATAAATCCAGCCAGCATCGGGTTTGCCGGTGCGGGCGACTTTGCTAAAAATAGCAATGGCAGCTTCGACTTCATCGTCTTCACAGAACAATTCCATCTGGACTTCGTTGATCATTTTCTCGCCGAGCTCGACCGAGTATTCCTGCTCGCGGGTACTAAGTGCCTGCAACATGCCTTTGACATCGAACAAACTCAGTCGCGTGAAACCCGCGGCATCCAAGGCGTGTACGATGTCGCCCATACGGTTACGGTGTACGAAAGCTTTTAACTGTTTCATTGGGCAATCTCCTTGGCTTTATTTTCGGCGCGGGTTTCCATCCATTCGTACAACACGGGTAACAAAATCAGCGTGAGCAAGGTGGAACTAATCAATCCGCCGACAACCACCGTGGCTAAGGGTCTCTGCGTTTCTGCACCAACGCCACTTGAGAGCAGCATAGGCACAAGCCCAAGAATAGCTACGCTGGCGGTCATCAGCACCGGCCTAAGTCGCAAGGCCGTGCCTTGTACAACGGCTTCACGCACCGACAGCCCACGCTCACGCTGTTCATTCAAGAAGCTCACCAACACGATGCCGTTCAACATGGCGACACCGAACACCGCAATAAAGCCAATGGCTGACGGCACCGACAAATACTGCCCGGTGACAAACAATGCCAACAATCCACCGATGGTGGCAAACGGTACGTTAGCCAAAATCAAGGCCGCGTATTTGATAGAGTTAAAGGCGGTATAGAGCAAAACAAAAATGAAGAAGATTGTGACCGGTACAATCAGACTCAGTTTTGCCAAGGCACGCTGCTGGTTGGCAAAGGCACCGCCCCATTCAACCCAATAGCCAGGCGGCAATTTGACTTGCTGCTTGATGGCCGCACTGGCTTCGGCCACAAAGCCGTCGACATCGCGCCCCTTCACATCCATTTGGATGACGGCGTAGCGTTGCAATTGTTCGCGTCGAATAAATGAATAGCCTTCTGCCACGCTGACATTGGCAACTTCCGACAAAGGCACGATTGCACCAGAGGCCGCTTTCAATGGAATGCGACGTAGCGACTCGATGGAATCCCGTGTTTTGTCGTCCAAACGTACGGCAATATCAAAGCGTTTGACACCATCGAGCAACACACTGACCGGCTCGCCACCTAAACCATTACGGACGATGGTCAGTACTTCTTCGGCATTCATGCCGTGGCGTGCCAATTCACCGCGATTCACCTCAATTTTAATTTGAGGTTTGCCCAAGTTCGCTTCCAATGAAAGGTCAGCAACGCCTTGTACTTTTGCCAGCACGGGTTTGAGCTGCGCACTTATACGATCGAGTTCTTTCAGATCTTGACCATATAATTTCAAAGCCAGTGTGGCTCGCACGCCGGAAATCAGCTCTTCCACCCGCATTTGAATCGGCTGGGTAAAGCCCGACACCACGTTGGGGACTACTTCCTCAATGGTTTCCTGCATCGCCACTTCGAGCTCTTTAATGCTGCGTCCGGTTGTCCACTCATCTTCGGGTTTCAGCGCCGTGTAAATTTCCATGTAATTCACGTCCGCTGTTTCACCTTTTTCGGCACGACCAATCATGGCCAGAGTCGTTTCAACTTCGGGAAACTTTTTGAAGGCTTCGGCAATTTTATTACTGGTGTTTATCGATTCATCGAGTGAAGTGGACGGAATGCCCGTGACGCGCCACATGATCGAACCTTCCTGCAATTGCGGCATAAACTCTTTACCCAGGAACGGAAATAAAGCCAAGCTGCATACCAAAGCGATACTGGCAGTAACCACCACGACCTTTTTACGGGCCAACGCCTTGTCCAACAACGGGCGATAGTGTCGCTTTAGAAACGCCACCAGCCAGGTGTCTTTCTCGGGTTTGGGTTTGAGAATCATTGAGGCCAATACCGGAATCAGGGTCAAACTTAATACCAAAGAACCCGCCATCGCAAAGGCAATATTGAACGCCATTGGCTTGAATAATTTGCCTTCCAAGCCTTCCAGACTAAATAGCGGCAGGAACACCACAATAATAATCATGATCGCAAACGAGATCGGATTTGCGACTTCTTTGGCCGCGGCTAACACCGCCGAAGTTTTGTTGACCTTTTCACCGTGCTCGAGTCGCTCGGCCATGATGCGAAAGGCGTTCTCGACCAAGACCACCGAACCATCGACCATCATACCGATACCGATTGCCAAACCGGCCAACGACATCAGGTTTGCCGATAAGCCAAATTGCCCCATGCCGATAAACGCAATGAGCATCGCCAAAGGCAGTGTGATCACGACCACAATCGCCGATCGCAATTCGCCCAAAAACAGGAACAAAATAATCGCGACTAAAATGGAGCCTTCGATCAAGGCTGCCGTCGCAGTACCAACCGCTTTATTGACCAAATCGGTGCGCTCATAAATTGGCTTGAGCACAATTTCTTTCGGCAATGCACCAGACACCGTTTCCATTTTCTTTTTGACTTCTTCGACCACGTCTTTGGCATTTTCACCCATGCGGGAGAGTGCCATACCGAGTACGACTTCTTCGCCGTCGCGAGTCACTGCACCAAAGCGCGGTGCAGGGGCTTGTACAATATTGGCCACATCGCGCATATATACCGGCACGCCATCTTCGGCTTTCAGTACGATAGCTCCGATATCGTCGCTGGAAGCCAATAAGCCCAGGCCGCGCACGAGATATTGCTCGCGACCGACGTCCATCACATTGCCGCCGACCTGTCCGTTATTCGCAGGCAAGGCTTCAATGACGTCACGAAAGCCCATGCCACGGGCATACAGTCGTTGCGGATCAATTTGAATTTGGTATTCGCGTTCACCGCCGCCCCAAGACATTACATCGTCGACGCCTGGCGCCGTGCGCATGATTAAACGCACGGTCCAATCTTGCCAGGAGCGCAAGTCCATATCGGTAACTTGTTCTTTTGTAACGCCGGGTCCTCGTTCAACGGTGTACCAGAATACTTGCCCCAAGCCCGACGAGTTCGGTCCCATACTCGGCTTGCCGTAACCGTCGGGTAAACGATCGCCGACTTCCTGCAAGCGTTCATTCACCAATTGGCGAGCGAAATAGATATCCATGTCGTCTTCGAAATATACCGAGACATACGACAAACCAAACAAGCTTACCGAGCGAATTTCCTGCACTTTCGGAAGGCCAGCCATCGCGGACTCTACTGGAAAAGTCAAAAGTTGCTCGACGTCTTCTGCCGCCAAGCCTGGCGATTCCGTGTAGATATTGACCTGTGCCGGTGTGATATCGGGAAACGCATCAATCGGCACATTGCGTACGGCTTGGATGCCAAGAAACGCAATCACGGCAAAAACAATCAACACCAAAAATTTATAGCGCAGGGAAAGTTCAACTATTCGATTCAGCATGACGGGCCTCCTAACGTATCGGGGATAGCACGATTAGTGCCCATGACCTTCTCCCATTTGTGCTTTAAGAATTTGCGCTTTGAGCGTGTAAGCACCCTCAATCACAACCACATCGCCCACTTTTAAACCTTCGGTAATGACAGTGCGATTGCCAATCACGCTGCCTGTGCGAACGGAAACGGGATCAAGCGTGTTGTCGGCATTTTGACGAAAGACAATGGTATCGCCTTCCAGTTGCAGCACCGCTGCGGTCGGCACGGCGAGCTGGGTGTCTTTGCTGGCACCGGCATCTAGGTAGGCATCGACATAATCGCCGCCGTGCAAGCTATCGTCTATATTCATGACTTCAATGCGCACCAACGAATTACGGGTGCCTTCAGCAGTCCGGTGAGAGCGTTGCACGACTTTCCCGGTCAAGCGAACGTCTCCGTGAACAATGTCGGCTTTGCTTCCGACGGCAACGCGCTGGGCGTTTTCGGCGGGGAGTTTGGCATCGACCCAAACAATGGATTCATCTACTAAACGAAATAAGGTGCGACCTGGTTCAATGCGCTCACCAACCACAAAATTATCTTCGGTAACACGTCCGGCATGCGGTGCAGTTAAGGTGAATTCACCATTGGCACGCCCCACGGCGGAACCCGGCAAACCATAAGCACGGGCGGCGGCGCGGGCTTGCTCCACAGCGACTTGGGCTTCGCTATAACGACGACCCGAAACCGCATCGCGGCCCAGGGACTGCATGCGTTTCCATTCCTGTTCGGCAATCAGTAACGCGCCTTGGGTCTGTGCGACTTCAACCGACGACAAGGTCACCAAGGGAGCGCCTGCTTTGAGTTCATCGCCCAATTTGGCATGACGACGCACGACGAGGGAGTCCACGCGAGGGGTAATTAAGGTGGTGCCATAGGCGTTGTCGACGACTTCACCCGGTGTGCGCAACTCTTCGTTTAGCAATGTTTTTTCCAGCTTGGCCACACGGATACCGGCTGCTGCCATAGCTTTGGCGTCCATACTGATCGGCTTTGCTACTTCTTCGCCATGCTCGCCACCTTCTTCTTCGGCATGCTCGCCAGCCGCTTCTTCCTTGCCGTGTTCTTCTTTAGCTTCGCCGACATGTTGTTCGGTGGCTTTTTCTTTTGCTGCAGCTTCCGTTTCAGCTGTCTTTGATGAACACGCCGACAGAGTGATTAATAGGGCGACCATCACAGTCAGGCCAAAATATCGATTCAAATTCATTTGGAAGTGTCTCCGTTAAATGGGGTGTCCAAGCCGAGCCAGCTTTCGAGCTGGCCGGTGGCAGAAAGGTATTCGGTGCTACTGCGCCATAAACGGCTTTCAAGTTCTGCACCGGCTAATGCCGTGTCCAGCGTTTGTTTCAGTTGCAATAAATAATCGGCAGTCGAGATTTCGCCTGCGCGCCATAGTTTTTCGAGTAGTTCTGATCGGCTCTCTACGCTAGTGCCTTTGCTGCTGCGCCAAAGTTGTGCCGCTTTTTGCATGGCTGCGTAAGTGGTCCTGGCGCGTGTTGCCCGTGATTGCAGCTCGGTATTAACCCGTTCAACATCGATGTTGGCGGCATCCGAGTCGGCTTGTGCGGCCACCACTTCGGCACGATAGCTATTGCGGACATACAAGGGAATGCTGAGCTTAATTCCAACGATATTATCGGTAACATTGCCATAATCGATTCGCCCACTGGTAAAGCCGAGAGTTGGATCGGCAATGCGATCCTTTTTGGCGACGGCAATCAGGCGCTGCGCCGCTAATGCATTGGCATTAACCAGCTGCCATTCTGGAAGTGATTCCAGCTTGATGGCATGCTCGGTGTTAATGCTTGGCAGGTTGTTGGCCGACATCAAATTCATACTGCTGTGGTCGGGCTGTCCACCAACATTACGAAAGCTTTCTTCCTGCTCGGCCAGATCGGCCAGCAGATTGGCTTGTTCGCTTTGGGCTTCATCGCGTGCCAGCAATGCCAAGTCTCTTTCCAAGGATGAAATGTCGCCGACCTTGAATTGCTTTTCCGCCAAGTCAGCAAACCGAATCATCAAATCCAAGCGTTTATTGCCCACCTGCACGGCTTGCTGTGCACCTTGCAACGAAGACCAGGCAGTTAGCCAGTTGACGGCGAAGTCACGTCGGCGCAATTGTGCCTGCGCTTCGTCGAACTGCAATTGGGCCGCACCGGCATCGCGACGAGCCCGGCGTTTGCCACTGATATCAATTGCCATACTTAGTTCGGCCGAGGACGCGCGGTCAGTGCCTTCTTTATCAGAAACCAATTCCAGCTCAGGATTGTAAAGCGGACGGCTGGCCGCATCGGCTCTAGCTCTTGCTGCGGCCAATTGCGATTCGGTAATACGGGAGTTGGGGTGATTGTTCCAAGCGGATTGCAGGGCTTGTTTGATCGGTGCAGGTGCAGTGGTAGTGAGAACTGGCGCTACATTGGCTTTGCTGTAGCTGGCGAAGGCCAGCAAACACATGCCAAGCATCACCTCGATTCCTGGGAATCGAAAATGGGGGAACACAGACATTAGTAAATCCTCTAAACGGAGCTAAGCCGGCGAGTGTATCGTCGGGGAATTGTTTTTAGCTTGTTTAGATAATCGGCGGTCTGAAATCAGGCTGTAAGGCAGCTTGTTTAAAATAAATCGCTGATGGGAAATAATTCGATTGCGATATATAAATGGTTATGCCCTGTGCTGATGGCAACATGGCGGTAATATTATGACAGTTGTAATCAGGGCAGGCGTCTGACGCATGTTTTTGTGGATTAGTGGCATCACTTTCGGCAGTAGAACTAAAATTAGTTTCAGCACCTTCTAGATGCTTAACCTGCTCGCTGTTGGTTAAATGTTCGATAGGTTCGTAATTATCGAAAGTACTTGCCAATCCTAGCTTCATCACAAACAACAAAACTATTGCCCACATGTGTGGTCCCGTCCTGAGGCGAGCAATTAAGGGTAGTGAAGCAATAGGCATTTAATATTCTAGAATTTATAAGTCATGTTATACAATTCCAAAAGTCCACTTAAATCTGTCAATTTATACATTTTAAAATAGTTACTATAGTAAATCTACGTAATGCTATAAAGCCCAGTCTGTATATTTGCATCTAATTTTGACCCGCCATTTGCATTAAATATTGCCCCATTCAAAGCTTTAATAATTAGGCAACTGCCGATTTTAACTGGTCCAGATAGTCCGCCCACGCCTGCATCATAATTTTGCGCTCAGGAAGGTGCTTGGTGCGGTTGTATGCGCGGCCATTGGCGTCCTTAACGGCATGTGCCAATTGCTGTTCGATGAAGTCAACCCGGAACCCAAGCCCCTCATCCAGGATGGTGCGGGCGGTGGCACGGAAGCCGTGCGGTGTGACCTGTTCGTTGCTGTAGCCCAATGTTCTCAGTGCTATGCGAACGGCATTTTCTGACATCGGACGCCCACCCCGCCGGGCACTGGGAAAGACATAGCGGCCATAACCTGTCTGAAGCTGCAAGTCCCGCAGGATCGAGAGCGCCTGAGTACTCAGCGGCACGATATGGGGCTGGCGCATCTTCATCTTGTCGGCTGGGATGTCCCAATACGCCTGATCCCAGTCAATTTCAGCCCATTCCATGAAGCGAATCTCGCCCGGACGCTGAAACAGCATAGGCGTCAGCTGCGCTGCGGCCTTAACCACGTTTGTGCCCTTATACGCATCAATCGCCACCAGAAGCTTGCCCAGTTCGGCAGGATCGGTAATCGCCGCCCGGTGCTTGACCTTGAGATTAACCAAGGCCCCCTTCAGGTCCTGGGTCGCATCGCGCTCGGCACGACCCGTCGCAACGGCATAGCGCAACACCTGGCTGGCAACCCGCTTGGCCCTATTCGCCGTTTCATGCAGGCCATCGGCTTCAATCAACCGAAAGGCCGAAAGCAGTTGCATCGGCTTCAGCTCCGAAACGGAAAACCCGCCGATAACCGGGCAAAGCTTCTTGCCCAGTATCCATTCCAGCTTCGCAAGCGTGACAGTCGCAGCACCTTCTTTTCTGCATTTCTCAACATACTCACCGGCCACCAGGGCGAAGGTGTTGGCGGTAGATATTTGCTTCAAGTGCTTGTTATGCTTCTTCAGGGCGCTCGGATCGACACCCGAAGCCAGCTCAAGCTTGGCCATCCGCGTCTTCTCTCGGGCTGCTGAGAGCGTCACGGTCGGATAGACCCCCAAGGCCAAACGCTTCTCTTTGCCACCATAGCGGTACTTAAAGCGCCAGTATTTGGCACCCGTGGGCATCAGCTCCAGATACATCCCGTTGCCGTCAGCGAGCTTGTAAGGCTTGTCCTTGGGTTTTGCCTGCTTAATAGCGGCTTCGGTTAGCTTATTTTGACCTGCCATGATGACCGCGCCCCCAAGAGAATCGTCTTATGCCCCCTATTGTGCCCCGTAGTTGTTTCGGTTGCAATAGCATCTCTTTGGACGTCTTGGGATATAAAACCAATAAAAAACCCGCATTTACGCGGGTCTTTGGACATCGTTGAATTTTACAAAACTATATTATGGTGCCCCGGGCCGGACTCGAACCGGCACAACCTTGCGGTCGGGGGATTTTAAGTCCCATGCGTCTACCAATTTCGCCACCGGGGCGGTGACTGGGCTGTCGATGGAGGCCTGGGTCGGAATCGAACCGGCGTACACGGCTTTGCAGGCCGCTGCATGACCACTCTGCCACCAGGCCGGTGGGCTTTGAATTCTAGCGAAAAACCCCGAAAAGTTCTAGGCCGGAAAATGAAAAACCCCGGGCGGACCGAGGTTTTTCGATAAACTGGAGCGGGAAACGAGACTCGAACTCGCGACCCCGACCTTGGCAAGGTCGTGCTCTACCAACTGAGCTATTCCCGCGTGGAAGACTATTATCGGTTTTCCCCGATTTTCTGTCAACCCTCAATATGAACAATTCACTTCTGCATGCTTGGCCAAGCGGCCCGCAGGTAATCTACGCCCGACCACAGGGTCAAGGCCGCAGCAATCGTGAGTAGGCTTTGGCCGATCAGGAAAATGGGCAATCCGAACAGATCCTCCTGGAACAACAGACAGCCCAGTGCCACCATCTGGAAGATGGTCTTGATCTTGCCCAAAGCCGCGACTTTGACCAGCCCATGGGCGCCGATCTGCGCCATCCATTCGCGCAGGGCGGAAATCGTGATTTCACGGCCGACGATGACGGCAGCCAACAAGGCCATGTACACCGTGTGATGGCGCTGGACGATGATGAACAGGGTAATGGCGACCGCGAGCTTGTCGGCCACGGGATCCAGAAAGGCGCCGAAGGCCGAACCCATGTTGAAGCGGCGTGCGATCCAGCCGTCCAGCCAATCGGTGAGCGCACCCATCACGAACACAGCGGTCGTGATGATGTGCCCCTGGGGGTGTGGCCAGTAAAACGCGGCCACCATCACCGGAATGGTGATGATGCGGAACAGGGTCAGCCAGGTTGGAATGGTGATGGCCATCAGGGCACCAGATCGATGCCGTGGAGTTGGGCATAGATACGCTCGGCCAACGCCTGATTGATCCCTTCGACCCGCGCGATTTCTTCCACTCCCGCCCCTTTCAATCCCGGCAAGCCGCCGAAATGCTTCAGCAGGCTGGCGCGGCGCTTGGCACCGATGCCTTCAATGCGTTCTAGTGTACTCGTATCACGCGTTTTCTGCCGACGTCCGCGGTGGCCGGTGATGGCGAAACGGTGGGCTTCATCGCGCACCTGCTGCACCAGCTGCAGGGCCGGCGATTCGGCGCCGGGTTTGATTTCGCGGCCGTCGGGAAGAATCAGCGTCTCGTCGCCGGCCTTGCGCGCCGCGCCTTTGGCTACGCCCACCAGCACCACGGACGTGATGCCCAGCTCAGCGAACACGGCCCGAGCACGCGCCAACTGCCCCTCCCCGCCATCGATCAAAAGCACGTCCGGCATGACGCCCTGCTCCAGAGCGCGCTTGAATCGCCTTTGCAGCGCCTGCTGCATCGCCGCGTAATCGTCACCGGGTGTGATGCCATTGATGTTGAACCGCCGATATTGGCCTGGAACTGCGCCTTCGGCATTGAACACCACATTGGATGCGACCGTGGCTTCACCCTGGGTATGCGATATATCGAAGCACTCGATGCGATGCGGCGGCTCGGCCATGACCAGCAACTCCTGGAGCGCATGCAGACGGTTACGTTGCGCCAGTTTGCCATGGCGCTCCGTGGCTAGCGCCAACTGGGCGTTCTGCATGGCCATGGCCAGATAGCGTGCGCGTTCACCACGCACCGAATCCTTGATTTCCACCCGCCGCCGGCCAAACTCCGACAGCACCGTTTCCAATAAGGCCTGGTCCTCGATGGCATGGCTGAGGATCAGCTCACGCGGTGGCGGACGTTCGAGATAATACTGGGCGACAAAGGCCGAAAGCACTTCTTCCGCACGCTCGGCGCCGTTGCATTTCGGGAAATAGGCACGCGTTCCGAAACTCATGCCGTTACGGAAACTCAGGCTCATCACACAGGCGGTTCCGTCCTCGATGACGGCCGCCAACACATCCATGTCGACCTGATCGCCCTCGACGTACTGCTTGGCCTGCACGGTACGGATGCCGGCAATGGTGTCGCGCAGGGATGCCGCGTTTTCGAATTCGAGCCGCTGGCTGGCTTCATCCATTGCACGGGTCAGATCATCGACCAGGTCCTTGCTACGGCCGTTGAGGAACATCCCGGCGCGCTTGATGCTGGCATCGTACTCACGGGCGCCGATGAGACCGACGCAGGGCGCACTGCAGCGTCCGATCTGATGCTGAAGGCAGGGCCTTGAACGGTTGCGGAATACCGCATTTTCGCAGGTCCGCAGCTTGAAAATCTTCTGCATCAGATCGAGCGTGGTGCGGACGGCAGTCACGCTCGGATAGGGACCGAAATAGCTGCCGGACAATGTCCGCGAACCACGGTGGAAAGCGATGCGTGGCCAGGTTTCTTCGGTGATGACGATATACGGATAGCTTTTGTCGTCACGCAGCAGGATGTTGTAGCGCGGCTTCAGTGACTTGATGAGCTGATTCTCGAGAATCAGCGCCTCGGCTTCGGTCCGGGTAACCGTGACCTCCATGCGCGAAATCTGTTTGACCATGTGTGCGATGCGACGGGATGGCAGATCGTCACGGAAATAGCTGGCGACGCGTTTCTTCAGGTTGGCGGCCTTGCCCACGTAAAGCACGCCGCCGTCAGGGGCGTACATGCGGTAAACCCCGGGTGCCGAGGACAGGTCGCCTGCGAACAGTCGGCCGTCGAATGCGCTGTCGGCGGGGTCGCTCATCAGGAATCAGGCCGAATGGATGTTGATGCGCGAGAGATACTCGGATTCGAAGAAATACCGGTAAATATGGTTGCCGGCACTGTCGGCTATCCACAGGGACTCTGCATCCAGGGCCAGAGCGCTGGGACGCAGCAGATTCTGCATCAGACTGACCGTGGACAGCAGGTTGTTTTTCAGATGGTAGCTACGGACCTTCCTGTTGTAGGCATCGGCAATCCATGCCATTCCACGCGCTTCATCGACCACGACCCCGGTCGGATGCTGCATGGCGCCGGCCTGGCGGGTACCGTCGGCATTTCCGAACTGGTAAAGGCCATGACCGATCAGGGTATTCACGCGTCCCTCGGGAACGGCAACCGTGCGCAGTGCCGAAGCCGTGCCTTCGACCATATAAAGGAAGTTCTGGGTTCCTGCCAGTCCGAGCGGGTGCGCCAAACGGGCGCGGTCGCCGACGCCGTCGAGCAGTCCAAAGGCACCGCCGCCGACCAGATTGATGAACTGAGGATTGCTCAAGTTGAGTATTCCGAGCCGATTATTGCCGCTGTCGGCTACGATCAGGCTGTCCTGATGGATGCACAGACCACTGGGATTGTTCAATCGGACGGCCGCGACTTCATGGCCGCTGTCTGCAACGTGGAAGCCCGGGCGGCCATCGCCGAGCAGGGTATCCACGCTGCCATGCAGAAGACTGAGGCGACGCACGGCGTGATTGCCCGTATCGGCGACATAAACATGTTCCCTGAACACGGTGAGCGCCGTCGGGCGGTGAAAACTGGAGTCCGCTGCCGAACCGTCGAGAAACAAGGGCACGCCGTTTCCGAACTCGCGGATGATGCGGCCATCGAGGGCACACTCGAGAATGCGGTGGTGGCCGGCGTCTGCAATGTAAAGCAGTCCCTTGGCGATTGCCAATCCGGAAGGGGCATTGAGCGTACTGAACACCTTGCTACGCGCCTTGGCTTTGAGCGCTCCCGGCTTGGAACCGGCGGGAGTGGCGGATTCCAGCATGGCCGAAATCCGTGTTTCCAGAGCGGCGGTCTGGTCGTCACCGACGAAATCCGCGACATGCCGGCCCTTACCGTCGATCAGCACCATGCTCGGCCAGGAATGCGCGGCATAATGCTGCCATGTGATCCACTCGCGGTCATTGGCGACAGGGAACCCGATATCCAAACGCGTCACCGCTTCGCCGAGCAGTTTGGCGTCCTGTTCGGCATTGAATTTGGGAAGATGGATGGCCAAAACGGAGACGGCATCCGGCCACCTGCGTTGAATCTGGGTAAGGTCATGCAGGATGTTGTGGCAATAGACGGAAGACGCGCTCCAGAACAGGAGAATGACGATCCTGCCACGGTGCGCGGCGATGCGCTGGGGCTCGGCATTCAGCCAATCCAGCTTGTCACTCAACTCGTACGCCGGTGTTGGGCTCATGTCCTGCTCCTGACCCGGTTCATGTTACTCCTCCCGAGACGCCCAGAAAATGTTGGCGCGATCGAGGTCCTCTTGAGTATCCACGCCCGGCGGGAATTCGGCAAGCGCTGCGGCAACTACGATACCGAAACCGTTTTCAAGGACGCGTAACTGTTCAAGGGACTCGCAACATTCCAGCGGGGTGGCCGGCAAGGCGCTGAACTGCTTCAGGAAGCCTGCGCGGTAGGCATAAATGCCGATATGCCGCCATGCCAGGGCGGGGAGTGAGCCGGGGACATCACGCGGCCATGGCACCGGTGCGCGACTGAAATACAGGGCCCTGCCCCGCGCATCAATCACAACTTTGACCGCATTGGGATTATTGAATTCGGCCAGATCCCGGATTCCGGTAACCAAGGTCGCCATCGGCTCGCCGCTTTCGGCAAGCAGTTCCGCCAATTGCCGGATACTCCGTGCCGGGGCGAAAGGTTCATCTCCCTGCAGATTGACGATGATGCGATCATCCGGCCAGGACAATTGATCGGCGCATTCGGCCAGACGGTCGGTTCCCGAGCGATGTTCC
The DNA here is from genome assembly GCA_903942465.1 of uncultured Gammaproteobacteria bacterium. GTDB lineage: Bacteria > Pseudomonadota > Gammaproteobacteria > Xanthomonadales > Xanthomonadaceae > Arenimonas. Next base: position 47,178 of record CAJAPA010000025.1, read on the forward strand.
GGCGAAGTCATGCAGACCGTCACCGAATCCATATGCAGTGCTTCTGCGATACGGACATCATCGGTGGCAATCACCACGTCGCGAGCCCCTGCCGCCAGCGCCCGTTCGGCCACATGCCGAATCATCGGCTTGCCGCCGATAGTGAGTAATGGCTTGCCCGGCAGCCGGGTCGACGCGAATCGGGCCGGAATGGCAACGGTGAAATCAAGCATGGGGGTCTCCCTCCGCCGACAATCGGCGATTGAACTGCGCATAGAAAGCAGCGCTAAGCACGGCATCGACGGCAACGGACCAAAGATCCTGCCGGCCTGCCGCTTCTACCTTGACTGCATCTTTCTCGGTCATCAGTACCGGTCCTTCCGGAAGATCGGCGGCAACGAAACGATGATGGTCGGGGAATGCATGCTCAATGATCTGAATGCCGGATTGCCGGAGCATGTCGAAAAACCGATTCGGATTGCCAATACCCGCAAGTGCATGCACCCTGCTTCCGGAGAAATCCGACAAGGCCCGGACTTCATCGGATATCAGATTCCTGCAAAATCCCGGCTTGAGTTGCATGCCATAGGCATCGGCATCATCCGGATCCTGGCCATTGCGGATACGGAAATCGACTTTTCGAGGCCATTCCCTGAGGGGTCCGGCCGGCAGCAGCAAGCCGTTGCCATACCCGCGGGCGTCATCGATGATTTCGATCTCGAGGCTTCGCTGCAAACGCTGATGCTGCAACCCGTCATCGGATACGATGACACTGCATCCCGTGCGGACCAGAAATTCGGCGGCACGGCGGCGGTCGGCATCCACACGGACCGGAATCTCGCATCGCCGTGCAATCAATAGCGGCTCATCGCCTGTTACCAATGCCTGGGAATCCTTTGCAACTGAAACGGGACCGGATCCGTTGCGGCCATAGCCCCGACTGACCACCCCAGGGGTATAACCTGTGGCCTTCAGATAATCCACCAAGGCAATAATGACCGGGGTTTTTCCGGTACCGCCCGCCGTGAAATTACCCACCACGATGATCGGCACCGGCAAGGCTTGCGCGGTGACTGGGCTGCGCCATGCTATTGCCGCCGCATAGATCTTTGCCAATACGCGAAGCACCCAGGGTGCCGGCGCACCGGCGTACCAAATGGCATTGAGTCGGGATTCAAGGCCGCGCATCAGGCGCCATCCGCATCCCTGAACTGCATCTGGTGCAGGTGACTGTAGAGCCCACCGCGCTGCAGCAGTTCCGCATGGGTTCCGACCTCGGCCAGTCGGCCCTCGTCGAGCACCAGAACCTGATCGGCATGCTCGACCGTGGAGAGACGGTGCGCGATGATCAGGGTGGTCCGGTCCGGAATGAGGTGGGCCAAGGCATCCTGCACCAGACGCTCGGACTCATTGTCGAGCGCCGCCGTGGCCTCATCCAGAATCAGGATCGGCGCATCTTTCAGGATCGCGCGGGCAATGGCGAGACGCTGTTTCTGCCCGCCGCTGAGGCGGCCGCCACGCTCCCCGATCGCGGTATTCACGCCGTCAGGGAGCTTGAGTACGAATTCATCGGCATTGGCCGAACGCAGCGCATCCCAGACTTCGGCATCACTGGCGCCCGCCTTGCCGTAGCGCACGTTGGCCATGACCGAATCATCGAACAGCATGACCTGCTGGCTGACCAGGGCAATCTGCCGGCGCAGATCGGCGAGCTTCAGCTCACGGATATCAATCCCGTCCAGCAGGATCTGGCCGGCACTGGGCTCGTAAAATCGGGGGATCAGCCGGATCAGGCTGGTCTTTCCGCTGCCGGAACGGCCGACGATTGCGGTGACGGTACCGGGTTTGGCGGTAAAGCTGATTTCGGACAGGGCCGCCTTCCCGTTTTGCGCATAGCGGACGCTGACGGCTTCAAAGCGAATTTCACCGACAGCACGCTCAAGACCGCGATGCCCCGTGTCCGGCTCATCGGATTGATCGAGAATGCCGAACAGGCGGTCACTGGCCGCAACACCACGTTGGATGATGCTCTGCACGTTGGTAATGCGTTTCAGGGACGGCAACAGCACCATCATCGAGGTCATCAGGGTCACGAACGAACCGGCAGTCATACGGCCCTGCATGGCTTCCTGTCCGGCAACGACCAGAATGACCGCAAGTGCTGCAGCGGCAAGGATCTGCACGGTGGCCGAGGCCGTCGCCTTGGTCGCTTCGACTTTGAGATGCATGCCGAGATTGCTGCGGGCAAGGCCGGCATAGCGGCGGTGCTCCGCATCCTGCATACCGTAAATCTTGACTTCGTGCTGGGCGGACAGCGCCTCTTCGGCCGCCTGCGCCATCTTGCCCACGCCATCCTGGATGCCGCGGTTGATGCGTCGGTAACGTTTACCCACTTTCGAGGAAATAAAACCGATGATCGGTGCGATGACCAATACCGCCAGGGTGACCTTGACGCTCTGCATGAGCATGACGCCGATCATGACCAGAATGGTCAGCGTATCGGTTACAGCGATCTTGATGGCCTCGCTGGTCGCCTGCGAAACCTGGTCGGTGTCGTAATTCAGACGACTGACCAGTGCCGGAATGGGCTCCTGATCGAAACGGGAGCTCGGCATGCGCAGGAATTTATCAAGAATCTGCTGGCGCAGATCGAGGACGACGCTCCGGCCGGTCCGCGCCATGCCGTAATCGGTGACGAAGGTGGCGATGCCGCGGACTATGAACAATCCAAGAATGGACAGTGGAAGAACCCAGCGCACTTCCGGATTCTTGGCCACGAAGGTCTGGTCGACCATCGGTTTCATCAGCGCCGTAAATGCGCCCGCCGCCAGCGCTTCGACAATCATGCCCACGAAGGCAAGTATCAGGAAAACACGGTATTTGCCGGTGTAACCGAGCAACCGGCGGTAAACCGCCCAGACCCCCGGAACGGATTCAGCGCTCACCCTGTTTCTCCGGGGCAGTGGCAATCGACAGTTTGCTGAAGCCCAGCTGGCCGATGGCATCCATGGCGGTAATCACCGACTGGTGCGATGTTTTGGCATCCGCCTGAATGACGATGGTACGTTCGGTGTCCGTGCCGGCCTGTTGGCGGATGGCTTCCTTGAGGCTGGCCAGGTCACTCCGGACCAGGGCACTGTCGCCCACATAATAATTTCCGGACCGGTCAATCAGCACCACCAGCGGCTGGTGTTGCGTTTCCACCTGGCTGGCGGCACTGCTGGGCAAGGTGATTTTCAATGCCGACCGGTTGTTGAAGCTGGTGGTGACCACAAAAAATATGATCAAGGTGAAAACGACATCAATCAACGCCGTCAGGTTGATTTCGACATCGTCATCGCCGGTAGCGGTATCCAGACGCATCGGTCTCAGTCCGCCTGCCGGGCTTCAAGAACATCCAGCAGATTCATCGCGACCTTTTCCATTTCGATCACGTAGCCGGTAACGCGGCCGCGGAAATAGCGATGCAGCAGCAGGGCCGGAATGGCCAGGCACAGGCCGGCCGCCGTCGAAATCAGGGCCTGACCGATTCCGCCAGCCAGCTGATTGGCATCACCGACGCCGGTGCTGAGAATGGTCAGGAACATCTGGATCATGCCGATGACCGTGCCCAACAGGCCCAGCAACGGGGCGACCGAGGCGATGGTGCCCAAGGTCGGCAGAAACCGGTTCAGATCATGGGTGATATGCCGGCCGACATCCTCGATGCGCTCCTTGATCACCTCCCGCGGCTTGTGGCGCACCAGCAGGGCCGCTGCCAACAGTTCACCCATGGGGGAATCCTGGCGTAGACGCTGGATTTCACTGATCTCGAGCGTTTTGCCGCGGGACCAGTGGTCTATTTCCTGACTGATGCCATGGGGGATGACCTCCGACCGGCGCAGGGTCCAGAAGCGCTCCAATGCAATGGCGGTCGCCACCACGGTCAGAATCAACAGCGGCAGCATGACCCAGCCGCCCGACATCAGTAGTTCCAGCATAATCCTTCAACCTGCGAATGCACTCCTTAATAGCATACCCGAGATGGCGGGAATAGCGAGAAATTGCCGGTTTAATAACCCTTTACGGACGCTTCCTGCGCGTTGCGCAGCCAGTACCGGCGGTCATCTTGGCGGGCCTGCCGCGACCACACCCAGCCATCGGGCGTACCGGTCAGTTCCGCCCATCCGCTATCCACGGTGTTGACGGTTTGTGCTCCAGCGTTCCGGTAGCGTTCCAGCACATCCGGCCTTGGGTGTCGGAATCGATTCTGAAACCCACTTGAGATCAAGGCGACCTGCGGATTCACCGCTGCGATGAATGCCTCCGATGAGGATCCGGCACTGCCATGATGGGGGACCAACACCACCTCCGAGCGAAGCAATTCTCCGTAATGCGTCAACAGCTGCGTCTCTGCAGCCGCGCTGATATCGCCGGTCAGCAGCAGGCTGCGACCACCACCACGAACCAGCAGTACGCAGGATCGGTCATTATCATCCCCGCTGTGTCGGTCTATCGGCCAGACATAGACGAAATGTACGCCATCCCATTGCCAATGGCGGCCGGCAATGCACTCCGCGTGCGGCACCTGCGCCGGCAGCGCACCCTGGGGCGCCTGAATACGATCAACCGCAATCCCGTCCCGGACAGCTGCAAGACCTCCGGCATGATCATTATCGCCATGGCTGACGACCACCGTATGCAGACGCTCGATACCGAGCGCGTGCAAGGCCGGCAAAACCGTGGATTGCCCCCTGCTGAACCCGCCTGGGACTCCTGCTCCGGTGTCGTAAAGAAGCGCGTGCCGTTTTGTCCGCACAAGGACCGCCGTCCCTTGACCGACATCCATCATGGCCACTTGCAGCTGACCTTCCGGAAGGACATCCATTTTCGGAAACAGCATCGGCAACATCAGCAATGCGCCCAGTCGGTAACCCGGAACTTGCCGAGGCATCAGAAGCAGACAGGCGCCGGCCAGTCCGATAATGATCGCCGTCAAGCCGGATTCCGGCAGCATGCGACTGGACCAGGAAAGCTGCCCAATCCACTGCAATAGCGTCCAGAGGACCTGCATGAGCATTGCAGAGCCCTGCCAGAACCCTTCGGCGATATCCGGAATGCCCGAAAACAGGCAACCCAGTATGGCCAAGGGAACCACCACCAGACTGATCCACGGAATGGCCACCAAATTGACCAATGGCCCAAGCACGGTGGTCTGGCCGAAGAACCCCAGTGACAGCGGCATCAAGCCGAGAGAGGCTACCCACTGCGCCCGGAGGAATGGCCCGAGCAGGCTCTCATTGCCATGCCGTGGCATGAACGCAATCAAAAACAGTACGCCGCCGAAACTCAGCCAGAATCCCGGCGCCAGAATGCCGATCGGGTCCCACAGCAGGATGGCCGCCATGCTCAGGGCCACTGCATGGGTCACCGTGCAATGGCGTCCGAGTAGACGGCAAGCCATGAGCACCGCAATCATCAATGCGGTCCGTACGGTCGGCAAAGCAAACCCGGCAAACGCCGTATACAGACTTGCCGAGATCATCGCCATCGAGGAAGTGGCCATCGGCAAGGGCAATCGGAGTCCGAGTCCCGGACAGAGCCGGTATAACCCGAACATGAGCCAGCATGCCGCCAAAGCAACCATGCCGACATGGAAACCGGAAATGGCAATTAGATGGGTTATGCCTGTTCGTCGCAGCAGATCCCAATCCGCATCCTGCAGCAGACGCGTGTCGCCCATCCCCAATGCGAGGACGAATCGGGCGCGTGCATCACCGATTTGCTTCCGGATCTGGTCGGCAAGAGCATCCCGGAAGCGGTCAATCGTGGCATGCTTTCCGAGTTGGGCGATTTCCATGCGGACGTAACCCTGGGCCACCCAGCGTTTCTGCAGTGCGCGCTGTTCGGCATCGAATCCGCCGGGGTTGTAAACCCCATTGGGAGTACGCAGGGTGACTTCAAAATGCCGGATATCGCCGGAGCTGAGCGGGGTTTTGGTCCGGTACCAGGCCAATTTGACACGCTGCCCGATGAGTTCAGGAAAATCGGCGCTGTCGCGTATCTTCGCTTCGAACTGCCATTGTTCCTCACGGCGCTGCGGTAGATCCGTGATTTCTGCGATGACGTGACCGCGCCGGCCCGAATCGGCCATGGGCAGCCTTTGTGAAAGCACCATGCCGGCGCACCAGGCTGCGAATGCCAGACCGAAAAGGAACGCAGCGGGTACCGCTGCCCGGCGCAACGCGAGGAACAGCAGCCCGGCTACAGCCATCAGAATTAAACAGATGTTGGTGTCAGGTAAAGCAGGAAAACGCTGTAAGAAAGCGACACCGAGGGCGAATGCGAACAGGTTGAGGGGGCGCAGAAGGGGCTGCGCCCGCGGGCTCACCTCGGACGATCCCGCAATTGGCCGAGATACAGTTCGAGCGAACGCCCGCATTTATCCGCCAACCGGTGGTCATGGGTGACGATGACCAGTGCCGTCTGGTGCCGCCGCTTGAGATCCATCAGGAGACTGAATACCGCATCGGCGGTTTTTTCATCCAGATTTCCGGTCGGTTCATCGGCAAGAATGCAGGCAGGTCGGTTGACCAACGCCCGCGCGACGGCAACCCGCTGACGTTCACCGCCGGAAAGCTCGCCGGGCTTATGCGCCAAACGATGCGACAGGCCGACCTGCTCAAGCAACTCCTGCGCCGGCAACACGGCCTCGGCCTGCGATGTGCCGTTGATCAGCAACGGCATCATCACGTTTTCAAGCGCGGTGAATTCCGGCAGGAGATGATGGAACTGATAGATGAAACCGAGGTGTCGGTTCCGCAGTCGGCCTTTTTCCGCTTCGGTATTCCGATACAGGTCATCACCCATCAACCGGACTTCACCCTCGGTCGGACGGTCGAGACCGGCAAGCAGATGCAATAAGGTGCTTTTACCCGAACCCGAAGCACCGACAATCGCTACCGACTCACCGGCGTGAACCCGGACGTCTATTCCTGAAAAAACCGGAGTGACCAGATCACCTTCGCGATAGGTTTTTCCAAGATTCGAACCCTCAAGGATGACATCACTCATAGCGCAGAGCCTCGACCGGATTGGTACGCGCCGCGCGCCAGGCCGGATAGATGGTGGCCAGCAGGCACATGATGATCGCAACGCTCACGATGATGAACACATCGGTCAGATTGACCACGGATGGAACACCGCCGCTGATGTAGTAAACATCGGCAGGAAGAAGCTCGTTGCCGGTCAGGGATTCAATGAAACGCACGAGCACCCCGAGATTATTCGACAGCAGGACGCCGCCAATCGTGCCCAGTGCCACGCCGACCAGACCGATGACCAGACCCTGCACGGTGAATATCTGCATGATTTGTGCCGGTGACATGCCGAGGGTTCGCAGAATGGCGATATCGGCCTGTTTGTCCTGCACCAGCATGACCTGCGATGACACCAGATTGAATGCGGCGATGGCGATTACCAGAGACAGCAGGATGAACATCACCGTTTTTTCCATTTTAAGCGCACGGAAGAAGTTGGCATGGTCACGGGTCCAATCACGGACCTGATAGATGCCTTCCATGCGGTTGGCGAGATCCCGGGCGACCGACCAGGCCTGCCAGATGTCGTCGAGTTTGAGCCTGACACCGGTCGCGTCATCGCCCATGCGCAGAAGTGCCTGTGCATCCTCGATGTGGACAAGCGCAAGTCCATAATCGTATTCCTGGGCGCCGACCGAGAATATGCCGCTGACCGTGAACCGTTTCGCGCGCGGCATCGAGCCGAAGGGTGTGGCCACCGACTCACTGACAAAGGCATTGACCGAATCACCGACCCGGACATTGAGCGCCGCGGCAAGCTCGGAGCCGAGCACGATGTTGAATGCGCCGGGCGTGAGGCTATCCAGGCGGCCCTGTACCATTTTCCGGGGCAATTCGGACACCCGCCCCTCCATTTCCGGACGGATGCCACGCAGCAGCGCACCCTGTTTGCTCTGGGCCTGCAGTAGGGTTTCAGTCTGCACATACGGCGCGGCACCGAGAACCCGGGAATCCTTTTCGGCAACATCTACCGCCCTTTGCCAGTCGGGAAGGGATCCATTCACGCCTTCGATGGTGGCGTGGGCCACGGTTCCAAGAATGCGGTTACGCAGCTCTTCCTGAAAACCGTTCATGACCGAAATGGTGGTAATCAGAGCCACGACTCCGATGAATATGCCCAGCACGGAAGCCAGCGAGATGAAGGAAATGAAACCATTCCTGCGCTTGGCGCGCAGGTAGCGGAGTCCGATGGCGATGGTCAAGGGTTGAAACATCATTCTATATTACTGGGTTTACGAGAATACTTGGCAGTTCCGTCGCTTTTCCCGTTGCCGATGCATTCATCCATAGGCGAAGCTGCCTGCGCTGGGGCTCAGGCATGCCGACCAGCCACCAGACTGTACTTCGGGGCTGCCCTTCCCCACAAAAGTGAAGAACCCCCATATATCCAAAATCCTGCCAACGTATGCCGGATATCGGCACAGGGCCGCGGCCGTCGTTCACACGGAAGCAACCGGAGCGATCGCGGTCAAGGATAAATGGCCGGAAAGCCCGGATTCGATGAAATCCGTGCAGGGCTTCCACGACCACTGCCACTACCAGGCTATACCGCCAAAACGGACTTAGCGCCGACAACAACAGACAGCCCAACGCGGTGATCAGCAGTACGCATAACACGTGAAACGCATGCACCGGCATGCGGCATTCAGGCAGGTAAATCGGCGATGAGGCTGACGATGGCATCGAGTTCGGCATTCTCCGGGCGTTCGCGCCCCATGAACCACCGCCACAGCTTATCGTCTTCGCAGTCCAGGACCTGTAGGAAAAGCGCTCTTTCGGCATCCTCCGCCGTAGGCCAACACTGATCCAGATAGCGCAGCATCAGCTGGTCGAGCTCGCGCATTCCGCGCCGGCAGCGCCAGCGCAGGCGTTTGATTTCGGGGTTTTCTTCGCTGACGGGCATCAGCCCAGCCAGTTCCAGACCAGCAGACCCCACATGGCCCAGAGCACGAAGCCGCTCAGCACATAGGCCTTGAAACGATCCATCACCCGGTTATAGGTACAGTGGATAAAACTGTGCAGGGCCCGAAGCGCCACGAACGCCCAGGCCAGTACCTGCATACCGACACTATCGATACCGGCATGCAACGACAGCAGCATGGCCGCGTAGAAAAGCACCGGCAACTCGAACAAGTTGCGGAAATTGTCGGCAGCGCGACTGTCCTCGACCAGCTGCGCCATCTGGGCGCTTTGTGCCACGGACTGCGGATGGATACGGCGGCGCTTCATTTCACCGACCCGTGTCTGGAACATGCGGAGCCAGACCAGGAAGGTCAAACCCACCATGGCAATCATCGGCCAGAACAGCGGATTACGCATCTCAGGCTCCGTGACGCTGCAGGATCAGTTTCTTGATTTCGCTGATGGCTTTAGCCGGGTTCAGACCCTTCGGACAGGTCCGCGCGCAGTTCATGATGGTGTGGCAGCGGTAAAGCTTGAACGGATCTTCGAGTTCATCCAGCCGGGCGCCGGTATCTTCATCGCGTGAATCGATGATCCAGCGGTAGGCCTGCAACAGAATGGCCGGACCCAGATAACGGTCACCGTTCCACCAGTAACTCGGGCAACTGGTGCTGCAGCAGGCACACAGAATGCATTCGTACAGACCATCAAGCTTGGCGCGGTCTTCCTTGGACTGCAGACGCTCACCGGAGGCCGGCGTGGCCGACTGCGTTCGGATCCAGGGCTTGATCGAGGCGTACTGTGCATAAAAATGTGACAGGTCGGGCACCAGATCTTTGATGACCGGCATATGCGGCAAGGGGTAAATCGGCACTTCCTTCTTGCCGCATTCATCAATGGACTTGGTGCAGGCCAAGGTATTGCTGCCGTCGATGTTCATGGCGCAGGAACCGCAGATACCTTCACGGCAGGAACGGCGGAAGGTCAGGGTCGGATCGATTTCGTTCTTGATCTTGATCAACGCATCCAGCACCATCGGGCCGCACTGATCAAGGTCGATTTCGTAGGTATCGACGCGCGGATTGGCGGCATCGTCCGGATTCCAGCGGTAAATCTTGAAGCTGCGCAGGTTCTTTCCGCCGGATTTGGCCGGAAAGTGCGTGCCTTTGGTGATTTTCGAGTTTGCCGGAAGGGTAAATTCAGCCATGATTGCGTCTCATCTCAATATTTGCGTTCTTTCGGCGGGATGTAAGCCACATCCGAGCTGAGCGTGTTCAGATGCACCGGACGGTAGTCGATGACGGTATCGCCCTTGTCATCGATCCAGGTCAGGGTGTGCTTCATCCAGTTCTCGTCGTCGCGGGTCTTGAAATCCTCGCGGGCATGCGCGCCGCGGGACTCCTTGCGGTTTTCGGCCGAAACCATGGTGACCACGGCCTGGCCGAGCAGATTCTGCAGCTCCAGGGTTTCGATGAGATCCGAGTTCCAGACCAAAGAACGGTCGGAGACCTTGACGTCTTCGAAGCTTTTGAACGCCTCGCGGATTTTGGCCACGCCCTGCTGCAGGGTTTCGCCGGTACGGAACACCGCGGCATCGTTCTGCATGATGCGCTGCATGTTGTCGCGGATATCGGCGGTCGGCGTCGAGCCGCTGGCAAAACGCAGTCTGTCGAGGTTGGCCAGGGATTTGTCCAGACTGGATGCCGGCAGGGATTTATGCGGCATGTTCGGCTTGATGGTTTCGGCGCAGCGGTTGGCGACGGCACGGCCGAACACCACCAGATCAAGCAGCGAGTTCGAGCCCAGACGGTTGGCCCCGTGCACCGAGACGCAGGCGGCTTCGCCGATGGAATACAGGCCGGGAACCACGCTGTTGGGATCGCCGTTCTTCAGGGTGACCACTTCGCCGTGGTAGTTGGTCTGCAGACCGCCCATGTTGTAATGCACGGTCGGCAGTACCGGAATCGGCTGCTTGGTGACATCGACGCCGGCGAAGATCTTCGCGGTTTCGGAGATGCCCGGCAGTTTTTCGTGAATCACGGCCGGATCGAGGTGGGTCAGATCCAGGTGGATGTGATCTTTCTTCGGGCCGACACCGCGGCCTTCGCGGATTTCGATGGTCATGGAGCGACTGACCATGTCGCGCGGCGCCAGATCCTTCACGCTGGGCGCATAGCGCTCCATGAAGCGCTCGCCGGAATCGTTGCGCAAGATGCCGCCTTCGCCGCGCACACCTTCGGTGATCAAACAGCCAGCGCCGTAAATGCCGGTCGGATGGAATTGCACGAATTCCATGTCCTGCAGCGGCAACCCGGCACGCAGTGCCATGCCGCCGCCGTCACCGGTGCAGGTGTGTGCCGAAGTCGCCGAGAAATAGGCGCGGCCGTAGCCGCCAGTGGCAAGCACCACACCGTGGGCACGGAATACATGGATGGTGCCTTCGGCCATGTCCAGCGCGATGACGCCGCGGCAGACGCCCTCCTCGTCCATGATCAGGTCGAGGGCGAAGTATTCAATGAAGAATTTGGCATCGTGTTTCAACGACTGCTGATACAGGGTATGCAAAATGGCATGGCCGGTGCGGTCGGCCGCGGCGCAGGTGCGCTGGGCCGGCGGGCCTTCGCCGTAACGGGTGGTCATGCCACCGAAAGGACGCTGGTAGATCTTGCCCTCTTCGGTGCGCGAGAACGGTACCCCGTAATGCTCGAGTTCGATGATGGCGGGAATCGCTTCACGGCACATGTACTCGATGGCGTCCTGATCACCCAACCAGTCGGAGCCTTTGACGGTATCGAAGAAGTGATAACGCCAATCGTCTTCACCCATGTTGCCCAGCGCAGCGGAAATGCCGCCTTGGGCCGCCACGGTATGCGAGCGGGTCGGAAACACCTTGCTGATGCAGGCCGTCTTCAGGCCTTTGGCCGCCAGACCGAAGGTGGCGCGCAGACCGGCGCCACCGGCGCCGACCACGATCATGTCGTACTGGTGCTCAGTGATTTTGTAGGCTTGACTCATAAAATTCTCAGGAACCCGAAGCAAGGCGGACGATGGCGATCACGGCAGCCACGGCAGCGAAAGAAAACACGATTTTGACCAGCACCTGCAGAATGACCTCGAATGCGCCGTGATGGACGTAATCTTCGACCACGACCTGCAGGCCGAGACGGGCATGCCAGAACAGCGCCAGCACGTAAAGAATGCAGGCTGCGGAAAACAGCGGATTGGCGAACTGGGTTTTCAGCGCGGCATAATCGGCGATGCCGTAACGGGCCAGGCAGTAAACGACGAACGGCGTCAGCAAGGCCAGCACCACGGCACTGACGCGCTGCGCCCACCAGTGACCGAAACCGGTTTTGGCCGAACCCAGGCCCCGGGCGGTGGCCAGAGGATCACGCAGGCTCATGCCGCACCTCCCTGCAAGGCCAGCCACCAGATGCCGAGGGTCGACACCGCGGATAGGACGATTACGGCGTACCCCGAACGGTACACATCCGGGATTGCAAAGCCTTTACCGGCATCCCAGAACAGATGGCGGATGCCGTTGAAAAAGTGATACATCAGGCAGGCACTGTAGGCAAACAGCACAAAACGCCCCAGACCGGAGGACAGACAGGCCTGCGTCGCGCTGAAAGCAGCATCGCCGAGCGACAGGGCCACCAAGACCCAGAGCAATCCAAGGCTGCCGATGGCCAGAACGACGCCGGTGATCCGGTGCAGAATGGACATCACAGAGGTGATCTGCTTGCTGTATATCTGCAGATGCGGTGATAGGGGGCGTTTGTGCGCGGACATAGGGGCTACCGGTCAGGGTTAGAAGTCGATGCAACGGCCGTTCTTTTCCCAATCCCCGTAACGGGTAGGATCCGGGCCGCCACGGCCGCCGATTTCGGGAACCGGCTCGGGCTGCAGGCTGTTTTCCGGCAGAACCTCGGCGGCTGACGCCGGCTCAAGATTCTCGCTAGAATGGGGCGTTTTATTCATCCTCCTATGGTAAATCCCCGCGCCATGCCATTCAAGTTAAATTTCAGTCCCGCCAAGGGATTTCGCCTGCCTGGACACGCCGTTATCCACGTCACCGGTCCGGATTCGCAGGCATTCTTGCAGGCGCAGTGCATGAATGACGTGAATGCACTCATAGACGGGGAATGGCAGTACAACGGCTGGCTGAGCCCTCAGGGCCGGGTATTTGCGCTGTTTTATGTCATTCGGATTAAGGATGGCCATTTCCTGCTTATTCTGCCGGCGCTTCCGCCACAGCTCCTGATTGACGGCCTGAAACGCTTCGTGTTCCGCTCGAAAGTCAGGTTTGAAATCGAGATGTCCCGCCACCTGTCGGGCAGCATCGGTATGCCGATAACACCGGAGGAACTTATCGGCAGCGGTCTGGATGATGGTTTTCTGCTTCAGATCGGTCAGGGGGAAACATCGCGGCAACTCCATCTGGGCAGCAAGGCCGGCATTTCCGATTTCGACGCGGCGCAACGATGGCATGAAATCGACATGGCCGCAGGTTGGGTCTGGATTGATGAAAGTCTGCAGGACCTCTGGACACCCCATATGCTGAGCCTTCAGCAGCTCAAGGCGTTCAGCCTGAGCAAAGGCTGCTATCCGGGACAGGAAATCGTTGCACGCACGCATTATCTCGGAAAAAGCAAACGGGGGCTGTTTATCGTTACCGGTAAAAATCTGCAGCCTGGCGCACCGCTTTTCCAGGAAAACCGAGAGGTCGGACGGGTTGCCAATAGCAGCTACGACGGTTCGATGGGCGTTGCGGTGCTGAATGCCGGAATACCTCCGGAATCGACTCTTGACGGCTCTGTGATGGTCGGCGAAGCCGTATCAGCCGCCTGAGCCCTTCTCCTCGAACAAGCCGAATTTGGCAAGCCCTGCCGTTACTTCATCGGCCAGACTTTCGAATAATCGTACCTCGTAATCGTCGAACCCCCCGGGCGTGCTGGCATAAACCAATAAAACGCAGGTGACATTTTTTCCATAGTGGACGGGTATGGATACAATAGAGCGGATACCGTACTTCTGGGCTCTGTCTCGCCAACGAAGGAAGTTTTTATCGGTCAGGGTATCCCTGAGCACCGTGGTTTCACCCGATCGAACCGACTGTCCGGCAGGCCCCTGTCCGTCCTCACGTTCTGAATCCCAACTGAGCGTGATTCCTTTTGCATAATCTCTG
>CAJAPA010000026.1 GCA_903942465.1 uncultured Gammaproteobacteria bacterium
ACGCCCGCGCCGCATGCGCGCATCTGAGTTTTCCCGCCGTCTGATGCGCGAACACCGGCTCCATGTCAGCGATTTGATTCTGCCGGTATTCGTGCACGAACTCGATACGGTAACACCGGTGGCCTCGATGCCGGGCGTCGAACGGCTTTCCATCGATGCACTGGTGCGCAAGGCCGAACAGGCGATGACCGCCGGCATTCCGGCCATGGTGCTGTTTCCGGTGACCGCGCCGGACGCCAAGTCGCTGGATGCCAAGGCGTCCTATGATGAAAATGGATTGGCCCAGCGCGCCATCCGCGCCATCAAGTCGCGTTTCCCGGACATGGGCGTCATCACCGACGTCGCACTCGATCCCTACACCAGCCATGGCCAGGACGGTCTGATCAATGACGCCGGTTACGTGATGAATGACGAAACCGTGGAGGTGCTGGTGGCACAGGCGTTGTCGCATGCCTTTGCCGGTGCCGACGTGGTCGCGCCGAGCGACATGATGGACGGCCGCATCGGCGCCATCCGCGAAGCGCTGGAAGAAGAAAACTTCGTCAATACCCAGATTCTGGCTTATTCCGCCAAATACGCCTCGGCGTTCTACGGCCCGTTCCGCGATGCGGTCGGATCGGCCTCGGCACTCGGCGGCGGCAATAAATATTCCTACCAGATGGACCCGGCCAATGGCGATGAAGCCCTGCGCGAAGTCGCATTGGACATCGAGGAAGGCGCCGACATGATCATGGTCAAACCGGGCATGCCCTATCTGGATGTGTTGCGTCGGGTCAAGGACCGCTTCGAAATGCCGACCTTTGTGTACCAGGTCTCCGGCGAATACGCGATGATCAAGGCTGCCGCGCAGAACGGCTGGCTCGATGAGCGTGCCTGCGTGATGGAGTCGCTGCTGGCCTTCAAACGCGCCGGCGCCGATGGCATTTTGACTTATTACGCGCTCGACGCCGCCCGCTACCTGAAGGACTGAGGCATGCCCTTGCGCCAGCCCAGCGCCCGTTTTGCCGTGATCGGGCAACCGGTCGACCATTCACTGTCGCCTTACATCCACAAAAATTTCGCCAGCCAGTGGTCGGTCGATTTGGATTACGGTCGCTTGGAAATATCACCGGCTGAACTGGTACAGGGTTTGGCCCGCTTCGCGGCCGAAGGCGGTGCCGGCGCGAACGTGACCCTGCCGCATAAACGCGCGGTGATGGACCTCTGCGGCGAACTGGCCCCGCGTGCTCGGCGCGCGCAGTCGGTCAATACGCTCAGTGTGATCGACGGCGTCTGGCATGGCGACAACACCGATGGCGTCGGTCTGGTGAATGATCTGTGCCTGCGTCGCAACATCGATCTGCGTGGCCGTCGTACGCTGCTGCTCGGTGCCGGCGGTGCCGCCTTCGGGGTGGCGCCGGCGCTGCTGGATGCCGGAATCGGCGAACTGGTGGTCTGCAACCGCACGCCGGAACGCGCCGATGAACTGGTCGATGCCCTGCAGGAACCGGAGCGTGCGCATACCCGCTATTGGCAGGATCTGCCCGAGCTCGGTCATTTCGATCTGATCCTCAACGCCACTTCCGCCGGGCGCGGTACGCAGCCCCTGCAACTGCCATTCCGTCTGGCCGGCACGCAGACCGTGGCGGTCGATCTCAGTTACGGCATGGCCGCCATTGATTTTCTGGCCTGGGGTAAAGCCGCCGGCTGTGGCGAGGCCTTCGATGGCCTGGGCATGCTGGTGGAACAGGCCGCCGAAAGTTTCCGGATCTGGCAGGGCGTACGGCCGGATACCGATGCGGTGTATGCCGAACTGCGCCGTCTGGCCGATGGCGAAGGTGCCGCCGAGTGACCCCGCAGGCCTTGCCGTTCGGCGTCTATATTCTTGCGCGCGCGGCCGATTGGGACAACGCGCAACAGCTCGGCTACTGGCACACGGCATCACTCGAAAGCGAAGGCTTCATCCACGCCGCCAGCCATGAGCAGGTGCCCGGTGTTTTCGCGCGGCGTTTCGGCGATGCGGCGCAGGTGTTCCTGTTGAAACTGGACGAAGCGGCCTTGGTGGACTACCTGCAGTGGGATGCGCATCCCGTGACCGATGAGCTGTATCCGCACATCACCGCGCCCATTCCGCTGGAATGCATCGAGCGCGTGTTGCACTGGCCGGTTTAAGATTCGGCCAGA
>CAJAPA010000027.1 GCA_903942465.1 uncultured Gammaproteobacteria bacterium
CCGCCGCCGATGCCGGCCTCGATCTGGCCGACCGCGATTTTATTGGCGACGGTAATCAACGCATCCAGACCGGTGCCGCAGGCGCGGGTGATGGTGATGCCGGGCGTGTGCGGCGACAGCCCGGAGGACAGCGTGGCTTCGCGCGCCAGATTGAAATCGGAGGAATGCTTGAGCACGGCGCCCATGGCGACTTCACCCAGAATCTGGCCCTGCAGTTGGAATTTTTCAACCAGACCGCCGAGTACCACGGTGGACAGGCCGAGATTGCCGACATCGAAGTAGGCGGTGTTGTTGCGGCAGAACGGAATCCGGACGCCGCCAAGAATGGCGACACGACGCGTGGACGACATGGAATGGCTCCTGAAAAGCGAAAATGGGGGAGGACAGGGCATAATAAGTGGCCGTGCCCCGCGCATGGATTTCTCCAAACTCCCGAGTATGGTAGCGCATGATCGAGCCCGTTTACAGCTTCGGCCTGTTGGCCCTGGAACTCTGCCCCGGCCAACACCTGCCCTCCGCGCAGCTCACGGTGGCCCAGTCCGAACGGCTCGGCAGTCTGCTGGCCGAGGATCTGCGGCCCTGGATTGGCCCGCACACGGCCATCGACATCAGTCTGGCCGGCGCCGCCTTCGATCCGGTCGAGATCCTGCGTCCGGGTTGGCCGGTGCACGCCGAAATCGCGCGCTTGACCCACCTGGCCCCGAAATCAGCCGCCGCGCGCTTGCTGTGTTTCGGTGCCGCCGAGGGCCGCATGCCCGAGGGTCTGCAACCCGATCCGGTACATGCCCAGGGGCCGCTGCGCTGGCTGCCGTTCGTGTTGTCCGGTCCGGCCGAACAGATCCATGCCGTGCAGGACGGCATGGAAGCGGAAATGATGGAGCGCGGCATGGCCGGCGCCGCCACCGCCCTGTGTGCGCAGGAGGCATTCGCCGCCGACATTGAACATGCGCGCTACATGACCCTGCACGACGGCGTGGCGATGATGGCCATGCAATACGGTCACAGCGGACTGGAGCCGGTCTGGCCCTTGATCGAAACCGCACTGTTCGCGCCGCAGCAGGCGGCGTGGCTGGATGCGCCGCCGGAACCGCTGGTGTATGTCAATTCGGGCACCGCACATATCGCCTTATTGGATGAGCATGCGTGGGTGAAGCTGCAGAGCGGTCTGGAGGGCAAAAACGGCGAGCAGCTGGAAACCCTGTTCCAGATGTTCCAGATGCGGCAACGCCAGATCGCAGCGCTGCTCGAAGCGCATGGCCTGAGCGTGGAATTCGATTTCTGCGCGGACGCCGAGAGCGCCCGCGACACCCTGCAGCGTTAATCCGGAATACGGTTCACCAAGGGCGCGCCTTTTTCGTAGGCGGTGAAACTGTCGATGGTGGTCTGGCAGATGGTGCTGAAAGCCTCACGCGTGAAAAAACCCTGATGCCCGGTAATCAGCACGTTCGGCAGCTGTTGCAGTTCGGCCAACAGTGGATCGGCCAGTTCCGATTGCGAATGGTCTTCGAAAAACAGACCGGCCTCGAATTCATAGACATCCAAAGCCAGGCCGCCGAGACGGCCGCTGCGCAATGCTGCCAGCGCCGCTGCGGTGTCCAGCACCGGGCCGCGGCTGGTGTTGACCAACAATACGCCGGGCTTGCAGGCCGCGAAGAAATCGGCGCCGAGCAGATGC
>CAJAPA010000028.1 GCA_903942465.1 uncultured Gammaproteobacteria bacterium
GATGCCGACATGCCGGTGGTGGTGATCGCCCCGAACGACAGCCTGCTGGAAAAAGTGAAATCCAACATCCAGGAAGTGCGCGCACGCGGCGGCGAGATGTTCGTGTTCGCCGATGCCGACAGTCACTTCAGCGATTCCGATGGCGTGCACGTGATTCGGACTCCGCGCCATGTCGGTATGCTCAGCCCGATTGTGCACTCGATTCCGGTGCAGCTGCTGGCTTACCACACCGCCATCGCGCGCGGCACCGATGTCGACAAGCCGCGCAATCTGGCGAAATCGGTGACGGTGGAATAATGCCCGTAAGACGCAGCATCGCTCCATCATTGTGTGTATGCAGAGATTGGTGAATCGAATGACGCACTCCAGAAGCATTGTTCTGAAAGTACTGATCGGACTACTGCTGCCCGTGACCTTGCTCCTCACGGGCGAGACGCGCGCAAAAAATCCCGAGCAGACACCGCTACGCGTGCAGTTGCAATGGAAACACCAGGCTCAATTTTCAGGCCTGTACGTTGCTAACGAACGTGGCTACTTCAATGAGTATGGCCTCGATGTGGAGTATAGACTGGGCGGAACAGGGATAAATCCCATCGTCGAACTGCAGTCTGGTCGGGCTGATGTCGCCGTTGCTTGGTTTAAAAGCGCGTACGAGCAATCCAAGGGCAACAAGCGTGTGGTCAACATTGCCCAAGTCTTCTCGAAATCCTCCCTTTTGCTTGTTTGCAGAACCAGTGCAGGTATTTACAGCGCATCCGATTTGCGCGGAAAATCAATTGGCGTCTGGTATTTGGGTGGTGAGTATGTCATTCAGGACATCCTGGCCAGATCCGGAGTTCCGGTCGAATCCGTAAGCATCGTAAGGCAACGCGCAGATGGGGTAGATTTGATCGATGGTACGCTTCCCTGCGTAACCGCCATGGAGTACAACGAGTATTGGAAAATAATTAACTCTGGACTCGATCACAAGCAGCTTACTGTATTCAGGCCAGAGCAGTTCGGACTGCCGCATATCGAGGACGGTATCTATGTCCTCGCGGAACGCCTCAGGGATCCTGCGTTCCAAAATGAACTGGTCAAGTTTCTTGCGGCGCTCAGGAAAGGCTGGGCAGAAACACGAAACTCGCCCACCTTGGCTCTGGATATCGTCGGAAGAATGGATCCGTCGCTCGATCCTGCCCACCAACGGCACATGCTCGAGACCGTGCTCGCTGCGATTCCGGAAGACAAGCCATTCGGTTTGTTCAATCTCGAGGATTACGAGTCGGCACTGGAAAACAAGGATGCCGTAACCGCTGATTCAAGGGGCGCTGCTGAGATCTGGACGCATCACATCTGGAACCGCATGGTCGATGAATATCCGGACGAGACCGATATGGCCGGTAAGCCGCGCTTCGGCATGAAAACATTCAATAATTCGACCCTTCACTATCTGAAGTCCGTATTCAATTCAAGGACATACGGCCTGGCTGTTCTTCTGGCAACGCTAGCATTTGCGTTATCGGCTGCTTTCCTGGCCATCGATCTCGGTTATGGCTTATGGGGGCGGCTTGTGGTGGCCATGGCGGCCGCCCTTGGCGGCGGTTCAATCCGGGATTTGCTGATTGGTGGGGATCGCCTGCCGTTTTATTTCATGAGCCAGTGGGAGTATCCGGTCGGGATTTTCATCATGGTGGTATTGGCCACAGTTATCTCCAAGCGGATTCGGAGCGCTTCCGATCACTCCGGGGTCGCAAGCATGCGCTACTGGTCGGAAAACATCGGGAATTCAGCCATAGCGGTCAATGGCGCTTTCGTCGCGGTCCTTGCCCAGCTTCCATGGTACTGGGCGCCATTCTGTGCAGCGCTTTCCGTAACAGGCGGTGGACTTTTGATGGATATCATGACCAACCGGGAACCCTCAGCATTGACAGGCCTGGAGGTCGAGGAGTCCGTTTTTATCGTTGGATTATTCCTTCTGCTGGTATTGGCCGTTGCCGATTCTTTTGAGCATTCCGCTGCCCCTGTTTATTTTGCGACCTGCGCCGGTCTGTTTCTGTCGATACTGTTACTGCATGTGCATGCGATTTCCAAAAGCCAATTTCCGGCTTCGGGCTAGAGTTCCATCCGTGGTCGAGGGTTTGATTCATCGGCGGTCATGTCTGGACATCTATTTCTACTATTATTGAAATATGAAAATAAATACGGCGGTTGAACAACTCAGTACGCCGCGCTATATGGCGAGACCTGTCACGGTTGAATAAGCCGGCGCTCTCCGGAATTTCCGGCGTCGCCCTCATGTTGTGGGCGGCGCTGCTTCTGCCCGGCCATGCCTTGGCCGCAGAAGCCCGGCTGATGAGCTACAACATCCGCTACGACACACCGGCCGATGGCGTGAATGCCTGGCCGCTGCGCAAAGCGGCGGTGGCGGAATTGCTTCGCCGAAACTCGCCGGATATCTTCGGCATACAGGAAGCGCTTCCGCATCAGATCAGTGGGCTCTCGGCCGCGTTGCCGGCCTACGGATGGCTGGGCCTTGGCCGCGATGCCGATGGCGGCGGGGAGGGCACGCCGGTGTTCTACCGCAAGGACCGTTTCACCCTCCTGCAAAGCGCCACCTTCTGGCTGTCGGAAACGCCCGATTCACCCTCGCGTGGTTGGGATGCCGCGCTGAATCGGATCTGCAGCTATGGCCGATTCGAAGAGATATCGAGCCAGCAACGGTTGTGGATCATTAACTGTCATTTCGATCATGCCGGGCAATCGGCGCGTCTCGAGAGTGCGCGGCTGGTGCTGTCGCAGATCGAAACACTCAATCCCGCTGGCGAGCCGCTGGTGCTGATGGGTGATTTCAATGCCGAGCCGGGGTCCCCGCCGATGGTTCTGCTGAAGCA
>CAJAPA010000029.1 GCA_903942465.1 uncultured Gammaproteobacteria bacterium
ATCCGGTCGCTCGAAAATTCACTGGAAAGCGTCAATGCGAAGCGTGCCTTCGAGAAAGGATCGGCGATGCTGGAATCGACCTCCATCAGCATCCGCAACATGCTCAACAGCCTCGACCGGCAGCCGATGAATTACGCCTATCTCAGCCAAGAGCTTGCTTCCGGCCGTATCGCCCAGCTGCTGCACGGCTCCGGAGTCGGCTACCATTTCACCATCACGCCGGAGTCGCCCGCGTGGAGCGAAGTGCCGCCGGGAATCTATGCCTACATCCACCGCTTTTTCCAGGAGTCGGTGACCAACATCCTCCGGCACAGCCGTGCCGATCAATGCTGGATTGACTTGCGCCTGCGCATAAGGACCGATCAGATCCTCATCACCGGCAGCATCCGTGACAATGACACGCAACGGGATTTCAACTTCAATAAAACCGGTTCGACCGGGCTTGATGGCTTGGTCCAGAAAACCCGACAAGCCGGCGGCATCCTCCGGCACGGACGGAAGCCGGCATTCAAGAAAATCGGGTTTCTGCTGCAGGTGCCGCGGCGATGAAGCGCCATCTGCTGCTCTATGCCATATGTCTCGTGGTTTTCATCGCGCTGCTGAAGGATGCCAGACGGTTTGAAGATGAGGCTCGAGCCCCGATGCCGGGGGCAGACAAAGCCCTGAGCATGACGTTCCAACGGCTCAATCAAGGTGAAAACCACATGTGCCGGCTCGACAAAACCGGCATGCTCTCCTGTTGGGGCCAGAATCTGAAAGGACAGCTCGGCAAGCCCCGCTTCGCACTGCAGCCGGAACCGCAGACCCTGCGTTTCAACAGGCCATTCAGCATGATGGAGGGCGGTGCCGATCACAGCTGTGCCCTGACCACAGCGGGACAGGTGTTGTGCTGGGGCGATCCGGCCATGGGTGTGATGGGTGATGGCGGCGCCAGGGCGCAACCCGACATCCGTCCGCTGACGGTTCCCGGATGGTCAGCTATCGTCCAAATCCGATCCGGCTTTGACGGCATCTGCGCCTTGGATGCCGCTGGCAAGGTGTTCTGTTGGGGCGCCATCGGCCGAAGCAACAGCCGGCAGCGCGTCCGGGAGTTCAGAACGTATAGCCGTCCGGAGCCGATGCCGCTTCCCGAGCCGGCGATCCATCTCGGTTTCGGACCGCACCATGCCTGCGCCGTCGGCGCTTCCGGCGCGGCCTACTGCTGGGGTTTCAATGGCATGGGTGCGCTCGGTGACGGCACCGTCACCGACCGCATGCGTCCGGTGCGCGTCTTGAATCTTCCCGAAAAACTGGCCAGGATCACGCCGGGCTATCTGCAGACCTGCGCGATTGCGGTCAGCAAGCGCGTTTACTGCTGGGGCGCGAACTATGAAAACCAGCTCGGGGATGGTCTGCGCAATCCCGCCGAGGACGCCACGCGCCTGCGCCCCGGACGCGCGCCCGGTCTTGAAAACATCGTCCAGCTCAGTGGCTCGTCACATACCTGTGCGCTGAATGCCTCGGGCCGGGTTTACTGCTGGGGTTACAACGAACACGGTTCGGCCGGCCAGGATCCCGCACGTTACCCGAATGTGCCGGTCCCGATGCCCGTTGCACTGGAAGCGCCCGTGGTCGAGCTTGCCCATAACGAGTGGGGGATGTGCGCGTTGACCGGATCAGAAAAAGTCTATTGCTGGGGCAGTAACAAGGCCAAGCTGCTCGGCGAGCGCACACCGGAGCGCCCTTGGCTTCCGGTGGAAATCAGTTTTCCGCAGTCTGTTGCTGCTCGATGACTTCAATCAGGAAACCCTGAGCCTGCAGACCGCGGCGAAGAATCGCCAGATCGCTCCGGGTTTTACCGAACTGCACGTCGGCGGCATTTCCTTTTTCAAGGCAGTAGAAATAATGCGTTGCGGCATCCATCGGAAAGAATATCTTCAGGGCGCTCAATACCAGCGTTGGCCTGCGGCCGGTATCCGGATGGCTTTTGATCCGCAGGATATGCGTGTTTGGATGGCTCATTTGATTGTGTTTCCCCTGACGTGCAAGGCAAGTTTAGGCGGTGCCGACATGATGTGGAATAGGAGAATTTCCTAATGCAAACATCTCAGCGTTGACGATTGGGCCAGCCCCATGCGCTTGAATGTTTCCGAATTGTTAAATATATTAGAGACATAGCATCTTTGCCGGGGTTGTCGCTATACTCGGGAGATTGATTCGATACGGGAGAGTATTTATGCAACTTGTGGTTAAAAAGTGGTTTGCAGAAACCAAGCCCAATGACAACGGCGAGTATGTGCATATCTACGCCCGCAGGACGGGGCTGATAAGCTGGTTGCTTTCCCTGCTGAGGCTTGATCCGACCGTATACTTCGGCGTGTATCTGGATCAGGTCCAGTTCAGGGTTTCGAGCCTTTCCGGTTTCGTGATGGAAAACGCACCAATCAGCTCCATTGCCAGCTGTTTCTATGGATATTCAAAGCCATGGAAGCAAACGCTGGCAATCGTTTTCATCGCTATTTGGGTGGCCTCGATGATTGCAGGTGATTCGATCATCGGCGCATTAGCCATACTACTTCTGGGCATGATTATCGCAGTTGTCTACTATGCACTTACACGCGCCTTGAGTTTCGGCGTCACGCTTAATAGCGGGGAAAGCTATGCAATGACAGTGAAGCGTTCCGTGATCGAAAACAAGGAAATCGACCAGAAGTCCTTCGAACGCGTTGTTGCTATCATTTCCTCGGTTATCCGAGCCGACAAGAGGCATGAATCAAAATGATAGCCGAGGAAAATGGCAGCGAAAACAAAGCTCCGACCGGCCCCGATTTGGATGAAACCCAATCTGCCAAGCCACGGTCCGATGAGCTTGAACTGCGGATGCATGGTGAATTCCAGCAGGAGCGCCTCCGTGACGATTCGGTATTGCTGAAAGGCTTTCTAATTGTCTGTGGTTTAGCGCTCGTGGTCGTTCTGGCGGTTGGAATTTCCCGTTGGATTTCTCAGTCCGGGATGCCGAGCTTTGATGCCGATACTGCCAGCGAGCCTAACGCGGCGGCGGATGAGGAGACGTCCGAATCCGTTGCCGATGCCGCGGCCGCGGCAATGCAGGCGCCCGCCGCCGAAGCTCCTGCGGCGGATGCCGCTGCCGCTGCCGATGTCGTTGATGAAGCCGCCATGGCCGCCGCCGAGGATGCCGGCATTGCCGCCGCCGATGCGCAGTTTGCCGCCGAGGCCGAACGCGAACGCCTGCTGGCCGAAGCCGAGGTCGCACGGGCCCGCAAGGAAGCCCTGCAGGCCGAACGGGAATTATTGGCGGAGCAGCGCCGCCAGGCCGAACAAAGCGCGCAGATGGCCGCCGCCGCCGCGCCCAAGCTCAGCTGTCCTTACAACGTCGCCAATCCCCTGAAATGCGCCAGCCGCGACCGCCAGCCGACCGCCTGTGCCTGGAATTTCGAGGCCTGCGGCATGCCACGCCTGTTCAAGCAGGAGTCCAAGACCACCTGCACGGGAAAAATGAGTGCGGACCAGGCCGCCGGCCGGATCATCATCGTGGACGGCTGCCGTGGATTGTTCGTGCCGGAGTTCTGACGGCCGCGTCGATAGTGGGAAAAAAAGCCGCCCATCGGGCGGCTTTTTCATGGCGATTCGATCAGTCCGAAACCGATGGCTTTTTCCTGCAGCTCGGGTAGGTTGCGCGCCTGCAGTTTCAGCATCAGGTTGGCGCGGTGTCCGTACAGGGTTTTGTCGCTGATGCCGAGTTGGCCGGCGATGACTTTCGGTGGCAGTCCACGCACCAGCAGCTTCAGCGCCTCCAATTCGCGTTGGGTCAGTTTCGGTGCATGCCCGGGCTTCATCCGGCGGACGTCGCTGGAGACGTAATTGCCGTTATCGACCAGACTGCGCAACGCCGGAACCAGCTCCTTGGCGGCTGCGGCTTTGGTCACATAACCGCGCACGCCGAGCGAAAGCACCTTGCTGACGAAGGCCGGGTTCTCGTGCATGCTGAGTACCAGAATCTTGGTTCCGGTGCCGGCACGCACCATGGTTTCGATCAATTCGAAACTGTTGCCCTCGCCGAGACTGATGTCGCTGATCAGCACATCCGGACCGAGCATGCGCAGGGCTTCCAGTGCTTCCTTGACGCTGCCGGCTTCGCCACAGACGCTGAAATCCGGCTCGGCCTCAAGCAGACGCTTGATGCCTTCGCGGAGCACGCCATGGTCGTCGAGCAACAGAATACGGATCATGCCGGCATTATCACCCAGAAACCGGACGGTCCGCAGAAAAATTCTTGGCCATGGCGGCCGCTTCCTTGTTAGGCTAGGCATCACTCCCCCGTCCCGCCGTGATTGTCCCGATGCTCTCATCCATGCGTCCGTATCTGCCGCCGCTGCGCTGGCTTGTTCCGGTGATGATCCTGGCCTTTCTGTTCTTCTTCCTGTACGGGTTCTTCCATTGGTTGCTGGCTGCGGGCCTGGTGTTCGCCGTGCTGCTGTTCCGGCCGCACCGGGAATGGCCGGCCTGGTACCTGGCGTTCGCTTTGAGTGCCCTGCTGCAGCACCTGACGGTATCCGCGCTCGGCCTCGGCCCGCCCTGGAACCGCGTCGGTCCGGATTCGGCCGCGCTCTGGCTGCATCCTCTGTTGATCATGCTGTGCGTGCACAGCGTGCAGCGTTTCGATTTCCGTCCCGAGTCGGCGGCCACCCTGCGCGGCATGGCCTTGATGCATGCCGGCGCGGCTCTGGCAGGTCTGCTGCTGATGGCCAAGGATCTGTTGGCGGTATTCGGCGGCCCCCGGCTGCTGGCCGCCATCGGAATGGCTTCCGCGGAGGTCCGCCCGGACAGTCTTCCGGACCTGGTGAACTTCATGCTCAGCCATTTCATGGGCGGCTTTCTCGGCGTGCTGCTGGTATTGCCGATGGCGCTGTGGCTGCTGGTGCCGGCCAACCGCAACGGTTCCAGCCGCATCATCCGTTCGGCGCTGATTTACCTGTACCTGTTGCCGATGCTGATCTACATCGGCAGCTCCTTGCTCACCGAACCGGACGACAGCCTGACCGCCATGCTCAAGCTCCTGCTGCTGGCTGCGGTGGTGGTGTTCTCGTTCCTGCACGGTTGGCGCGGTGCGGCACTCTCGGTGTTGGTGGTGAGCGTGCTGATCGCGGTCGACGGCCATATGCATCGGGGCGATATTCTTGAGCTGCAGCTGTATGTCGCGGTGATGGGAGCCATGGCCCTGCTGTTCGGCGCCAGTGTCGATGAGCTCCGTGACAAGGAGCGTCTGGTGAAGATCGATAAAGACCGCCTGCAGGAAGCCCTGGCGGCCTTGGCGGAATCCAGCCGGCGCAGCCTGCACAGCGAGGAGCTCGAACGCAAACGGCTGGCCCGCGAGCTGCACGATGAGATGGGCCAGACGCTGACCGCGATGCAGGCGCAGCTGAGCCTGAGCCGCACCAATGCGCCGGGCGACACCGGGCAGGACGGCATCGAGCGCATCGAGCAGCTGACCGAGCGCCTGGGCAAATCCCTGCGATCGGTGGTCAATGCGCTGACGCCCGATGAACTCGACCAGCTCGGTCTGTATGCCGCCGTCGCGTTCGGCAGTCCGGCGCAGATGTGCGAACAGGCCGCAGTCGAATACACCACCGAACTGTACGGCGACAGTCAGCTTCTGGAACGTCTGGACATGGTGACCAATCTGGCCGCCTACCGCATCGTGCAGGAAGCGGTCAACAATGCCCTCAAATACGCGCACTGCGAGCGCATCCGCGTACGCATGCGCATCGGCGAGCGCCGCCGCGTCATCTTCGTCCTGCTCGACATCCTCGATGACGGCATCGGTCTGAAGAGCCTGCGCCAGATCGATCACGGCTTCTACAGCATCCGCGACCGGGCCGCGGCGCTGAACGGCGCGCTGCACATCCAGAACCTGCCGGGCGTGCGCGTGCATGTACTGCTGCGGCAGTAAGCCGCGGATATCTGTTAAAATAAGCCATCCGCGCCCGTAGCTCAGCCGGATAGAGTAGTGGCTTCCGAAGCCATTGGTCGGGGGTTCGAATCCCTCCGGGCGCGCCAATTTCCGTGAGGATATCGTCCGATAGTCCTCTCCGTGCCGGCAGCGGCAGGTGTGCATGAAGCGAGCGTTCCATCACGATCGGCG
>CAJAPA010000030.1 GCA_903942465.1 uncultured Gammaproteobacteria bacterium
CACTGACCTCACCCAGCCCATAGGCATAGAAAGCCAGCGGGCGCGTCGCCGTGACACGGGGGTCCAACTGGCGAAGCGACCCTGCCGCGCCGTTGCGCGGATTGGCCAAGGTCTTGCCGCCCTCGGCCAGAGCGCGTGCATTATAGGATTCGAAATCGGCCTTCGGCATATACACCTCGCCGCGCACTTCCAGAACGGTCGGCGCATCACCACGCAGTTTCAGCGGAATGCACTTCACCGTCCGCAGATTGGCGGTCACGTCTTCGCCCGTACTGCCGTCGCCGCGGGTGGCCCCGCGGATGAATACGCCGTTCTCATAACGCAGACTGATGGCCAGGCCGTCGAGTTTCGGTTCGACGGAGAATACCGGATTGACGTCACCGGTCTCTTTGGCAATGCGGCCGGCGAAATCCTCGATTTCATCATCGCTGAAGGCATTGGCGAGCGAGAGCATCGGTACCGAATGCACGACCTCCCGGAAACCCGATGCCGGTCTGTTGCCGACACGCTGGGTCGGAGAGTTCGGATCGGCAAACTCAGGATGGCTGAGCTCGAGATCCTGAAGCTCGCGCAGTAGCCGATCCCAATCGGCATCGGGCAGCAAAGGATCATCGAGCACGTAGTAACGGTAATTGGCCTCTTCGATCTGCGCTTGCAGTTGCCGCATCCGCTGCCGGAACAGATCCATATCAGCGTCCGGGCTTGATGGTCTGGCGCTCTTTGTCGCGATCGAATGCCCGCAACTCTTCCTTGATGTGCAGAATGCGTTGACGGCCCAGGGCATTGCGGTCGGAGTCGAGCAGGACGGCATCGAGCAGCTGGGCCATGCGCTCGGCAATCGGAAGCATGCTGTCCCAGGCCTGTATCGCGGTCACCGGACCAGGGAGAGTCATGAAAAAACTCACCCCGGGGGTTTGCAGCGTGTCAATCTGTTCAAGATCGAAGTAACCGGGTTGGATCACATTGGCCATGCTGAAAATGGGCTCATTGGCATTCGCGCCCTCTGCCAAACGGTGATAGATGTTGTTGTGGCCGTAGACGAGACCGACCTTCTCGGTAGCCAGAACCAGTTCGGCACCGGAAATGCTTTGACCGCTTTTGGCGGCAAGATACAGCATCACCAGTTTTTCGTAGGCGTCATTGCTACGCATGCCGACACGGCTGTTTGAACGGGCTGGCGGCGCTGAATCGAAATGCAGTTTGGTCTGCTCCCGGAACTCCGTTTCACCGGCCTGATGCATGGCGGCGCCGTCATATTCCGCGTCCAGTTCCGTATCGCTGCGCATTTCAGGATCGATTCGTACCGCCGGCGTGGACAAAGGCCGGGAGCGTCGACGGCTGCTAAACAAAATATAGATGATGATGCAAAGGAAAACCGAGCCGATGATGATCCGGAGTATGGCGGCATCGCTTAAATTCGAAAGCATACCTGACTCCTTTAGGCCACGCCGGCCAATCGGGTCGCCTCTGCAAGGTCGACCGAAACCATCCGGCTGACACCGGGTTCGCGCATGGTTACGCCGGACAGCTGTTTGGCGGATTCCATGGTGGCTTTGTTATGGGTCACGAACAGGAACTGTACCGACTCGCTCATCTCGGTCACCATCGTACTGAAGCGTCCGACATTGGCCTCATCGAGCGGCGCATCGACTTCGTCGAGCAGGCAGAACGGCGACGGATTGAGCTTGAATATCGCGAACACCAGCGAAACCGCGGTCAGGGCTTTTTCGCCGCCGGACAGAAGCGTGATGTTGGAAACACGTTTTCCGGGAGGGCGCGCCATGATGGAAACGCCGGTATCCAGCAGATCTTCGCCGGTCAGTTCCAGATAGGCATGGCCGCCGCCGAACAGGCGCGGAAACAGATCCTGTACGCCGGAATTGACACGGTCGAAGGTTTCCTTGAACCGCCCGCGGGTTTCCCGGTCGATTTTGCGGATGGCCTCTTCCAGCGTTTCCAAGGCCTGTGTGAGGTCAGCGTTCTGGGCGTCGAGGTAATTCTTGCGCTCGCTTTGCTCGCCGAATTCCTGGATAGCCGCCAGGTTGACCGGCTCCAGGCGCCGCATCTTATTGTCGATGTCGAGCAGACTCTTGGCCCATTGATCGGAATCGAACTGGTCGGACAACCCCTCAAGCACCGTCTCGACGGTAGTACCGATCTGTTCGATGGCCGCCTGCAACTGTTCCGCACGCAGCAGTACGGCTTGCTCCAGAAGCTTGACCGAAGTGATTTTTTCACGCTGGGCGAGCGCTTGGCTGTCACTGCTCTGACGTTGCTGTTCGAAACGGCGCAGCTCCTGCTCCACACCGTCGAGGGCCGAGCGGGCAGCCGACAGATCACGGTCGAAAATCACCCGCAGATCTAGAACGCGCTGGCGTTCCGCAGTCAGCTGTTCGATCGGATTGTCGCCGTGCTTGAGCTGTTCGGCGATTTCCTCCGTGCGGGAAACCAGCTGCGTGCGCTGTTGGATGAGGCGTTCGATCGATTGATTCAGGCCGCTGATGGCGGTCTTGTGTGATTGTACGGTCAATTCCAGCTGATGCAGGCCATCGGCGCTTTCGCGCTGCTGGATCCTGGCATCGTCTCGTGCCTGGGCCAGCTCACGACGTTGGTTGTCCAGTTGGCTGCGGCTGTCTTCCAGCGCCGCCATGGCATCGGTGGCCTGCTGCAGGCGCTGCCGGGACTCGCGCACCTGCTGCTGCGCTTCGTCCAGTGTGACGGCGGACTTCTGCAATTCGGTATCGATCGCGGCGATACGGCTCTGGGCCGACTGCAGCTTGCTCTGTGCACCCTGAATCTGGCCCGACAGCTCCGAAACACTGCGGTGTGCCAGATAAAGACTGCGTTGGGCTTCTTCACGTGCATGTTCGGCCAGAAGCAGCTTGTCTTTGATTTCGGCAAGCGCGGTAACAAGCTGTTTTTCGGTTTCCGCCAACTGCTGGATTTCAGCCCGCAGATGCTTGATTTCGGATTCGCGCTGCAATGCGCCCTGCTGGGCATGTCCGGAGCGCAGAATGCGTACGAAGCCTTTCGACAGCCATTCGCCGGAGGGCGTGATGACCGACTCGTGCTCGGCCAGACGCGGCAGCAGGGCCTTGGCGGAAGCGAGATCTGCAGCGGTATGAACACGGCTGAGGTGGATGCGGATGGCATCGGGGCCTTTGATGCACGCGGCCAGGCTTTCCGAAGGAAAATTACGGCCACTGACCTGCTGGTCGATCAATGCCAGATGGCCTTGATTGACCGCACTCAGATTGTCCAGATAACGGCCTGCATCGTCGACCGCAACGGACTCCAGCAGCGAGGCCAAGACCGATTCAACCGCGAATTCCCAGCCCGGCTGCACGTCCAGCATTTCTCCGAGCCGGCTATTCTGGAGCAGGCCCTGATCATCGAGCCAGGCTTTCGACTGTTTGTCTTCCTGTCCCAGCGCCGCATGCTGCAGGGCCTCGAGCGAGGCCAGACGGCCACGCGCCGCTTCGAACTGCTTGCGCACATCCGAAAGCTCGGCTTGCTTCAGGCGCTGGGATTCGGCCAATTCCTGCTGTTCATGCTTACGTGCTTCGAGCTCCCGGCCCATGGCATCCAGACTGGTCTGAAGACTTCCGTGTTCATCGCTCATGCCCTGCAGACCGGAGCTGATCGCATCGGGGTTCAGAGTGGCGCGTTCAGCCTGCAGGATTTCCGAACGGCGGCCGAGTTCGAGATTCTGTTTTTCAAGATATTCGATTTTTGTGCGCTCGACCTCGGCCCAGCGACTGGCTTCGGCCTGCTCCTTCAGACAGGCATCCCACTTCTGCTGCCAGTCAAGGAGATTCTGTTCGGCCGTGCGCAAGGCCGATTGTTTAGCGGCCTGTTCTTCCTGCAATATGGCCAGACGCGGGGCATGTTCCGCGATTTCGGATTCGATGAGTGCGGCCTTGCCCTGGTCATCCTGCAGATGCTGTTCGATCTGGGCGAAGGCCTGATCGGCTTCGGCCCGGGCCTGTTCAAGACGCTGCTTGAGTTCGCGTTGATGCTGGATCTGCTGCTCGATGCGGGCCAGCTCACCGCTGACGCGGTAGCCTTCGGCCTGCACTTTGGAAAGTGCATCCGCGGCGTCGGTCTGCTGGCTGCGGCACTGCTCGATCTGCGCCTCGGCATGGCGTTGCTCGGAAAGCAGCTTCTGCAACTGGATTTCGCCGTCACGCAGGGAATCCTGATGCTTGCTCAATTCCTTGCCGAGCTGGCGGTAATCCATGGCCTTGAGCTGGGCATCCTTTTCGGCACGCTCGACTTGCAATTGCTGGTATTGTTCGGCTGCCCTAGCCTGCTTTTTGAGATGTTCGAGCTGCTTGTCGATTTCCTCGCGCAGATCGTTCAGCCGGTCGAGATTTTCACGGGTGCTCTTGATGCGGGATTCGGTTTCCTTGCGGCGCTCCTTGTATTTGGAGATGCCGGCGGCTTCTTCCAGATACACGCGCAGTTCTTCGGGCTTGGCTTCGATGATCTGGCCGATCATGCCCTGTTCGATGATGGAGTAACTGCGTGGACCAAGGCCGGTGCCGAGGAACAGATCGGTGATGTCTCGGCGACGGCAACGCGAGCCGTTGAGATAATAATTGGATTGACCGTCGCGGCTGACCGAGCGCTTGACCGAAATTTCGGTAAACCGCGCGAATTCACCGCCGATTTTTCCTTCGCTATTGTCGAAAATAAGCTCAACAGTGGCCTGGCTGACCGGTTTGCGGGTCGATGACCCGGAGAAAATGACATCGGTCAGCGCATCGCCGCGAAGTCGCGAGGCCGAACTTTCACCCATCACCCAGCGGATGGCATCGATGATGTTGGACTTGCCGCAACCGTTCGGGCCGACAATGCCGGTCATGTTGGTCGGCAGGTGGAACACCGTAGGGTCGACGAAGGATTTGAAACCGGACAGTTTGATGGTGGAAAGGCGCATGTATTCTTCTGATTTGTCGGGGCGGTTGCCGGCGCATCTTGCGCGCGCGGCTGACAGGGGTCCATTCCTCGAATATATTTATAAGCACTTGATTTTACAGTACTTATGGGCAATCTCCGAGTACTACCAACAGTATAGCGCGTGTCACCCTGATGGGCGATAGGAAATTGGCGATTTTTACCGCTTTTGTACCGGCAACGCGGCTTCAGCCGGGGTACGGGCCTGGATGGCCACGGCATGGATATCCGTCTGCATCAGCGCCCCGAGAGCGTCGTAAACCACTCGGTGCCGTCTGAGCGGCGGAAGTCCCTCGAACCGGGCCGAAACCAGGTGAACTGAAAAATGGCCACGGCCGTCGCGGGCACCGGCGTGTCCGGCGTGCTTGTGGCTGTCGTCGCGGATGTCCAGGCTCAAGGGATCCAGCGCATCCAAAGCCAACCGGATGCGGGAAACACGGTCATCGCTCACGGCAGGACCGGCTTGAACGGGAAAATATCGGCATTGGCATACACGCCGGCAGCAAAATAGGGGTCGGCGTGAACCCAATCCCTGACTTGCGTAATCGATTCAAATTCGACCACCAAAGCACTGCCGGTAAATCCAGCATCGCCCGGATCGGCGGCATCAATGGCGGGCATCGGACCTGCAAGCTTCAGTCGACCCTGTTTGTTCAGGTCATGCAGGCGTGCGAGATGATCGGCCCGGGAGGCCAGTCGCTGCGCCAAAGTACCCGGATGATCTTTGGCAATGACGAGATACCACATGGAAAGATTGGCGGCTTGCGCCGCCAACAATCAGGCGCCGACGACGTTGGCTGCCTGCTTTCCTTTCGGGCCCTGCACCACGTCGAAGGTGACGCGCTGGCCTTCTTTCAAGGAACGGAAGCCTTCGGAGCTGATCGCCGAGAAATGAACGAAGATGTCTTCGCTGCCGTCCTCGGGCGCAATGAAACCGAAACCTTTTGCATCATTGAACCACTTCACCGTACCGACACTCATACTGTCACACCTTAAATTTTGGATTGAACGTTCACCAACATGAACCGTTGGTAAATCAAAGTATGCACAAAACGTTTTGAATTGCCAAGTATTTTTTAGGGTTCCAGCAAGCGCTCAAGAATCGGCAGCAGATGGCCACTGACAGACTCGACATTGGCCAGCACCTCTTCGAGGGTGATTTCGGTATCGGCCGGGTCACAGCCTGCGGCCCAATTCGCCACAACGCACAGACTGGCGTAGCTCAGGCCGAGCTCCCGGGCCAGGCCCGCCTCCGGCATTCCGGTCATGCCGACCAGATCGCAA
The DNA here is from genome assembly GCA_903942465.1 of uncultured Gammaproteobacteria bacterium. GTDB lineage: Bacteria > Pseudomonadota > Gammaproteobacteria > Xanthomonadales > Xanthomonadaceae > Arenimonas. The sequence continues at coordinate 6,244 of CAJAPA010000030.1, forward strand.
CCGTCCCTGCGTAGGCGAGCGATCTCCGCCTTGGTTTCAAGGCGTGGCCCTTGGGTGGCGCCATAACACCCACCGGCAACGACGGGCACGCCCGCCCCCGCACAGGCCGTCAAGACAGCCTCCCTCAGACTCTCGGTGTAGGGATCGCCGAAATCGACATGCAGTACCGGACTGCCGGGCTCCTCACAAAGGGTGCTGATGCGGCCCCAGGTGTAGTCGATGATCTGGTCAGGCACTGCAAGCACCCTCGGTCCGTAATCCGGACCGATACCACCGACGGTATTGATGGCCAGCACGCGGCGGGCCCCTAGGTCATGCAGGGCCTGAAGATTGGCACGGTAATTGATCTGATGGGGCGGCAAAGCATGCCCTTCCCCGTGGCGCGCCAGAAAAGCGACCTGAGCCGATCCAATGCGCGCCGTCCTAACAGGACCGGACGGGTTGCCGTATCGCGTACTGAGCGTGTGCGTCTGCTGCCATTGCAGGCCAGGCAAACGGTACACGCCGGTGCCGCCGATGACGGCCAGAGAGATGTCTTTGTTCATTTCAGCGCGTAAATTCCTGGCAGGTTTCGCCCGTGTTCGTTGATGTCCATGCCGTAGCCGAACACATAGCGGTCCGGAACCGTAAAACCGGAATAGTCGGCCTCCAGGCCGGGGACGCAGCGATCATGTTGCTTGACCGCCATGGCGGCGATGATGACGCGGGCCGCGCCCTGGTCTTCGCACCAGTCGCGGACAGCCTTCAGGGTGTGCCCCTCATCGAGGATATCGTCGACCAGCAGAACCGTGCGGCCCTCGAGGATTGCGGCCGGGCGATGGAGCCAGGCCAGTCCGGAGCCCGTGGTTTCACCGCGATAGCGCGTGGCATGCAGGTAATCGAACTCGGCGTCCATGTTGAGGGCCAGTCCGAGCCGGGCTGCAAAAAAAAGGCCGCCATGCATGAGTGTCAGAAAAACAGGGAGCTGGCCATGCAGGTCCTTTCGGATGCGATCTGCCATCCGGTCAATGGCCAATTCGATTTCGGCACGGTCATAAAGAAGCTCGGAACGTGCCAGAACTTCGGCAATATCATGTCGCATTACACCTGCTCCAAATCGGCCATTAACTTCAGCGCGGACCGGTAACGTGCATCGCCGGCCAGTGTATCCCAGACCATCGGCTTTGCGGCAAACAGGACGGCCAGCCGGCTGCGCGGGTATTCGCGAACGGGCATGGCGGCAACCGCATCGGCGACGCAGGCCGGCGGACAGGCCAGCACGGCATCGCATCCTGCCGAAATATGCTGCGCGATTCGCGCCGCGACGCCGCCGGCAGACTCGGCCGCCGCCATGCCGATATCATCGCTGAACACGACACCGGTGAAGCCAAGCTCTGATTTAAGCACCTTGCCGATCCAATGGGGCGAATAGCCGGCCGGATCGGGAGCAACCTGTGGATAAACGACATGCGCCATCATCACGGCATCGGCGCCGGCGCGCAGGCCGGCAGTGAACGGCGGCAGATCGGCCACCGCGATTTCGCTGTAGGGCCGTGAGTCCACGGCCTGGTCGAAATGGGTATCTTCCAGGACGGAACCGTGACCCGGGAAATGCTTCAGGGTCGCAGCCATGCCGGCATCGTGCATGCCGGCCACATAGCTTTCGATGAACATCGCCACAGTGGCGGGATCGGCGGCGAAGGCGCGGTTACCGATGGCCAGATTGCCGCGTCCCAGATCGGCGACCGGCGCGAAACTCAGATCCAGTCCAGAAGCGATGATTTCAGAGGCCATAAGAAAGGCATGCTCGCGTGCCAGAGCAAGTGCCGATGCGCTGTCGGTGCGCGCCAGCTCGCCGAACCGCTCGAGACAGGGAAGTTTGGCAAACCCGTCGCGGAAACGCTGTACGCGCCCGCCTTCCTGATCGACGCAGATCAGCTGCGGCCGGGGCGAGCTGGCACGGATATCGGCACACAACTCGGAGAGCTGCGGTTTCGATGCGAAATTCCGGGAGAACAGGATAACTCCGGCCACGGCAGGATGCTGGAGGAATTCACGTTCGGCGGCGGTGAGTTCGTGCGATTCGACTCCGATGATCAGCATGATTTTTCCTCGGCCGTCCAGTGGTGAAAAGGTCTTGCAGCCAGCGCCATATTATAGAAGCGCAGGCAATCGGTGACTTCCGCGCCCAGCCAATCGGGCCTGTCGAAGGGCTCGCCTTCATGCTGAAGCTCGATTTCGGCAACCACCAGCCCGGCATTGTCACCCGCGAACTCATCGATTTCCCAGAGATGGCCGCCGAGCTGCACCAGATGCCGCACCTTTTCGATACGGCCTTCGCAGGCAAGCCGCATCAGGCTCTCGGCATCGGCCAGCGGAATCGGATACTCGAACTCCTGTCGGCGCGCACCGGCTTCCCGGGATTTGATGTTGATGTTGGCGGATTCTCCGGTGATGCGGATGCGGACCGAGCATTGCTCGCGTCCCGACGCCAGCGCCTCGCTATCATTCAGATAGGCCTGCGCGATGCGCAGCCGGTGATGGGCCTGCCCGCGCCAGGCCTCGCCGATGACCCGGAACTTGCGTTCGATCTCGATCGCCATCAGCCGGCCTCGAACACGGCAATGGCCTCGACGTGGGCGGTCTGCGGAAACATGTCCATGGCGCCGGCCTGCACCAGGCGATAACCGCGCTCCTGCACCAGATAGGCCGCATCGCGTGCCAATGATGCCGGGTGACAGGACACATAAACGATGCGGCGGATGCCCTCGAGATTCATCTGCTTCAGGACCTCGATGGCTCCGGCCCGCGGCGGATCAAGCAGCAGCTTAGTAAAGCGCTGGGTTTTCCAAAGCTGGGCGGAAATATCCTGGTTCAGGTCGGCGGCGAAGAACTCGGCATTGGCGATGCCGTTCCGACGGGCATTCTCCCGCGCACGCTCGACCAGACCCTGATCGCCTTCGACACCGACCACTTCCCCCGCCGCTTTGGCCAGCGGCAAGGTGAAGTTGCCCAGACCGCAGAACAGATCGAGCACGACGTCCTCCGCTGTCGGTTGCAGCAATGCGATGGCGCGCGTAATCATCGCGGCGTTCAGCAAAGCATTGACCTGGATGAAATCCAGCGGCTTGAATTCGAACCGGATACCGTACTCGGCCAAATTGAAGCCCAAGTCCGGGTAATCATCGCGCAGCGGATGCACCGAATGCACGCCGCCGGGTTGAAGGAAGATCTGCGCATCCTGCGCCATGCCGAAGTCGGCAAGGCGCTGCAGGTCTTCGGCACAGAGCGTGACCAAATTTCGGAATACCAATGCCACAGGACCATCACCTTGGATGAACTCGACCTGGGCGATTTCCCGTTTGGCCTGCATGGCGCCGATCAGTTCGGTCAAGGGCATGATCAGAGCGGATACGGCAGGCACCACGGTGTGGCACTCCCGCAGCTGGGCCACGAAACGCGGATCCGTTTCCCGGAATCCCACCAGCACGCCACCTTTTTTTTCGACGTAACGTACCGAAAACCGACCCTTGCGGCGGTAGGCCCAGGCATCGGCGGTCAAGGGCTGCAACATGGCCTCAGGCGTGACATGGCCGATCCGCTGCAGGTTGTCGGTCAGTGTCCGCTGTTTGGCCTCGATCTGGCAATGGCTGACCAGATGCTGGAGCACGCAGCCGGAACAGATGCCGAAATGCGGACACCGCGGTTCGACCCGGTCGGCAGAGGCCTTGAGCACTTCCAGCGTGCGTGCCTCGTCGAAATGGCGGTTGCGGCCGGTTTGCTGGGCCCGTACCCGCTCGCCGACGAGCGCACCGGCGACGAATACCGTCTTGCCATCAAGACGACCGACCCCGCGCCCTTCATGGCTGAGGTTGTCGATGTCGATCTCGTATTCGCGTTTTGCTTTGGGTCCGCTTCGTGCCACAATGGAATTCCGTGATAAAGCCGTATTTTCGCAGATATCCGTGCGCCATGGCACCGCCGGCCCCAAAAAACACCGATGAAAACATCCATTCTCCTGATTGAAGACGATGAAATCAGCCGCTTCTACCTCAGCGAAGCCATCACCCTGCTGGATGTCGAATTGACCGCCTGCTCCGACCTCGCATCGGGCTGCATGGCCATGCGGACAAAACCGCCGTCGTTGATCATTTCCGACCTGAACCTGCCCGATGGCGGACTGCTGGACATGCTCGCCGCGTTTCCGGCCGGTATTCCGATTCTGGCGATCAGTGCCGACGTCACGCCGGCAATCCGCGCACGCCTGGCCACCAGGGGCATCCGCGATGTTCTGGCCAAGCCGATGCCCGTCGCCGAGCTCCACGGCGCCATCCATCGGCTCTGCGGTTCCGCCGCGGAGCTCTGGAATCAGGAAAAAGCGCTCAAAGCCCTTGGAGGCAGTTCTGCAGCGCTAGTCAGCATGCGCGCCATGTTCATTGCCGAACTTCCGGTTGCTGCGTACGGCATTCAGGCGGCTTTCGATGCCGGCAACACGAAAGAACTCCATGATGCCCTGCACAAGCTCAAGGCCAGCTGCGGCTTTCTGGGTGCCGAACGTCTGTTGGAAGCATGCCGTGCGCTCGATCAGGACCTGTCAGCGGCTTCGGTTTCCGCCTTCCAGACCACGTTGGCCGATACCTTGGCTTTCATGCTTTCATCGGACGACTGAGCTCGCCGATCATCTGCCAGGACCGAGGCAGGGATTTTCCCAAATGCATGGCGATAACGCCATGCAATAACTGCCTTAGAGCGCCCAAGGCCGGCAATGAGGGCATTCTGTCGGCATTGAAGTCGAGAAGGTCGATACCGGACAGCACTCCCGGCTCTTCCGCCTTTGCCGGCATCAAACCCAGTTCGGGATGTGCGCGGTAATGGCGCTCCGGCTCGATGTCAGTGCCGTTGGCGGTGGCCGACCATGGGGTCATGTAGCCTAGATGCTGAATCAGATCACGCTCGAAACGACGCACCAGCCATGCGAGGGGCATACTGCCGGCAAGCTCGCTACGCGCCGCCAGAAGCCTTTGGTAGAGCTCATTATCGGCATCCTGACGCGGACAAAGCTTCAACACCAGTTCGTTGAGGTAGAGGCCGGCCATCAGCCGATCGCCGGCAATCGCCAGTACCGGCGGCAGGGGCTCGGATCCGGTCAATGTGCCGAGTTCACTTTTCAGCAGAAAGCTGACTTTGATGTGCTGCAATGGCTGTAATTGCGCCCGCAATACGTGGTTTTTGGCGCCAGTCACGCCCTTGGCGACAAGACCGACGATGCCGTGATCCCGGGTCAGCAGTTCAAGTTGCAGACTGGTCTCGCGGTATGCCCGCTTGTGCAGCACCAGCGCGGGCTGCCACTCGACGCGCATCAGTCGTTGTAACCGAACCGGCGCAGCGCGGCCTCGTCATCGGACCATCCGTCGCGGACGCGGCACCAGGTTTCCAGGAATACCTTGGAACCGAACAGCTTTTCCATGCCCAGACGTGCCGAGGTGCTGATGGCTTTCAGCTGCTGGCCGCCCTTGCCGATGACGATGGCTTTCTGCCCTTCCCGTTCAAGCCAGATGACGGCACCGATACGCAATAGACCGCCATCTTCCTCGAATTTTTCGATTTCGACCGTGGCGGAATAAGGCAGCTCGTCACCCAAGCGCTGCATCAGTTGTTCACGCACCAGCTCACCGGCCAGGAAACGCTGGCTTTTATCGGTGATTTCGTCCTCGCCGTAGAGCGGCTCGGATTCGGGCATGAGCTGCAGAAGGCTCCGGACCAGATCTGCCGTTCCCTTGCCTTTAAGCGCTGAGATCAGATGCACGGAAGTGAATTCGCGGTTTTCCGTGACTTCCCTGATGAACGGCAGAAGTGCGTCTTTGTCTTTGAGCTTGTCGATTTTGTTGATGACCAGCAGAACCGGAACATCCGAATCCTTCAGCGCCTGATAAGCCAGAGCATCATCGCTGTGCCAGCGGCCGGCTTCAATGACCAGAACGGACGCATGCACATCGCTGACTGCGCCGCGCGCCGCACGGTTCATGTGCCGGTTCATGGCACGCGACTGTTTGGCATGGATGCCGGGGGTATCGACCAGAACAAGTTGACCTTCAGGAAAACTGGCGATGCCCAGCATACGGTGCCGCGTGGTCTGCGGGCGCGATGACACAATGCTGATCTTGCTGCCGACCAGCGCGTTGACCAGCGTCGATTTACCGACATTCGGACGGCCGATGACGGCGACGAAACCGGCGCGGTAGGAAGGTATCTGCGAATCGGTCATTTGTTCTGGCCTAAAAGAATGAGTGCTTTGCTGGCGGCATCGGCTTCTGCCGACTTCACTGACGTTCCGCTTCCAGCTGTAGTGATTGCCAGATGCTCAAGGACGCACTCGACATCGAAACTGCGTGCATGATCGCTGCCGCCTGCCTGCAGCAGCCGGTATACCGGCAAGGCATGCTGCTTGGCCTGCAGCCATTCCTGGAGTTTGGTCTTCGGATCCTTGCCCGGCGATTTTTCAAGCGATAACTGCAGTCGGCTTCCGAACCAGTCCGCCACCAGCGATTGCGCGGCAGCGAAACCTGCATCCAGATAAACCGCGGCGATAACCGCCTCGACCGCATCGGCAAGAATGGAGTCACGGCGATGCCCGCCGGATTTCATTTCGCCCGGACCGAGTTCAAGTTGCGCACCCAGGTCCAGTTCACGTGCGATTTCGGCCAAGGTCGGTTCCCGCACCAGATGCGATCGGGCCTGGGTGAGCTCGCCCTCGCTGGCCTTCGGGAACTTCCGGTACAGGGCGTCGGATACCAGCATGCCGAGGATGGCATCACCGAGGAACTCGAGACGCTCGTTGTTCGGCTTGCCGGCGCTGCGGTGCCGCAGCGCCTGACGCAGCAGTTCCGGATCGCGGAACCCTGTCAGCAAAGCATCACTCCGCGTCGGACCGGCCGGTCACCGGGAAGCTGCGTTCGAACTTGGCGACGAAGTCGAGGTTGTACATCAGCGGTTTGCGGACTTCGTAATTGAGGTCCAGCACCTTGCCGCCTTCCTTCTCGGTACGCAGCTTGATGTGTTTTTCCAGGTTCACGCTATCGACATAGCTAATCTGGAAACGCCGGTACAGGCTGTCTTTGAGTTGCGGCAGCGCCTGCTTTTCAGCGCCGGTGGCCTGGGTCACGGCCTTGATGTCATTGACGGCACTGAAATACTCGGAATACACCGGGAAAAGGCGCATGAACAGGAATCCGAAGAATCCGACCAGCGCCAGAACGAAAAGGAAGCTGAGCAGGGTAATGCCTTTCTGATTGCGTTTCATGGTGACCCCCTTAGTCGATTTTGGTGCCGATGCGAGACGGCTCGAAACTGTCGGTGCAGAACCAGCCCGAGCAGTTTAACCATATTACCATTGCCTTTCCAACTACGTTCTGTTCCGGCACGAAACCCCACTCACGGCTGTCGGCGCTACGGTCCCGGTTGTCGCCCATGGCGAAATAATGGCCCTGCGGCACCACCCAGGTGCCGTTGTTGCGGTAGCCCAAGGGTACTCCGTCCATTTCCAGCATCGTGTGGGTTTTGTCCGGCAGGGTTTCGGTGTAGATCCGCGAGCCGGTCATCTCGCTGGAAACGCCCTTGCCGACATACACACCCGCCTCGGCATAGCCGAACGGCACCCCGTTGACGGAAACGCGGTTCTCGTCGACGCTGATGGTATCGCCCGGAAGCCCGATGACGCGCTTAATGTAATCGGTGCCTGCAGCGGGATCATCCTTGCCCAGCTCTTTCGATCCCGGATAACGGAACACGAACACATCGCCGCGCTCCGGCGCACCGACCTCGACGATTTTCGTGTTGAGGACAGGAAGCCGGATGCCGTAATTGAATTTGTTGACCAGAATGAAATCACCGATCAGCAGATTGGGCATCATCGAGCCGGAGGGAATGCGGAACGGTTCCGCCAGGAACGAGCGCAGCGCCAGCACCAGAAAAATGACCGGGAACAGGGATTTGGCGTACTCGACAAGCACCGGGTCGGCGGCAGCGTCATCGGCGGCCAATCGTCGTTTCTCGAAAACGAATTTATCGGCGAGCCAGATCAGACCGGTGAACAAGGCCAGCAGGGTGAGGATCAGGGCAAAATCGATTTTCACGGGCAATCCTTATTTGTTGTCGACCGACAGCACGGCCATGAACGCTTCTTGCGGAATTTCGACGCGGCCGAACTGCTTCATCCGCTTCTTGCCTTCCTTTTGTTTCTCGAGCAGCTTCTTCTTGCGGGTGGCGTCGCCGCCGTAGCATTTGGCCAGAACGTTCTTGCGCATGGCCTTGACCGTCGAACGCGAAATGATCTGGGATCCGACCGCGGCCTGGATGGCGACATCGAACATCTGGCGGGGAATCAGTTCGCGCATTTTCTCGCACAAGTCGCGGCCGCGGCGGTCGGCATGGGCGCGGTGCAGAATCATCGACATGGCGTCGACGCGATCGCCGTTGATCAGCACGTCGACCCGCACGAACGGACCGGCATCGAAGCGGAGGAAATGGTAGTCGAGCGAGGCATAGCCGCGCGACACCGACTTCAGACGGTCGAAGAAATCGGTGACCACCTCGGCCATCGGCAGTTCATAAGTGATCTGGACCTGACTGCCCATGTAATTCATGCCCTGCTGGGATCCGCGCTTTTCTTCGCACAGGGTAATCACATTACCCACGTAATCCGGCGGGGTCAGGATAGTGGCGAGAATCACCGGCTCGCGGATTTCCTCGATCTTGTTGACCGGCGGCAGTTTGGCCGGATTGTCGAGCGGCAGGATGCTGCCGTCGGTCAGCAGCACTTCATACACCACGGTCGGCGCGGTGGAAATCAGGTTGAGGTCGTATTCGCGCTCCAGACGTTCCTGCACAATTTCCATGTGCAGCATGCCCAGGAAGCCGCAGCGGAAGCCGAAACCCATCGCTTCCGAACTTTCCGGTTCGAAATTGAGCGCGGCGTCGTTGAGCTTGAGCTTGTCGAGTGCCTCTCGCAGCGCCGGGTAATCCTCGGCATCGACCGGAAACAGGCCGGCGAACACGCGCGACTGCATGGTCTGGAAGCCCGGCAAGGGTGCCGTCGCCGGATTTCCGGCCAGGGTCAGGGTATCGCCGACCGGCGCACCATGAACGTCCTTGATCGAGGCATTCATCCAGCCTACTTCACCGGCCGAGAGCTTGCCCAGCACCTTGCGCTTAGGCGTAAATACGCCGACTTCATCGACCTGATGCACGCGACCGGTCGACATCACCAGGATCTTGTCGCCCGGCTTGATTTCGCCCTGCACCACCCGAACCAATGAGACCACACCGAGGTAGTTGTCGAACCAGGAGTCGATGATCAGCGCCTGCAGATGGCCGGTATCGACCGATTTCGGCGGCGGAATGCGGGCCACAATGGCTTCCAGCACGGCGCGCACATTCAGCCCGGTCTTCGCGGAAATGGCAACGGCCTCTTCGGCATCGATGCCGATGACCGCCTCGATTTCAGCCTTGACCCGATCGACGTCGGCAGTCGGCAGATCGATTTTGTTCAAAACCGGAACCACTTCCAGACCCTGCTCGACCGCGGTATAGCAGTTCGCGACCGACTGCGCTTCCACGCCCTGGGCGGCATCCACCACCAACAAGGCGCCTTCGCAGGCGGCCAACGAGCGCGAGACTTCATAGCTGAAATCCACGTGACCCGGTGTATCGATGAAATTGAGCTGGTAGGTCACACCGTCATCCGCGGTGTAAGGCAGAGACACCGACTGCGCCTTGATGGTGATGCCGCGTTCACGCTCAATCGGATTGGAATCGAGCACCTGGGCTTCCATTTCACGCGCCTCGAGGCCGCCGCAGAGTTGGATGATGCGGTCGGCCAGGGTCGATTTGCCGTGATCCACGTGCGCGATGATGGAGAAATTGCGGATATGCTGCATGGGGTCGCTTTTCGGAAAACTTAGCCCAACATTATCGCATAAGCCACCGCTTCTGAGGCGGTTTTCCGCCCCAGAATCAATTTCTTACGGCACGCCGAGGATGTGGATGGCGGTGCTTTCGGCATTACGGATCAGCAGACGCACCCGATCGCCGGACTTCAAGGCCACAACCGCTTTCTCGAAGGCCGCGACCGAATTGACCGGCGTGCGGCCGACCTCGAGGACGACATCGCCTTTGGCAATGCCGAGCTGGCCTAACATCGGCTGGTTGATCCGGGCAATCTGGACCCCGCCATTGGCCAGGCCGAGACGGCTGCGTGTGGCCGGACTGACCTCCTCGACGCTGAATCCGAGCTTGGAAGGATTGGCCGGAGTCTGGCTCGGTGTTCCGGGATTCCGTGGATTGCCGGCTGACTCGTCAAGCACCGAAAGCACCACCGGAATGTCCAGCGAACGGCCGTTGCGCAGGATGCTCACCTTGGATTTCACCCCCGGCTGCAGGGCACCGACCATGGGCGGAAGATCCGAGGACTTGACGATGGCACTTCCGTTGAATCCGGTAATGACATCGCCGGGCTGGATCCCGGCCTTGGCGGCAGCACTACCGTTCTGCACGCTGGCGACAAAGGCGCCCTCTGCAGCTTTCAGACCGAGATCGGTCAATTCTTCCGGCTGCACATCCCGGACCTGCACACCAAGCTGGCCGCGGCGCACGCTGCCGGTGGCCTTGATCTGTTCGACGGCATTCATGGCGGTTAGGATCGGTATCGCGAAGCTGACGCCCATGTAGCCGCCGGAATTGCTGAAAATCTGCGAGTTGATGCCGACCACCTGACCACGGGTATTCAGCAGCGGCCCGCCGGAGTTGCCGCGGTTGATCGCGACATCGGTCTGGATGAATGGCACGTAGCGCTGGCTGCCGTCCACACTGGGGCGTCCAAGCGCACTGACGATGCCGGCCGTGACCGAATAATCGAACCCGAACGGCGAGCCGATGGCCACCACCCATTGTCCGGGCTTGACCGCGTCGGAATCGCCGATGGCCAGAGTGGACAGGCCTTTGGCGTCGATCTTAAGCACGGCGACGTCGGTCGAGGGATCGGACCCGACCAGCTTGGCCGGCAATTGGCGACGGTCGGCCAGGTGCACCACCAGCTTGTCCATGCCCTCGATGACATGATGATTGGTAAGCACGAAGCCGTCGGAAGAGATGATGAATCCCGAGCCGAATGACCGACCGCCGCGCGGTCCCTGCGGACCGGGTTGGCCCGGCATCGGCTGCCCGAAGAAGCGTCGGAAAAACTCCTGCATCTGTTCGTCTTCGGAACCCGGTGTAGCGGACTGCTGTCCCGAACCCGAGCCACGTTCGCTGCTGGCTTCAATGCTGACCACGGCCGGCGTGGTGCGTTCAACCAACGCGCTGAAATCCGGGAGTGCGACCAAAGGCGCGGCGTTGGCTGTCGATGCACTTTGTGCCTGAACCGGCTGCTGCGCCTGCTGCCAACAGGCGACCAACACGGCGCAACTGAAGAATCCCAGCAGAAAACGGGAGACGGGTGTGATTGCTTTCATGGCTACCTCGATGATAAAAGGTGGAACGGATTCAACGCTGGGTCTGTGCCAGAATTTTTTCAAGGGTGGCGACCGGCACCTTGCCCATGGCGACATAGCGGATGGAGCCATCAGCCAGCATCAGGCCGTTGACGCCATCCCGGCGCATCTGGGCTTTTTCCTTCTGTTTCGACGGCTCCACATACAGTGAAATGCTGGCCAGACCGTCGCTGAAAAGATAGTGGGTAGAACCGGCCCGGCTTTCGCTGGCAATGACGCGAAATCCCTTGACTTCCTTGAACGGCGACTTCAGTTCACGGTTCTGTGGGGCTTTTGCGGGCTTGGCTTTTCCGGCTGCCGGCGTAATGTCGATTTGGGTGAACACGAACTGCTCTACGGCATACCCGCGTTCGTCGAGCGTCACCACTTTCAACGGCAATCCGGTTTCCGTATCCAGCCAGAGACGGTAGCTGTATCTCCAGGCGTCCTCGGCTGTAATATCAATGACCTGGGTTGACCGGCCGGCCACACGCGCTTTCTCGGCAAGGCGTGTTTTGTACGATTTATTGCCGGAGACGTTGGCAAAATGGCTGAAGGTGATCTGTCCGGTGGCGGCCGCCGGAAATGTCTGAACGGAACCGCCAAGACTGTTGCTTTGGATCTTGCCGCCTTTTTTGACCAACTCCCGTGGCGAGCCCGACAGTGTCCGCATGCGCAGACTTTCCACGCCATTATTCATGCGGTGCTCGACCGCCAGCGTGTTTATTTCGGCCCCCTGAACGAGGACCAGCACGCCTTTGTAATTATGGTTGGCGACCGCGCCGTTGATGCGACCGAGCCACGCCTCGGAATCATCACGCCAGAGCTGCTGGACCCACTTTTTTCCGGAATCCAGCCAGCCACTGTCCTCGGCACGCACACCGGACGGTGCGAGAATCAGCAGGACCAACAGAAATCGCAGAGGCCTCATTGACCGTTCTCGCTGGCATCGGCTTCCGGTGCCGACAGCAGTTGCGCATAGGAAATGAGATCGTTACCGGTATTGCTTCCGGTCATCTGATTATGACGGGCAAGATAGTCATCCATGGCCTGATCGCGTTTCGGCCAGGATCTGGAACGGGTTGCTTCGTTCAGTTCGAAACGGGTCGGGTCATTGACGGCTGCGATCTGCTCCGATGGCGCGGCAGATTTGACCACAACCGTGGCGGCCGGCTTGGCGGTCTCTTTCTGCACCGAGGCGGGAACGGCTTCAGCAGCGTTCGGAGCCGGTGACGGGACGGGGGCCTGTTGAGCAATCATTCGATCGCCCGCGGCCGGTGTCTCGGAACCCGGCATCAGCTGGTAACCCAGACCGGCGACCAGCGCCAGTGCCGCGAAAGAAGCCAGTAGACGCCAAGGCGCTTTCACAGCGTTGGTTTCAGGCTGACATTGTGCACAGATCGCCTCGGCACTTCCTGCAGGCATCAGCCGCATCGGCTGCGACTTCAGGACCGACGAAGCAATCCAGGCGCGCTCGCAGGCGGCACGCAAATCAGCATCGTTGGCCAGGCGCTTCTGGAAGAAACGGCGCTCGCTGTCCGACAGTTCGCCATCGATGTAGGCGCTGAGTTGTTCTAAATCGGTTTCGCTGATCGGTTTCATGGGCGGACTCTTTGGGACTCGTAAAGGGGTCGCAGGCGGGCATCGATGGCCTCACGTGCACGGAAAATGCGGGAACGTACGGTTCCGACCGGTGAATTCATGACTTCGGCGATTTCCTCGTAGGAAAGCCCCTCCATTTCACGCAGGGTGATGGCCTGCCGGATTTCCTCCGGCAACTGCGCCAGTGCCTTGCTGACCACTTGGGCAAGTTCTTCGCGCAAAAGTTCATGTTCCGGCGTGTCATTGTTCTGTACGTAGATACCGCCTTCGATGAACTCGGCATCCTCCAATTCCACATCGGCACCGGGCCGTCGCTTTTGGCTGGCCAGATGGTTCTTGGCGGTATTGACTGCAATCCGGTACATCCATGTATAGAACTGGCTTTCACCGCGGAAACCCGGCAGAGACCGGTAGGCTTTGATGAAGCTGTCCTGAACCACATCCTGGCACTCGGCCGGATTGCGCACGAAACGGCTGACCACCGCCGCGATACGGTGCTGGTATTTCCGGACCAACAGGTCGAAGGCGCTCTTGTCGCCTTTCTGGGCCCGCTGAACCAGCTCGGTATCGATTTCGTGTTCGCCCATCGGGCCGGGATCTCCGTATCGTTGCAGCCAATGGCTAAGGGGTTTGTCGCTTCACGGCAGCAAAAGTTCCCGCCAATTGACCGAAAGGCTCAAAACAGTGATGATAAGCTTACTTCAATTTCAATCAAACGAATGTATGAATCAGTTCAGCGGTCTTTCCCCCGAACATTGGCAACTTGAAGCACGAAAAGACGGCATCCTGATCCTCAGCCTCGAGCGCAAGGACAGCAGCGTCAATACCCTGTGCCAGGCCGTTCTGAATGAACTCGATGGCCTGCTGGAGCGCATGGCCTTCGCGCCGCCAAAAGGCCTGATCATCCGTTCCACCAAAAAAGCCGGTTTCATCGCCGGTGCCGATATCGCTGAATTTGCCGAATTCGATGCCAAAGGCACGGTGCTGGATGCCATCAGCAACGGCCAGAACATCTTCCAACGCATTGCCGAACTACCCTGCCCGACGGTCGCCCTGATCCACGGCCACTGCATGGGGGGCGGTACGGAGCTCAGCCTCGCCTGCTCGGCGCGGGTGGCATCGGATGATGCCAGCACCCGCATCGGCTTGCCCGAAGTCAAACTTGGCATCTATCCGGGCTGGGGCGGCAGTGTTCGCCTACCCCGCTTGGTTGGCGCCCCGGCGGCCTTCGACATGATGCTGACCGGTCGCGCACTTTCGGGCAAAGCGGCACGCGCCATCGGTCTGGTCGACGCAGTGACCGCGCCGGATCTCATGGTGAATAAAGCCGTTGAATTCATTGACCACGGTGTCCATCGCCCGTTCAAACAGAAAGCAACCGCTTGGCTCAGCAACAGCTGGCTGGCGCGGCAAATTCTGCCCGGCATACTGACCAAACAAGTGGCACGTAAAGCCCGCAAAGCCCACTACCCGGCACCTTACAGCCTGATCGACACCTGGCGACGCTCCGGCGGCATGCCGGTGCGTGCCGCGCTGAAACAGGAAGGTTACTCTGTAGCCAAGCTGGCGCAGGGGCCGACCGCGCGCAACCTGACCCGCATCTTCTTCCTGATGGAACGTCTGAAATCCCTGGGCGGCAAGGAACACGGCATTACCAACGTGCATGTAGTCGGTGCCGGCGTAATGGGCGGCGATATCGCCGCTTGGTGCGCTTTGCGTGGATTCGACGTGACCCTGCAGGACCGCGAAATGCAGTACATCCAACCGGCCCTTGACCGTGCTGATGCCCTGTTCGCGAAAAAGGTGAAGGACGATGCCAAACGTGGCATGGCCCGTGCCCGTCTGCAGGCCGATGTGTCCGGCGATGGCGTAGCCAAAGCCGACCTGATCATCGAAGCCATCTTCGAAAATCTGGAAGCGAAACAGGCCCTGTATGCGGCACTTGAACCGAAAATGAAGCCGAACGCCCTTCTGGTATCCAACACCAGCTCGATCGCGCTGGATACGCTCGGCGCCAAGCTTGAACGTCCGGCACAGTTCGCCGGCCTGCATTATTTCAATCCGGTGGCGATGATGCCCTTGGTGGAAATCGTCCGTCATTCCGGCATGGCCGCGGAAACCGAACGCCGTCTTGCCGCGTTCTGCCGCAGCATCGACAAACTGCCGGTGCCCGTCGCCGGCACCCCGGGCTTTCTGGTCAACCGGATTCTCGCGCCCTACATGCAGGAAGCGATTCTGGCCTTTTCGGAGGGCATACCGGGGCGCGCCATCGACAAAGCCGCGCTCGACTTCGGCATGCCGATGGGACCCATCGAACTGGTCGATACCGTCGGCCTCGACGTTGCCGCCAGTGTCGGCAAGATCATGGCTGAATTCCACGGTCAGACATTGCCGGACGCGCTGCAGGTGACGCCGGGAAAACGTGGCAAGAAAGACGGCGAAGGCCTTTACAAATGGGTCGATGGCAAAGCGGTGAAACCGGACTTGGCTAAGGATTACAAAGTACCGGACGACCTGCAGGACCGCCTGGTATTCGCTCTACTCAATGAAGCCGTGTCCTGCCTGCATCAGGGCGTCGTCACCGATGCCGAGCTGCTGGATGCCGGTGTGATTTTCGGAACGGGCTTCGCGCCGTTCCGCGGCGGACCGATTGAACACATCAAAGCGATCGGCCGGGACGCGGCATTGAGCACACTGAAATCCCTGGAAAGCAAGTACGGGTCGCGCTTCGCACCGAAAGCCGGCTGGGACAATCTCTAAACCCGCTTCGGGATGGAAAAAAAGCCGGCTTTTGCCGGCTTTTTATTTGCTATTTTTTGCAGCCAATCAATTTAATTTCCTGACCGGGCTGAATCACATAATTCGGTGGAGCCAAATCATTGACCTTGATCAGACGACTGAGGTCGCAATCGAAGGTTCGGGTGATCATCATCAGGGTTTCGCCGGGCTTGACGATGTACTTGCCGTTATGTTTTTCACCCGTATCGGCAGCGACCTCCGTACCCTCAACCGCTGCAGCAGGAACCACCGGCGGCGGCCGGAAGAATACCGGGGTCTTGCGGGCCTGGGTCAGCATCTTGGCCTGTTCGCTGCGTGGTCCGCCCAAGCAGTTGGCCTGATAACTGGCCACCAGTTTCTTCGGCGCGCGCAGCACGATGCCCTGCGCGATGTACTGGCCTGGCTCGTAATGCGGATTGAGATTGCGTAGAACCCGGAACCAGCCGGACTGATTATGCGGATTGCCCAGACAGATGGTGAGTTCGTTGATGGTCGTCGCGCGTTGCAGGGTCAGACTGGCCGGCGAATAGTCTAGCTTCGGATATGTCAGGCCGTATTCGGAACCATGCAGGAACAGCCAGGCAGCCGCCAGCACCGCCGGTACGTAATCGCGGGTTTCCGCAGGCCATTCGGTATACACGTCCTCCTGCCAGAAATCACCGCCGCGTTCGCCGTAAATGCGCCGGGCCCGGCCTTCGCCGCCGTTGTAACCGGCGACAGCCATTTCCAGACTGCGGTTGAGTTCTTCGAAGCGCTCGTTCATGTACTGGGCATTGGCGCGGGCCGCGAACTGCGGATCGTAACGCATGTCGTAACCCGGACCGGAATCCAGATTGAACCTGCGGCCGGTGGCCGGCATGAATTGCAGGGGCCCTGCCGCACCGGCTCTGGACACCGAATGCACCTTGCCGCCCGACTCCTTGGTCATCATGCCGAACAGCAGTGCTTCAGGCAGCCCGGCTTTTTCGTACTCCGGCGCCATCAGGTAGCGCATGTAGTGGTAGTTTTCCCACGATTCCAGAAAAAACCCGCGATTCACCGTCAACCAGTTGGCGATTGCCGCCTGCATCGGTTCGTTGTATTTGGTCAACAACTCGAGATTCCGCGAACCCAGGAGTTTGATGGTGGTTCCGATGGCGGGAATATTCTGTGGCGCCAGGGCGCCTGCGCCGGCCGGCGCGGAAACCGGCATGTCCGATTGCTTGATCAGCTGCTCGTAGGCGCTGATGACTTTGGTTTTCGAGCAGGCTTTCAGTTTGAAGCACTGATTGGCCTGGTCTTCAAGGTCTTCAATGGCCTTGTTCATCACCGCCAGCTGACTGTCATCGCCGGTTTCATAAAGATCCCGGGCCTGCTGGTAGGTTTTCAGGCTTTGATCGATTTGACCATACAACAGGGCTTCACGGGTCGGTTTGGCGGCAAGTGCACTCCCGGAAAAAACGCCGGTGAGCAGGATGGTGACGAACATCGGGCTGATCCGCATGAAAACTCCTTGGCACATGCTTTATGCTATCCAAACTGCATTATCGGGCATACCCGCCGCAGACTCCATAAATTTTTCGTGAATACCCCATGAGCCGATGGCGACCGCCCTCCGAAGCCAGCACCGCCCTGATCACCCAGGACGGGCGCGAACGCCTGCGCGCGGAGCTTCAGGAGCTCTGGCAAGTCCGCCGCCCGGAGGTGGTAAAGGCATTGTCTGCTGCTGCCGCCGAAGGCGACCGCTCGGAAAACGCCGAATACATCTACCGCAAGAAACAACTGGGCGAAATCGACCGGCGCGTGCGCTACCTGAGCAAACGCCTGGAAGTGCTGAAAGTACCTGAACAGGACAAAACCCCGCGCGACCGCATTTTCTTCAGTGCCTGGTTCGAACTGGAACACGAGGATGGTGATATACGCCGTTACCGCATCGTCGGACCGGATGAAATCGATGCGCGTCGGAATTGGATCAGCATCGATTCGCCGTTGGCACGGGCGGCTTTGAACAAAGCGGTTGAAATGGACTTCGAAGTCGAACTGCCGACGGGAATGAGCTCGTTTGTGGTGATATCCATCCAGTACGAGGAGTAAGCCCGCTTACCCCCTCACGCGCAGGCCGGAGCCCGGGAGCCCCTCAGAAATCAGCGTTATCGGGATCGACCAGGGCGAACAGGTCGTGCTCATCGGCGCCCATGATGGAAACGTCGACGAATTGGCCGGGCTTCAGGCCCATCCGCTCGCCGTCCTGGATCTGCACCAGACCGTCGATTTCCGGCGCATCGGCCTTCGAGCGCGCAATGGCCAATTCGCCGTCGATGGCATCGACCAGCACCTGCTGTACCGTGCCGACCTTGCGTTGCAGCTTGTCGGCACTGATTTCAGCCTGCAGCTCCATGAAGCGCGCCAGGCGCTCCTGCTTGAGTTCCTCCGGCACGGCATCGGGCAAGGCATTCGCCGCGGCACCATCCACCGGTGAATAGGCGAAAGCACCGACACGGTCGAGCTCGGCCTGGTCGATGAAGCTGAGCAGCTGCTCGAAGTCGTCTTCGGTCTCGCCGGGGAACCCGACGATGAAGGTGCTGCGGATGGTCAAATCCGGACAGATTTCACGCCACTTCAGGATGCGTTCGAGGTTCTTCTCGACCGCACCCGGACGCTTCATCAACTTCAGGATGCGCGGACTGGCGTGCTGGAACGGGATGTCCAGATACGGCAACAGCTTGCCTTCGGCCATCAGCGGAATGATGTCGTCCACATGCGGATACGGATAGACATAATGCAGACGCGACCAGACGCCGAGCTCGGAAAGGCCGGAGCACAGATCCTTCATGCGGGTCTGGTAGGTTTTGTCGCGCCATTGGCGTTCGGCGTAACGCACATCCACACCATAGGCGCTGGTGTCCTGCGAAATGACCAGCAGCTCCTGCACACCGCCGCGTACCAGCTTCTCGGCTTCGCGCAGCACATCATCCACCGGGCGCGACACCAGATCGCCACGCATGGACGGAATGATGCAGAAGCTGCAGCGGTGATTGCAGCCCTCGGAGATCTTCAGGTAGGCATAGTGTTTGGGGGTGAGTTTGATGCCGTAGTCCGGCACCAGATCGATGAACGGATCGTGTTTCGGCGGCAGCGCGGCATGCACCGCGCTCATCACCGTGCTGTAATCCTGCGGACCGGAAATCGACAATACATCCGGGAACTGTTCGCGGATCTGTTCCGGGCGCTTGCCAAGGCAGCCGGTGACGATGACCTTGCCGTTCTCGGCCATGGCCTCGCCAATGGCGTCCAGTGATTCCTCCACCGCCGAGTCGATGAAGCCGCAGGTGTTGACCACCACCACATCGGCCTTATCGTAGGTCGGCACGATGTCGTAGCCTTCCACACGCAGCTGGGTCAGGATGCGTTCGGAATCGACCAGCGCCTTGGGGCAGCCGAGACTGACGAAACCGACTTTCGGATTGGACTTTGACATGCGGGAACGTGCACCGGATACTGGGACTTGGATTATACCGTTTCCCGGCCACGCCCTTGATGAACAGCCCTGAATTCCGCCTTGATGCGCGCCTCGCCAAAGACACCCATTTCCTGCTGGATGCCCCGCTCTGCCGCATCGGGCTGATGGATGATGCCCGCTTTCCCTGGCTGATTCTGGTGCCGCGGCTGCCGAATGTGCGCGAATGGCCGGATCTAAGTACCGAGCACCAGCTGCAGCTGCAAGCTGAGATCAACGCCGCTGCCCGGGCTCTGCTATCCGCCTTTCCGCACGGCGAAAAGCTGAATATCGCGGCATTGGGCAATGTTGTACCCCAACTGCATATTCATGTGATTCTTCGCCATGCCGGTGATGCAGCCTGGCCTGCGCCCGTTTGGAACACCGGCGTGCGGGAGTCTTATGGGGAATCCGACGCATCTGCCACGGCAATGAAATTGCGTGATGTCTTTGCCTCGGCGGCCTTTCAAGCCGAGGGCAACCCATGACAGTTCATCCGATAATTCATGGGCCAGACGGAATCATCCATTTCTGGTTTGCCGAAATCGACCGCGCTTTGTGGTTCAAGAAAGACGCCGATTTCGACCACCTGCTCAACGAACGCTTCGGCGCACTGCATAAACAAGCATGCCTCGGCGAATTGAGCGCCTGGCGCGACACGCCGCACGGGCGTTTGGCCGAAGTCATCGTGCTCGATCAGCTCTCGCGCAATCTGTTCCGTAATAGCGCCAAAGCGTTTGCCCAAGACGGCATGGCGCTGGTACTGGCGCAGGAAGCGGTACGCACCGGCGCCGATGCCGCGCTGACGCCCCAGGAGCGTGTGTTTCTGTATATGCCCTACATGCACAGCGAATCGGCGGCAATCCACCAAACCGCGGTGGAACTGTTCACCCGCAATGGCATCCCGAACAATCTGGACTATGAACTGAAGCACAAAGCCATCATCGACCGCTTCGGGCGTTATCCACACCGCAACGCCGTGCTCGGCCGTGAAAGCACGCCCGAGGAAATCGCTTTTCTGCATGAGCCGGGCTCGTCGTTCTGATGGCCCGTTAGTAAAGACTCAGGTCTTCGGCAAGGTAACGCCGGTCTGGCCCTGATATTTGCCGCCGCGATCCTTGTAGGAAGTCTCGCAGACTTCGTCGGACTGGAAGAACAGCATCTGCGCCACGCCCTCGCCGGCATAGATCTTGGCCGGCAGCGGCGTGGTGTTGCTGAATTCGAGGGTGACGTGGCCTTCCCACTCGGGCTCCAGCGGGGTCACATTCACGATGATGCCGCAGCGCGCATAGGTACTCTTGCCCAGGCACACCACCAGGGTGTCGCGCGGGATGCGGAAGAACTCGACCGTGCGCGCCAGCGCAAAGGAATTCGGCGGAATGATACAGACATCGGCTTCGATGTCGACGAAGCTGGTCGGATCGAAGGCCTTCGGGTCGACGATGGTCGAGTTGATGTTGGTGAAGATCTTGAACTCGCGTGCGCAGCGCACATCGTAGCCGTAGCTGGAGGTGCCGTAAGAGACAATCCGGTGGCCATCGGCGGCGGTCTTGACCTGTCCGGGCTCGAACGGTTCGATCATGCCGTGTTGTTCGGACATGCGGCGGATCCAGCGGTCGGATTTGATGCTCATAGCGGTTCTCGGAAAGGGTTCAGGTATTTTGGATGACGATATTGGGAATGCCAATGTTTTTGTTGCGGGCCTGCTGCGAAAGCCGGGCGGCAGCCTTGCGGGCAATGCCACGGTAAGCCACAGCAGCCGGCGAATCGGGGTCGGCGGCCACGGTCGGCTGGCCGGAATCCATCTGTTCGCGGATCTGGCGCGCCAAGGGCAGCTGCCCGAGCAGTTCAACGCCGTATTGTTCGGCCATGCGGGCGCCGCCGCCTTCACCGAAGATGGCCTCGGCGTGACCGCAGTTGCTGCAGATATGGGTCGCCATATTTTCGATGATGCCGAGCACAGGGACTTCCACTTTTTCGAACATTTTCAATGCTTTCTTGGCATCTATTAAAGCAATATCTTGGGGTGTGGTGACGATAATCGCCGCCGAAACCGGCACCCGTTGCGCCAAAGTCAGCTGGATATCGCCGGTGCCCGGCGGCAGGTCGATGATCAGATAGTCCAGATCCTGCCAACGGGTGGTGGTTAGCAGCTGTTGCAGATACTGGGTGGTCATCGGACCGCGCCAGATGGTCGGGGTGTCTTCGCCCAGAAACAGGCCGATCGACATGGCTTGCAGGCCGTGGGCGATTTTCGGCTCCACGGTCTTGCCATCCAGGCTATCGGGTTTGCCGGTAATGCCGAGCATCATCGGAATCGAGGGGCCGTGGATATCGGCATCAAGAATGCCGACGGTAGCACCTTCTGCCACCAGCGCCAACGCCAGATTGACCGCGGTCGTGGATTTGCCGACGCCACCCTTGCCCGAGGCCACAGCGATGATGTTCTTCACTCCCGGCAGCGGCGACAGGGCATTCTGCACCTTGTGGGCCGGAATGCGGGTGTCGATGCTGACCGCGACGGCAGTTGCGCCGAGCACGCTTTTCAAGCGGGATTCGATGGCGGCAATCAGCGCCGGATGCGCGGAACGCGCGGGATAACGCCATTGCAGGGCGATGGCTGCATTGTTGCCGTCCACACCGATGGCCTGCACATGGTTGCCCGCAATCAGGTCCAGGCCGGTGTCGGGGTCGGAAATATGGGCCAATTCGGCGCGGATGGCGGCTTCGGTGAGGGACATGCGGGGGTGCTTCGGGGCAAAACGGTATTGTACTGGAAAGCCACAGCGATACGCCAAAGCCTTATAATTCAATTATGTCTATCACACCCGCACTCGTCACCACCGCCCTTCCCTATGCCAACGGCCCGCTGCATCTGGGACATCTGGTCGGCTACATCCAGGCCGATATCTGGGTCAGGGCCCGTCGTTTGGCCGGCGGTACCGCCCATTTCGTCTGCGCCGACGACACCCACGGCACTCCGATCATGCTGGCTGCGGAAAAAGCCGGTCTGAGCCCCGAACAGTTCATCGCCGGCATCCAGGCCGGGCACGAAGCCGATTTTGCCGCATTCGGCGTCGCGTTCGACCACTACGATTCAACCCACTCGCCGCACAACCGGGCCTTTACCGAGCGCGTGTATGCCGCACTGAAGGCACGCGACAGTATCGCAGTGCGTACCATCAACCAGATGTTTGATCCGGAAAAACAGATGTTCCTGCCGGACCGCTACATCAAGGGCAGCTGCCCGAACTGCAAAACGGCTGACCAGTACGGCGACAACTGCGAGAACTGCGGCGCGACCTATGCCCCGACCGAGCTGATCGATCCGGTCTCGGTGGTGTCCGGCGCCAAACCGGTTTTGAAGGAATCCGAACACTATTTCTTCAAGCTCGGCGATTACACGCAATTCCTGAACGACTGGCTGCAGGGCGATGTCGCTCACGACGGCATCAAGACCAAGCTGCGCGAATGGCTGGACGCCGAGGGCGGCCTGCGCGACTGGGATATTTCGCGGGATGCGCCCTACTTCGGTTTCCCGATTCCCGGCGCACCCGGTAAGTATTTCTATGTCTGGCTGGACGCACCGATCGGTTATCTCTCGAGCTTCCAGGCGCTGTGCCAGCGCGAAGGTCTCGACTTCGACGCCTTTCTGGATGCAGCCCGCAACGCGAACAACGAAACCGAGCTGCACCACTTCCTGGGAAAGGACATCGTCAATTTCCATGGTCTGTTCTGGCCGGCGGTGCTGCACGGCGCCGGCTTCCGCGCACCGACCAAATTACACGTGAACGGCTACCTGACCGTCAACGGCGCCAAGATGTCGAAATCGCGCGGCACCTTCGTGATGGCGCGCAGCTATCTGGATGCCGGCATTCAGCCGGAAGCCCTGCGCTACTATTTCGCCGGAAAATCGGGTTCCGGCGTGGCCGATCTCGACCTGAACCTCGATGATTTCGTGGCCAAGGTCAATGCCGACATCGTCGGCAAGTTCGTCAATATCGCCAGCCGTTGCGCCGGTTTCATCAACACCCGTTTCGACGGCATGTTGGCGGACAGCCTGCCCGACGCCGCCACCTATGCGCAGTTCGAACACGAATTCAAGGCCATCCGGCAGAGCTATCTGGAAGGTGAAACCGCCCAGGCCCTGCGCCAGACCATGGCCTTGGCCGATATCGCCAACCGCTACATCGACGAACAGAAGCCGTGGGTGCTTGCCAAGGATCCTGACCAGAGCGCGGCATTGCATGGCGTCTGTACGCAGGCACTGAATCTGTTCCGTGTGCTGGCTGTGGCACTCAAACCGATTCTGCCGCAGGTTGCCGAACAGGCGGAATCCTTCCTCAATGCCCCGATAACCACCTGGGCCGAATTCAAGGCCCCGCTGCTCAGCCATCGCATCGCCGCCTACAGTCCCTTGTTCACCCGCATCGACCCGAGGAACATTCAAACCATGATTGACGCCTCCAAAGACACTACCGCCACAGCGCCAGCAGTTGACGCCAAACCGGCTAAAGCCGCCGAACCGAAAAAAGCGACCGCTGCTGAAATCACACCCGGCACCATCGGTATCGAGGATTTCGCCAAACTCGACCTGCGTATTGGCACGGTGCTGGAATGCGGCCTCGTGGACGGCTCCGATAAACTGCTGCGCTTCCTGCTCGATGCCGGGCCGCTCGGCCAACGCCAGATCTTCTCGGGCATCCGCGGCAGTTACGGCGAGCCGGAAAAACTGATCGGTCGCAAGGTGGTGTTCATCGCCAATCTGGCGCCGCGCAAGATGCGTTTCGGCATTTCCGAAGGCATGATCCTTTCGGCCGGCGGCGATGACGGACTGTACCTGCTCGATGCCGATGACGGCGCGCAACCCGGGCATCCGGTCAAATAAGCATGCCGAACAGGCCGACGGCCGACGACATCAACGCGCTGTTGCCGCAGACCCAATGCGGTCAATGCGATTATGCCGGCTGCCGGCCTTATGCCGAAGCCATCGCCGAGGGGCGTGCCGACATCAACCAGTGCCCACCCGGCGGCGACGAGGGCATCCACGCACTGGCAGTGCTGCTCGGGCTCGCTCCCAAACCCCTGAATCCGGAACATGGGGCCGTGCTGCCGGAAAGCGTAGTGATCATCCGCGAGGCCGAGTGCATCGGCTGCACCAAATGCATTCAGGCCTGTCCGGTCGATGCCATCATCGGTGCTGCGAAACGCATGCATACCGTTCTTGCGGAATGGTGCACGGGGTGCAACCTGTGCATTCCGCCCTGCCCGGTCGATTGCATCGATATCGTGCCGCGCTGAATCTTACTTCAAACGTTCAACACGATAGCCCTTTTCCCGTAAAAGCTGGACGAGACCGTCGTCACCCAGCAAATGCAGTGCGCCGACCACAACCATCGTGTCGTTGCTTGCTTCATCATCGAGCATTGCTTGAACCTGCGGCAACCATGCATGGTTACGGTCCACGTTTAAGCTTTGGTAAAGATCGGGATACTCGAGTCGCATACGTGCGACGGTCTCGCGCTGCAGACCGTTGACATCGCCGGATTTCCACAAACGACGGAGCTTTTCCAGATCGCGTGCATTGTCCGCTGCATTGGCATCCAGGGCCTCCTGCAACAACTGCTGCTGGGCCCGCACAGGCATGCCGTCGAACAATGCAATCTGCTGGCTGGCTTTTTCCAGGCCGATGCTTGGCTTGGCTACCGGCTTGGCGGCATTCATGAAATGCTGATCCACGCCGAGTGCGGAGTCGAAACCCTGTTCCTTCGCGTGTGTATTCACCACAAGAATCGCCACAAACCAGGGTTCCAGACGGTTCAGGCTGGCAATGGGAAACGCTGGATTGGCTTGACTCCATGCCAGCAACTGTTGCCAGGAGGCCTCCGGCAAAAGTGCCTGCAGATTCTGTCCGGCCGGCAACAGCGCTGACTGCTGCATTCGTGCCGCCAGATCGGGAGACTGCAGTTCATGCGGCGCCACTTCAAAGGCCATTCGTTCGGCATCGGCATAGGCATTCATCACGCTTTCTGATAGCGGATAATCCTCGGCTTTCAGAGCATGGAAGGATCCGAGCAGATAGATACTGTTATCGTCATCGCTGACCTTCCAGATTGCTGGCGTGCTCGCTGTTCCCGATGCGCATCCGGCAACCAGACACGCCAGCGCGAGCCAAGGCGTTATTTTTTTCACGGGATGATTTTTCTCGGCTTTTTCTCACCCGCGACAACAGCTATATCCATCCGATTCTCCGGTGGCGGCATCGGACAGGTCGAAAATGCCGTGAAGGCACAGGGCGGATTGTAAGCCTTGTTGAAATCAACCACGGTTTTACCGTCGGGCCCCGGGTACTCGGCATACAGGAAACGGGCTGCAGCATAACTTTCCTTGCCGGAGGTGCGGTCAGCGAACACCAGGAACAGGCGGTGATCGCCTTCGTCGATGGCTTCCAGGGTGAACTCCTGTTCACCGGCGCTGAAGGTGACCGTTCCCGGATTCATCATCGGTTCGATCATGCCGAGAATATTGACGATGTCGATGGTGCGTCCGGCATCATGCGGCGTGAAGGTCGCCGTGTAACGGAAGGCGGTATCCACCGGGAAATAGTCGATGCCGGTGAATTTGACCCGCGTCTCCGCCTCGGCATCGCGCACGCGCAGCGCCATCCGGCCGCCGCGTTCGATCACGATGAAACTGGCTTTGCCGTCATTGAAATCGACGACCGTGGCCGTGCCCTGGGTATCCGGGACCAACTTGGTCCGGCCAGTGGCGGGCTGGCCATCAATGCGGAGTGCGACGCCGTTTTCCGGCTGCAACCAGACCTGTTTTGCTTCATCGACAGTAATCAGACCGAGCTTGTCCGGACCGACCGTGAGACGCGTGCCGTTGGCTTCGCCCGAACCGACCCGGGTTACCCCCGACTTCGGCAGCCAATGCATCCCGACCAAGGACAGCCAGCCGTCGGGTTTGGTCAACCGTGCGATGCGATCCGTACGCCACTGCATGATTTCACTGTAATGTTTCATTTTTTCGGCTTTTTCCTTGGCCAATTGCTCCGGACTCGGGCCCTGCTGGCAGCCGGCCAGCAACAGCGCGGCCAGAACCATGGTGTATGCACGCATCATCTTCCCCTCAGGAATAAACGGTCTAGTTCGGAACGGCTCAACTGCACCCAGGTCGGGCGGCCGTGATTGCATTGTCCGGAACGCTCGGTGGCCTCCATGGCACGCAACAGGGCATTCATCTCCGGCAGGCTCAAACGCCGATTGGCGCGCACTGATCCATGACAGGCCATGGTGGATAACAGCTCATTCTGCGCCTCCTGCAGACGACGGGAGGCACCGTACTCGCGGAACTCCGACAGCACATCCAGAAACAGCTGGCGCGCGTCGACATCGGCCAGCAATGAAGGCACCGCGCGCACGCTGACCGACTGTGGTCCGGTCCGAACCACGTCAAACCCCAGCTCCTGCAATGGCTCGGCCAGACTTTCGCTGGCTGCGGCTTCGTTTTCACTCAGCGGCACCGCTACCGGCACCAACAAGGGCTGGCTCCGGATACCGCCATCGCCCTGTGCGGCTTTCAATTGCTCATAGGTGATGCGTTCATGCGCGGCATGCATATCGACCAGCACCAGACCGGCATCATTCTGGGCCAGGATGAATATCCCATGCAACTGCGCCAAAGCATACCCCAGCGGCGGTGCGCGTTGCGGATCGACCTCCGGTATCGGCACGGATAGCGCTTGCGTTTGGTTTTGGCCGTAAATCGTACGGTAATGGGCCAACTGCTCGTGCACCGGCAAGGACATGGTGCCCTGCGCGGGCGGCAGGGAGGATACTGGCTGAGAAAAGCCATCGGCCACTGCCGTGTCCGGCGATGGCGCACCGGCGCGGGTATCGGCCATCAGCCGGTGCAGGCTGCGGAAGATGAAGTCATGGATGCTGCGGCCGTCACGGAAACGGACTTCGTGCTTGGCCGGATGCACATTGACATCCACCCGCATCGGGTCAATGTCGAGAAAAAGCACGAACGCCGGATGACGGCCGTGGTACAGCACATCGGCATACGCCTGCTTGACTGCATGCACCACGGTCTTATCGCGCACGGCACGGCCGTTGACGAAGAAATACTGTTGATCCGGACTGGAACGTGCCGCCGTCGGCAGTCCGACCCAGCCGCTCAGGACCATTTCCGGATGCTCGGCCGACACCTCAAGGCACTGTCCCGCGAACGACTCGCCCAGTACCTGGGCAATCCGCTGGATGCGTTGCTTGCGGGAAACCGCGCGGTAGGTCTTGAAGGCCTTGCCATTATGTCGGATGCGCAATTCGACCTGTGGTTTGGCCAAGGCCAGCGCGCCGAGCCACTCATCGATGTGATTGAGCTCGGTACGCTCGGTCTTCAGGAATTTGCGGCGGGCCGGCACGTTGTAGAACAGATCGCGCACCTCAATCGTGCTGCCGACGGGATGGGCTTCAGGCCGGACTTCGCCCAGTTTGCCGCCCTCGATCGCCAGCATCGCGCCGTGTTCCCCGTCAGCCCTGCGGGAACGGATGCTGAAACGCGAAACCGAGGCGATGGAGGGCAAGGCCTCGCCCCGGAAACCCAGAGTCGCGACCTGCTCAAGGTCATCCAGGCTGGCGATTTTGCTGGTGGCATGTCGTTGCACGGCAAGGGGCAGATCCTCCGGACCGATGCCGTCGCCATCATCACGGATGCGGATCAGGCGGATGCCGCCCTCCTCGAGATCGATGTCGACCCGGGTCGAACCGGCATCGAGTGCGTTTTCGACCAACTCCTTGACCACTGAGAACGGGCGTTCGACCACCTCGCCGGCGGCAATTTGGTTGATCAGGACGTCGGGGAGTTTCTGGATCCGCATGGCCGTTCATTGTACCGAATGCAAGGCCGTCCGGCAGTGTCCTCAGGGGATGATTCCGGAGCCTGCGGCGGCGACACCCTCGCCCGGATTGCTGCTCTTGCGCGCGTAATAGGTGCCCGGCAGCGGTTGCTCGATGAAAAAGGCGCGAACGCCCTGGGCAATGGCGAAGGCCAAGCGCTTGCGGTGCTGGGGGTCGGACAGTTTGCGCTCTTCTTCGGGATTGGTGATGAATCCGGTTTCCACCAGCATCGAGGGCACATCCGGCGAACGCAGAACCACGAAGTTGGCGTGCTCGACTTCTTTTTTGTGGGCTTTTCCGAGCTCCTTGAGCGAACGCAGGACATTGGCGGCCGCATCTTCGCTCATGCGCATGGTGGCGCTCTGCGAAAGATCCAGCAGCACGGCGGACAGGTTGCGGTCTTTGTCATCAAGACTGACGCCACCGACCAGATCGGCGGCATTTTCCTTATCGGCCAGCCAACGCGCCGCCTGGGAAGAAGCGCCCTTGGTCGACAGTACGAACACCGATGAGCCGCTGGCGGCGTTATTCAGTGCGGCATCGGCATGGATGGAAACGAAAAGGTCGGCCTGGGCACGGCGAGCGCGCTGATAACGATCCTGCAATTGCACGAAGGTATCGTCATCCCGGATCAGGACGGCGCGCATGCCCGGATCGGCATTGATGGCCGCCGCCAGTTCCTTGGCCACGCGCAGCGTGATGTCTTTTTCGCGGGTGCCGTTCGGTCCAAGAGCGCCCGGATCCTTGCCCCCGTGTCCGGCATCGATAGCAATGACCAGCTTGCGGGCGGAAGCGCCGAGCACGTCATTGACCGTCTTGCCCTTTTTGGGCAGGGCTTTGGATTGGGCCGGCGTTGGATTCAGTGTCGGCTTGATGTTCGGCAACGGCGGCGAGGCTTTATCAGAAGCCGGCTGCACCGTGGTGCGCGGCTTGTCACCGCGGCTGTCGATATCGATCTGTACGATTTCATCGTCCATAAGCGCATAGCCGACGTTGCTGCGGCCGGGCACGCCCGGGCTTGGCGTCACCGTTTTGGCGGGAGCCTGAACCGGTGGAGCGCTGGCTTTGGCCGGCGGCTCGGTTTTCACCACATCCGGCGCGCGCGCTGATGGGCTGGTTTCAGGCGCCGTGTCTGCCTTGGCTGATACTTGTGCCGTGGGTGCCCCTGCCGGAATCATTTCAAGAATCAGGCGCGGTTTTGCACCGGTA
>CAJAPA010000031.1 GCA_903942465.1 uncultured Gammaproteobacteria bacterium
AGGGGTCGCCGTGAAAATCCACGCTTTCGTCATTGCCCTTCCCGCCTTCCCGCCGGCCTGTAAACGGATATTGCCGCGCTTCCGGTGTTGGGCGTACTCTGTACATTCCAAGGAGCCATCACCATGACCATCCTGAAAGGCACGGCATTCATCCTGGCCGCTATGCTGTTCACCGCACCCGGCACCGCCGGTGCCGATACCGCAACGCCGGTCCCGAAGCCCGGCATCGGCAGCATCCAGCGCCTGACCGCTTTCCCGTCCGTGCACGTACCGCCGCGTGATGTCGATGTCTGGCTGCCGCCGGGCTATTCCGACAAAAAGAAATATGCCGTGCTGTACATGCAGGACGGCCAGATGCTGTTCGATGCCGGAATCACCTGGAACAAGCAGGAATGGCGGGCCGATGAAACCGCGGCCCGGCTGATGGCCGAGGGCAAGGTCCGTCCGTTCATCATTGTCGGTATCCACAACGGCGGGCCGCGCCGCCATGTCGAATATTTTCCGCAAAAACCGTTCGAGGCGTTGCCGCAGGATTTCCGCAGCCAGCTGCTTGGCATGAACCGCAATCCGCAGCAGGTGCTGTTCGACGGCGCGGTCGATTCCGATGCCTATCTGAAGTTTGTGGCGGAAGAACTCAAGCCTTACATCGACAGCCACTTCAGCGTCGCCACGGGCCCCGAGCACACCGCCGTGATGGGCTCCAGCATGGGTGGCCTGATCTCCATGTACGCCATTTCCGAATATCCGCAGGTGTTCGGTGCGGCGGCTTGTGTTTCCACGCATTGGCCCGGAATCTTCACGGTGGACAATAATCCCATTCCGCAGGCGTTCTTCGACTACATGCGCACCGCATTGCCGGATCCGGCAACGCACCGGATGTACTTCGACTACGGCACCGCCACCCTGGATGCCCTGTATCCGCCCTTGCAGGACCGGGCTGACGCCGTCCTGCGCGAGCGGGGATATACGGAAGCCAACGGGAAGACCCGGCGTTTCGAGGGCGCCGAACACAGCGAACAGGCCTGGGCGGCGCGCCTGGATATTCCCCTGCAGTTCCTGTTTCCGCCGGACTGACCGATGTTCCGTCCCGATATCGTTCCGCAGGCTTTGCCGATTCCCGGCGGCGGCCTGTGTCTGGTTTTCGATGACATTCTGTTGGAGCCCGAACGATGGCGAAGCCGTGCCGCCGAGTTCGGAGCACAATTCGAACCGCCGCAGCACAACGCCTATCCCGGACGCGAGCTGAGGCTGCCCGATACGGTCACGGCGGCGCTGCTGGGCACGGTATCACCCTGGCTACGGCATCATTTCGGCATTGCCCGCATCGTCGACGGTTACTGCCGCCTGTCCATGGTGACCTTGGCGCCGGAACAATTGACGCCGGCGCAATCGCTTTGCCACCGCGATCGACTGCAGGCCCCTCCGGGAACCTTGCCCTTGGCCTCGGTGCTGTATCTATTCGATGATCCGCCGCTCGGAGGCACGCATTTTTTCCGGCCTATTCTGGAGAAGGCGCCGCTGACGCAACTGCTGATTGATTCGAACCGCATGGAGGCGGAAGCGTTTTTCCAACACTACCGCCTATCGCGCGGCTACATGACCAACTCCAACGCCTATTTCGAGAAAGTGCTGACGGTTTCCGCGCGGTATAACCGCATGATCGTCTACCCCGGCATGAAGTTCCATAGCGGTGATATCGGCCGGCCCGAGGCACTGACTGAAGATCCCCTGACCGGGCGCCTGACCTTCAATGGCTTCTTTACCGGCACAATGGCCTGATCAGGGAAGCACCAGTACCTCGGTTTCATCCAGCACCTTGGTGCCGTCGGCACGGTCGCCGCCGAAGAGCATGCCGCCGCCTTCCGGCGACAGGCCGCGATAGCCGCCGTCGTAATCCCAGGTATTCAGATACAGCTTGATTCCCGACAGCGATGCGGGATTGTCCAGGGCCTTGGCCGGAATGGTGATGGTCAGTGTGCGCGCCCCGGCATCGGCGACGACCTGCGCGCCCGGACTGGACACCCGTCCTTCACTGGCGGCATCGGCGCCATCGGCACTGAACCAGGCATTCGACCAACCGTGCGTGCGCATCCGGTAATGCCAGCGCATGCCTTCGGGCAGGCTGCCGTTCTGCTGCGGCATCAGCGTGCTGCCGCCGGCGCGCTCGGGTAGTTGCAAAAAGGCGGTGACCGCGACATGGTCGAAACCGTTCGGCGGATTCCAGAACTGGGTCATGCCGCGCAGCCGCAGCACGATGCGCAGGGTGTTGCCGGCCCGCTGCACCCGCACCGATTCGATATCGCCCTGACGGTGCTCGCCCCAGCTGATATCGCTGGGGTAGCGCAGACCGCCGCTGCGGCCGCGGTCGTCGCCGCGCGGGTCGGTCCGTTCCAGCAGTGTCTGCCAATTGCGGCGCACGAGGAAAGACTGCGGCGCCGAGGCGCTGGCCGTGCTGTCCTGCCAGGCCACGACCTGATGCGCGTCGCGCGATTCCGCCAGACTGTCGATCGGCAGCCGGGCCTGCCAGCGTCCGTTGGCCGAAGGCAACACCGTCACGGCATGGGCCAGATCGCCGTTCAAGCTCAGCGGGAACGGGTCGGCGTTGCCGTGGCGGCCTTGCACAACGAGAACATCGCCTTCAACCGTTTCCGGCAGAGCATCAATCCACAGGTCGGCCGAAGACTTCGGATTTGCCACACTGCCGGCTTCGGGCAGCAGGACGATGCCGGCGCGGGCCGGCAGCACGGCGGACACCCGGCCTTTGGCATCCGCACCGAGCGTTTCCGGGAACGCGGTCAGTGAAAACGCCGCGCGCCAACCGCG
>CAJAPA010000032.1 GCA_903942465.1 uncultured Gammaproteobacteria bacterium
AAGCCTATGAAGGCGCCCGCAAGGCCCTGGCTGCGTTCGTGAACGTCCACCCCAATGACCTGGTGTTGACCTCGGGCACCACCCAGGCCATCAATCTGGCGGCGTATGCTTTCGCCTTGCCGCGCCTGCAACCGGGCGATGTCATTCTGGTCACGCGCATGGAACACCATGCCAATTTCGTGCCCTGGCAGCTGATCGCCGAACGCTGCGGTGCCCGCATCGAGCCGGTGGAAATCACCCCGGCCGGCGAAATCGATCTGCCGGCACTGAAGGCGCAGCTGAAAGCGCCGGTGAAACTGCTGGCACTCACGCACGTCTCCAACGTGCTGGGCACGGTCAATCCGGTCGCCGAGATCTGCGCCTTGGCGCGCAAGGCCGGAATCACCACGGTCATTGACGGCTCGCAGGCGGTACCGCACATGCCGGTCGATATTCCGGCGCTGGGCTGCGACTTCTACGCCTTCACCGGCCACAAGCTGTGCGGACCGACCGGCACCGGCGCGCTGTGGGCCAAGCGCGAACACTGGCAGAGCATGCCGCCGTTTTTCGGCGGCGGCGAAATGATCCGGGAAGTGCGTTTCGAGAAAACCACCTTCAATGATCCGCCGCACAAATTCGAAGCCGGTACGCCCAACATCGCCGGCTTTGTCGGTCTGGGTGCGGCCGTGCGTTATCTGGACGGCATCGGCATGACGGCCATCGCTGAACGTGAACAGCAGCTGCTGGCCTATGCCAGCGAGCGCCTGCAGAGCGTTCCGGGCTTGCGCCTGATCGGCACCGCCGCGCACAAGGCCGCGGTGCTGTCGTTTCTGATCGAGGACGCGCATTCGCACGACCTGGCCACCCTGCTCGATCTGCAGGGTATCGCGGTGCGCTCCGGGCACCATTGCGCACACCCGCTGATGGCTTTTTACGGCGTGCCGGCGACCTGCCGCGCGTCACTGGCGTTCTACACCACCGAAGCGGAAGTGGATGCCCTGATCGACGGCATCGCCTTCGTGCGCCGCATGCTGGGCTGAGCATGGACCTGCATTTTCGCAACGCCGTCGCCGCCGACATCCCCGCCATCGTGGCGCTGGTGGAATCGGCCTACCGCGGCGAGGTCAGCCGCGCCGGCTGGACCACCGAGGCCGATTTTCTGGACGGACAACGCATCGACGCCGAGGGTGTGGCCGCCGACATCGGCAAGCCCGGCAGTGTGATTGTGCTGGCCGAACAGGATGGCCAGCTGCTGGCCTGCTGCCATCTGGAAAACACCGGCGAGGCCTGCTATTTCGGCATGTTCTCGGTCGCCCCGCAGCTGCAGGGCGGCGGCATCGGCAAGCAGCTGATGCAGGAGGCCGAGCGCGTGGCCCTGGCCTGGCAATGCGCGGCGATGGAAATGACGGTGATCGACATCCGTGACGAACTGATCGCGTTTTACCAGCGCCGCGGCTATATCCGCACCGGCATCAAAAAACCCTTTCCCTACGGCGATGCCCGCTTCGGCCTGCCGCTGCGCGCGGATCTGCGCTTTGAAATCCTGCGCAAAGACCTGCACGGAGAAACCCCATGAGTGCCGATCTGAGCGGCTGGCAGGCCGTGTGCCCGGTGGCGGAACTGCTGCCGGGCGAACACACCGTGTGCTTCGACGGTGACACCGCGATTCTGGTCTGCAACATCGACGGCGACATCTATGCGCTGGAAGACAAATGCACGCATCAGGATTTCGAACTCAGTCCGGGAAAACTGGACGGCGTCGAAATCGAATGCGTGCTGCACGGCGCCAAGTTCGATGTCCGCACCGGCGAAGCCCTGTGCGCGCCGGCCTATGCGCCGGTGCCGAAATTTCCGGTGCGCATCGAGAACGGCGTGATCTATACCCGCGACGACCGCTGAGTCCGCTTCAGTCCAATCCGTTACCGGCAAAATCACGGTAGCTCGGCCAGCAGTGACTGAGCCTTTCATGGCCGTGTCGGGTCGCCATGTCCCGGTACACCGGAAGGTAATGATTGAATATCTGCTGACGCAGATCCCGGGCGATAACGTTGCCGGTACGCGAGACATTGACCGGCGTGCCGAAATCGGCCGGAACCGGCCGGATGCCGAGGAAGGCGGCAAGCGCGTCGATGCGCGCCGCTTCGAAAAACTCCTCATACAGCAGAAACATCCGGTCTTCCGGAGGGAATACCGCCTCGAGCGCCTGCAGGGTCAGATCATAACGTGTCCGCAGGACAAAAGCCTCCTGCGCAAACACCTGCTTCAGATACGCCGCCTCGCAATCAGCGTCAGCGGGCAGGCCGGACTGTTTGAGTTTGTGACGCGCCAAAGACAGACAGCGCTCGACCGGATCGCGCATCACATAGAGCACCGCCGGCCGCAGCCCGCGCCGCGCGATGGCCTGCCGAATAGTCCGGAATACCGCCGGCGGCAATGCCGCATACGATGGCGTGACATCGCCGGTCAGTACGATATTGTCCGGAGCCAGCCGCTGCTGGAAGTAGTCGAAGTACTGTTCGGTATCTCCGAGAAAACGCAGCAGGGCCAGATCGTTGGCCGTGGGCATCGCGCCCGGCCCGTGCACCGCCTGTATGCGGGCCTGCAGACGTTTGCGGATGATTTCCGGGTTCTTCAAATGCAGGGCATCGAAGATATGGTATTCCTTGGTGAATCCCATATCCGCTTGCGGATGCCGACGCAGATACTGGGAAAGCCAGGTGCTGCCGCATTTCTGGGCACCGACACCGAGCAGAAAGGTTTTGCGGACGGAAGCCTGTGTATCCGACGAACCGGAGCCGGGGTTCATGACAGACGGGCCCTGTGCATGATCTTCAGCCACAAGGCTTCGCCGTAAGCCTCCAGCATCAAGCGCGGTGCACCGGCTTTAGGCTCCAGCCACAGGCCGTCACCGGGCGCGCATTGCGGGCCGTGCGGATCGTCCTTGACCGCCAGCGTGCCGGACAGCAGATAAACGAACCAGCTGACCCCCGGCTCGGGCACGCACCACAGGCTGCCGTGCATGGCGCGGCGTTCAACCGTGATGCTGATTGCCTCGCGGCGCCAGATGGCGTTGAAATCCACGGTCGGGCCATCAAACAGAACACATTCCGGGGTTTCCTCCCCGGCAAAGCGGCAGGCGGCAAACGGCGGGCGCAGATCGCAGTGGCGGTCGGCGAACTGCAGGCGCATGCCGGCGCCCTCCAGCAGAGTCAGTGAGCGCTCGCAGCCGGGGAAGGCCGAGAACGGTCCGTCGGCGGCGATGTCGGCGATGGACAGACGCCATTGCCAATCGTCGCTGCCTTCGGGAACGCGGAGGATTTCGCGGGTGCTGCCGCCGCCGTTCTTCCAGGGCATGGACACGAAGGCGGTGTGTGGAAAATAGCGGTAGGCCATGCCGCTAGTGTCGCACACGGTCTGCGGCCGGGCAAAAAAAGCCGCCCGCAGTGCGGGCGGTGGCAGGGGCTTGGGTCTTAGCGTGTCGCGGGTTTCTTGGCCGGGGCTGCCGGTTTGGCTTTGACCGCGCCGACACTGATGCGCGCGGCATTGCGCTGCACGGTGGCCGGACCGATGCCTTTGACCTTGGCCAGATCGGCCGGGCTGCGGAAGGCGCCATTGGCTTTGCGGTAATCGACGATGGCCTGGGCCTTGGTCGGGCCGACGCCATCGAGCAGGCGGTCGAGAGTGGCGGCATCGGCGGTGTTGATGTTGACCTGTTGGGCCGGCGGGGTGACCGCCATGGCGGCGGAACTGAAACACAGGGCAAGGATCAGGGTGTGCACAAGATTGCGGATGGATGACATGGGATTCTCCGTGGTTGGACTGGCACCAGCGCCAGGTGCAGACAGTGTCGCAATCGGCACCGGCAGGGTTCAGACGGCGATATCGACAGCGCCTGTCAGACCTGTCCGAAAGCGCTGTCGGAAAATCCCTACCCTGCTAAAATGGCCTTTTCCCCGCCAGGATGGATCCATGGACAAGCACGCGCTCTCCGCCTTCATCGCCGACCGCTGGGATGCCGATATCGTCGGTCAGCTGGTCGAGTACATCAAAATTCCCAACAAGTCGCCGATGTTCGATGCCGACTGGCAGAAGCACGGTTACATGGAACAGGCCACGCAGCTGCTGGCCGACTGGGCCAAGGCCCAGGCCATCGACGGCATGCAGGTCGAGATCGTGCGTCTGGAAAACCGCACGCCGCTGATCTTCATCGAAATCGACGGCAGCGGCGAAGACTGCGTGCTGATGTACGGCCACCTCGACAAACAACCGGAAATGACCGGCTGGGATGATGATCTCGGGCCGTGGACGCCGGTGATCAAGGGCGACAAACTGTACGGCCGCGGCGGCGCCGATGACGGCTACGCCCTGTTCGGTTCGCTGACCGCCATCGCTTCGCTGAAGGCGCAGGGCATCGCGCATGCGCGCACCGTGATCCTCATTGAAGCCTGCGAAGAGTCCGGCAGCTACGACCTGCCGTATTACGTCGACCATCTTTCCGCGCGCATCGGCATGCCGAGTCTGGTGGTCTGTCTGGATTCGGGCTGCGCCAATTACGATCAGCTCTGGTGCACCACCTCGCTGCGCGGCCTGACCGGCGGCAACCTGCGCGTGGATGTGCTGAGCGAAGGCGTGCACTCGGGCGATGCCTCGGGCATCGTGCCGTCCAGCTTCCGCGTGCTGCGGCAGCTGCTGAACCGTCTGGAAGAGGTCGATACCGGCCGCATCCACCGCGAAGAGCTGCATGTCGCGATTCCCGAACAACGCGTGAGCCAGGCCAAACGCGCCGCCGAGGTGCTGGG
>CAJAPA010000033.1 GCA_903942465.1 uncultured Gammaproteobacteria bacterium
CCGCACCCGACTGTGCGCCGGAAGCACTCGGTGCGCAGGCCTTGCCGGGCTGCATCAATAAACCCGCAGCCCGCAGCCTGACTCTGAGCGACGGGCAGTGCGATGCCATCCATCTGTACTGGAATCACGATACCCGCCGCCTTGTCTGGTGGCGGATGTAATCCGCGCGGCGGTCAGGGATCCAGATTCCAGCCGAAATCCCAGCGCCACTTGGAAGTCACGCCGCTTTCCAGTTCGACATCGCTCCATGCGTAATTCCAGCCGACGCCGACGAAGAAGTGCTCGCTCAGCGGCCGGCGCAGGCGCATTTCCAGATTCACGTAGCTGCCGTCATTGAAGGATTCCAGGGCCTGCAATTCGGCACTGAAGGTGCTCTTGGCGAACACCGGCCAGAGCGCGCGGGCGTATAGCCCGGCGGCCGGTCCTTTGAATTCGCCGGTATCCCGGGTCATTGACAGATATCCCAGCGCCGGACCGATACGCAGATAACGCTCCGGTGTTTCCCACAGCCGCCAACCATAAGCGGCGCTCAGGGTCAGAGTGTCGTCGGTACCGGTGCTGGTCAGTTCCTGCGTGGCCAGCAGGCGTGCCGAGAGAATGCGTTCATCACTGATGAATTTGTCGTCACTCAGGCTCAGCAGCCAGTCGTCGTCATCAAGCACATCGTTCTTGCGCTTGTAGTTGTAGGCCAGCGTGGAATAAAACGCATGGCTTTCGGTTTTTCGGTCGAGCTTGAAGCTCATGTCCAGACGCTCTTCCGGGGTCTGCAGACTGCCGCGGTCCAGCGACACCTTGCCGCTGACTTCCGCATGCCATTGCGCCGTCGGCACGGCAGCCGTTTCAGGCGCCGCCACTGCATCCGACGCAGTGCTTTCCAGCCGCACCTTATCGGCCGGAACTTTGATGCGGCCGAGCGTTTCGCTGTCGAAATGAATGATGCCGTTTTTCTGTTTGATTACGCGTCCGACCAGACGCTCGCCGTTGGCGCCGATCAGCACGTCGGCGTTTGCCGTGAGGGGGAGCAGGCCCGCCAGCAAGGCGGCGGTGACAAGGACGGTCCGGCGGAATCGGTTCATGGGCAGTGTTTGGCAATCGGCAAGCCTTGATTCTAACGCGACGACATGCGCATGCGTCTGGACAAGCGTTCAATTCGAAGATTGGGCGCGGAGTAAAGCCCACGCACCGGCGACCGCATTACCGGTCCGGCGAATGCCAGTGGACACGCTCGACCAAAGCCATATGCGGCACGGTCAACGCCGCCAGTCCGACGAAAACGATTTGAACAATCTTGGCCGTCAGCCCGGATTCCGCCAGGCCCTGCCAGCCCCAGTAGCCCAGCACGAGCGTGCCGATTACCGGCCCCGCAGCAATCCACAGAAGGCTCGGCCAGGAGGCCTGTGCGAATTGCTTGGTCCGCAATACATGACGGGCACTGTGCATCAGGCAGAAGTAAAGCGTGAAGCCGAGAATCGGCGGCAGGAGTGTCAGCGCTGCCGCAACGCCGAGTGTTTCCCATGCGGCGCCCGGATGGCGCTTCAGATGCCAGACCGCGGCGGCGGCGCTGAGCGCGAGCCAGGGCCACGCCAGGGCATGCAGCGCATCCGCCATCGGCTGCCCCTGCGGGCCGCCGATCAACATTGAAAACAACTGCCCGAGCGCCTGTGCATGGAGCACGGCAGGAAACAGAATGATGCCGCCGCCATACAGCAGGCGCAGTGGAAGGGGTGCCCGGCCTTTGAGGTCGCCCGAAAAATGGAATACGGACAGGGCCAGAAAGCCGAGCAGGAAAGCCCATGGAAAACGCCACCAGACCAGTACCACCAGCGCGGCCAATCCCAGATAGGCGATCAGGAAAACCGACCAGCCGGTACGCGTGTGCAGGGCCAGCAGGCGCTTGGCGAAAATCAGATCCAGGGCGCCATGGGGAACGCCCAGAACAATCACCAGGATCAGCATGATCAGCAGCTGGATTTCCAGAGCCGGAAACGGAACGAACAGCGACACCGCCAGACTGAGCATGACCGCAGCGATGAATCCCTTCCCTTGGGTATCGATGGCGTTCATGCCGACGGCTTCCGGGTGAACAGCTGCTTGAGGAACGGACCGGCAGGCAAGGCGGCGATGACCGCGGCATGATCGCGCAGGCTGCCGCCATCACTCAGAAAGCGGATCAGACGACGGCTGTCGACATCGGCGAACAGGGCACTGAACAGCGCGGGTGCCAGCGCGGGCTGCGCACGCAGGACATGCAGGAATAGCCGATCCATCGCTCTCACTATGAGCCGATCCGGCGTCTGCGGAACCGGCACCCCGGTCGTGACCAGGGCCTGCGCGCATTGCGCGCCCCAGCGTTGCAGGCGCTGGAATGCATAGCCGGTGGCGGGACGTGCCGCACCGGCCGATAGACCGGCATGGACACGGGAAGGATTTGCACGCCCGGCAGCCGGTGCCGCCTCGTTGCCGCCCATGGGAATGCATCCGTATTCGCTGCGGAGCGTCCTGTACGCCGATCCGCGGGTGCGGTTTTCGAGAGCCGCATCCAGACCCTTCTGCAAGGCCAGTGCCGGCAAGGGGGATTCGGCGAATACCGTGTACTCGACCAAGGCCCGTGTTTCGGTCAGGGGCAGCACGTAGATGAACGCGATCCGGTGGTCGCTGATTTCCGGAAAATCCATCAGGTCGGCGATGAACGGATCGAACACGGGATCCGATGTTTCGATTTCATGACCGAAAAACGATTGCCAGAGCAAAGCCGGGCTCTGTGCGGATGCCGGCTTCGGGCGGGTGTCCACCAGAGCTCCGGCGCTGATGCGGCCCTGACTCGTTTCGATGCGCCAGACGCCACCGGTATATTCGGGTTCGGACACTACGCTGTGGCCCAGATGCAGCGACAGCTGCGGATTGGCATGGATGGCCTGCAGGGTCGTTGCATAGTAGACATCGGCGGCAAGCATGCGATAGGGCGTGTTCCCGCAATCGAAATCGATGCATCGGCCGCCGCCGGCAACGCGCAGATGTCGCCACTGATGGCCGGCGAGCCGGGCATACGGCGCGGCATCATCACCCCAGAAGCACCAGGTGCGGTCATTCCGGTATTCATTTCTCTGCTCGAGGATGATCGTGCGCGGTGCGCGGCCGCCATATTGGCTGAGATTGCAGGCCAGGCCGAGGCCGGCGCAGCCGCCGCCAAGAATAAGCACGTCGGCGTCAGTCGACATGGCGCGTGTTCAACGTCGTCATGCGCACGCTTGTCCGGCGCAGCGGTTCATGCAAAGCGGCATCATGCGTTGCCGGAACCTGCCGGTAACGGCGGCGCAGAACGAATTCAGCAAGTGTCTGCAGCGTAATGAGGGATTTTCGGCCGGTGCCTACGACGGCGCGTCCGCTCTGGAAGGAAAAATCATTTCGCTGCAGCGTACTGCCGATGGCATGGTACACACGCGCCGCCAGCAGAATGCCGGCCCGCGAGGCCACCGGAAGATAGGCCAGGCCGGACTCACCGCTCTGATAGTAGCGGTCGGCAAGCTGCAGCAGATTGGACAATGCTGACCGGACGGCGGCATCGGTGCCGGTGTCGGGCTGCAGCAAGGACGCGGGCGCGAGCTCGCCGACCAGCGTGGCGGGCAGATAACGCCGGTCAAGGGCCGCGTCGGCAGCGACATCCCGGCAGATATTGGTCAACTGCATGGCGATGCCCAGATCGATGGCGTGCGCGTCGGCTGCGGCCTCTTTCGCATCCAGAATCCGGCACATCATCAGACCGACGGTTCCGGCGACCTGATAACAGTAATGGATGAGCGCATCGGTGTCGGGAATGCGTACCGTGCCGAGATCGGATTCGACGCCGTCGATCAGTTCGATGAAGATGCCCGGTTCGATGCCGCACTCCGCAAACAGACGGATGCCGTCCGCCACGATTGGATCCGAACTCCGGCCCGCGCGCATGTCCTGCTTCATCCGCGCCAAGGCCTGCCGCGCATCAGTGCCGGATACGGCCTCATCGGCGATGTCATCCACATAGCGGCAGAGCATGTAAAGGCGGGTGGCCCGCTCGGCATGGCGCTCGCCCAGGAACCGGCGGGCCCAATGGAAACTCCGCCCCTTCGCGGACAGCACCGCATCGGCCGCCCGGGAATGGCTGTCAGACATCGGCGACCGGTGCAATCAGGGCGTCGACCGCTTTCGCGGAGCACAGCACGCCGGGCACACCGGCGCCGGGATGGGTGCCGGCACCGACCAGATAGAGATTGCGTATTCCTTCGGCTCTGTTGTGGAATCGAAACCATGCCGACTGGCGGAAAATCGGCGCGATGGAAAAACCGGCGCCCTGTTCGCTCAGATAGTCTTCCTTGAAATCCTCCGGAGTCATCGCGAACTCCGCGGTGATCGACTGCTCGAGCCCGGGCAGCAGGGTTTCGCCCAGGGCCGCGACAATCCGGTTGCGCAGCTGGGGTCCGGCAGTATCCCAGTCAATCTTTCCGAGCAGATTCGGCACCGGACACAGCACATAGAAACTGTCGCAGCCGGGCGGCGCGAAACTCGGATCGGTGGCCGTGGGCCGGTGCAGATACAGGGAGAAATCCTCCGAAAGCGTCTTGTGATCGAAGATGTCCGCGAGCAGCTCGCGGTAGCGCTCCCCCATCCAGATGGTGTGATGCACCACCTCCGGATAGGTCCGGGTGGTTCCGAAATACAGGACATACAGACCCATGGAATATTCGGCGACGGCCAGCTTGGCACGCACCGGCAGTGACCGCTTGCGGTGCGGAATCATCCGGTTGTAAAGAAACGCCGGATCGGCATTGGACACGATCAGATCCGCCGCCATCACCGTACCATCCGCGAGGATGACGGCCTCGGCCCGCTTTCCGGAAACCTGCACTGTGGATACGGTGGTGTCGAGCAGGATGCGGACACCCTTGCGCCGCATCAGGTCTTCAAGCGCGCGGGTGATGGCCCCCGTTCCGCCCATGGCGAAATGGACGCCATAGGCGCGTTCCAGATAATGGATCAGACCGTAGATGCTGGTGGTGTCGAACGGATTGCCGCCGACCAGCAGGGGCTGTATCGAAAACGCACGGCGCAGCTTCGGACTGCACAGGAAGCGGGACACCATCTGCCATACCGTCTCGTGCGAGCGCAGGCGGAGCAGGCTTGGAATCTGACGGAGCATGGTCCATAGCCGGTGGAACGGCTGGGCGGACAGTTGGGTGAAGCCGACATCGAAGATGCGCTGGGAATGACGCAGCAGGGCCAGGTAACCCCCGACATCCCGGGGCTCGATGCGGCGGATTTCAGCCAGCGTCTGTTCAAGCGTACCGCCGTAATCGAACCGGCTGCCGTCACGGAACGCGAAGCGGTACCAGGGCGTCAACGGCACCAGCCGGACATGATCGGAGAACTTCTCGTTGAACAGCGCGAACAGTTCTTCGAAAAGGAAGGGTGCGGTGATGACCGTCGGCCCTGCATCATGCCGGAATCCCTCGCGCTCGAAGACACGGGCGCGACCGCCGATGTGATTGCAACGGTCAATCAGAGTGACTTCATAGCCTTTGGCACGCAGGCGCAACGCCGCGGCAATGCCACCGAACCCGGCGCCGACGACGATGGCATGCATCAGCAGGCTTCAAGGACGGATACGGCATCATCCAGTTTTGCGCGCATCCCGGCACAGTAGGCAAGCAGCATGCGCCCCGCGCCGCAGGGCAGATTCACCGCATCTGCTTCGCATTGATTCAGATGGCTCACGGCCAAGGCAACCGCCATCGGCAAGGCACGGGCCTGCAGACCGCTGTTCTGCATGATCAGGACAAGGTTGAGTCCGGGTGCGCTGGCGGTTCCACTATGGCCTGTTTGTACGGGACGCGCCGAATCGATGGCAATATCCTGGATGTCATCCAGCGCCTGGTAGCTGATCGCGAAATTTTCACAGGCTGCCGTCGCCAACGGAATGCTTTCCGCATTGCCGGAAAGCAGCAGGGAGAGTTCTATCGGTAGCGCGAGCAGCGCGCCCGACTTGGACTTGGCAATGGCCAGGTACTGTTCGACGGCATCCCCGCCGTCAGGCCGCTCGGCAAGATCGGCGCATTGTCCATGCACGGCACGGGCAACACGCCGGTGTGTCAGGGCCAAGGCCTCGGGGAGTAAGGCATGGTTGCCGATACCGCCAAGGGCGGCATAAGCGGCGGACAGGAACAGGTCGCCGCAGCACAGCGCCGTGTTCTTTCCGAATTGGTTCCAGATCGCCGGGACACCGCGCCGGTAAAGGTCGCCGTCCTGAAGATCATCATGGATGAGTGAAGCATTGTGCAGCAGTTCGGCACAGGCGGCGATGCCGATGGCCTCGCTTTCGGACAGGCCCAGGGCCAATGCCGAGCAGAGGCCGAGCCGCGCCCTTACTTTCTGGCCGCCCGCCCGAAGATGGTATTCGGCAGACGTGGAAACACCGGGGTCGGCATCGGAGACCCATTCCGCGTGCATCTCGGTCAGCAGCCGCATCCGGGCATCAACGCCCTCGAGCAACTGGGCGAGCTTTGCCGATGGGACTTCCGGGAAATTCAATATGGTTCCGGGCATGGCGCATTTCCGGCTAGAGTGGGTTGCTGCCACAGACCGCCGCTTCCCCTGCCCCGAAAGGCAGGGAAAGCGTGGTCGTGATTACCA
This sequence comes from uncultured Gammaproteobacteria bacterium, assembly GCA_903942465.1. GTDB lineage: Bacteria > Pseudomonadota > Gammaproteobacteria > Xanthomonadales > Xanthomonadaceae > Arenimonas. The sequence goes on from CAJAPA010000033.1 coordinate 6,664, forward strand.
GCTGTTAATGTTTTTCCGATTCACTGACCGCGACCGACCAGATGATCAGGCCGAAGGCAATCTTGTTCAGGACGTCAGCGAAGTTGTAGGTGATGTTGAGCGCATTGGCGGTATCTGCCGGGTTGCCACCGTTGAGGTAGCCCAGGAAATAGCCGAGCGGATAAACGGCCCAACCCACGGTCACGATCCAACGCATCAGTTTGAAACCGGCCTGCACGGAAGCCGGTGCGCTGTTCGCGTTGACCTTGCTGGCTTCACCCATGAAGATTTCATACAGGATGAAGGCCCAACCGGCCATACCGATGATGAAGGCGGGCATGGCCTGCATGTAGCCGGCTTCACCCACATAACCACCGACCAGCATCACCAAGGTGCCGATCATCAGGCGCCAGAAAATACCGGAAGACACCTTGGTGACCGCCGAGAGGATCAGATAGAACTCGACCATCAGCAAGGGCACGGTAATCAGCCAGTCGATGTAACGGAACACGGTCGGGGTGGAACCCGTGGTGACCCAGACATCACGCATGTAGAAGTAATGGACGGCAGCAACCAGCGTGACCAGTCCCGATACAGTCAGGGATGTTTTCCATTTTGTCGAGACACGGTCGCGTTCCAGGAAGAAGAATACCGTGGAGGCGATGAGCGCCATCGAGATCAGCCAGAACGAAATTCCGACGAAATCATCGCTGTGCAGAACGGATGACTCTCCGGCTGAAGCCTGTGTTGCGCCGAAGAGCAGTACGAGGGAAATCGCCGACTTGGCGATGGATCTGATGAAATTATTTTTATGTAGCATTGCGTTTATCTCCTAGAGGTTTAGATCTTAAATCAGTCAAAAACAGCACCCCGATTCAATACGTACCCCTTGGATGACAACTGCAAATTAACTCAAAGCCTGCAATCTAAAGTTGCATGACTTGGTCACGGTACGAAATTTACGGACTAATGTAAATACTCTAAAAATAACTTATTTTTAACTATTAATGATAATTTAACTATTAAGTCACCCACAGGACCTTAATAAAGCACGGACACGGGCTTATTATCGAAGGCATAAGATTCTGTCACGCTGATTTTGACCCGTAGGATATTGCCGGCCCATGCGGCCAGCCATCGGCGATGCAAATGACGCGTACAGCAACTCACACGGAGGCAACATGATTCGGTTTTCGGGCACACGCTTCAGGACTTTGATGGCGCTGCTGGCGATACTTTTACCGATGCATGCACAATCGGCCTGCACCTGGAACGAACCCGGCCGGATCTGGGACTACACCGGCAGCATCGACGGCAAATACCCGATACGGATGTCGCTGGTGTTCGGCGCCGGTGAACTCAACGGCGTGTATGTGTACGCCAGCCAGCTGCGCGATATCCGCATCCGCGGCCAGATCGGCAAAGACGGCAGCGTACGGATTGACGAGTATGGCAGTGATGGCCGCATCAGCGCCCGCTTCACCGGCGCCTTCCCGGAACGCGATCCGCAGGGCCGTTACGGCGACAGCGCCTTGGCCTGCGAGGTCATCGTTGGCCAGTGGCAAATGCTGGATGGCAAACGTGCGCCACTACCCTTTTACCTCTCGGCCGAAGGAGCCATTTCCGGCAAGCTCAGCAACCGCTACGGCACCATCGGTGCGACCAGCAA
>CAJAPA010000034.1 GCA_903942465.1 uncultured Gammaproteobacteria bacterium
GCGGATCACGCGCTTCGATCAGTGCGGCCAGATCGCAGGCCAGGGCTTTTTCGGTGTCGTCATGCACGGCCAGCAACATCGCGGCCATGCGCGGATGTGTGCCCAAGCCGAGCATGCGCCGACCGAGCGCGGTGATGCGCCGGTCGCCATCGAGTGCGCCCAGTGCGGTCAACAAATCACGTCCTGCCAGCAGGGCGCCGATCGGTGGCGGATCCACGAAAGGCAGCGCCGTACCGCCCCAGGCCGCCAGTTCGAGCGCCAAGCTGCTCAATTCACTGTGCTGGATTTCCGCGCGGCGCATCGGTTCCAGGCGTTGCGAGGCCGGCCACAGCCGGTAACTCCAGCCGCTGCTGACGCGTCCGGCGCGTCCGCTGCGTTGATCGGCCGAGGCCTGTGAAATCGCCACGGTCTGCAAGCGGCTGAAGCCCGAGTTCGGATCAAAACGCGGTTCGCGCGCCAACCCGGAATCGATGACCACGCGCACGCCCGGTAAGGTCACGCTGGATTCGGCGACATTGCTGGCCACCACCACGCGCCGGATGCCGTTGCCGGCCGGCAGCAGAACGCGGCTCTGCTGTTCAACCGGAAGATCGCCATGCAAAGCGAGCACCTCCAGCCGCGCCAAGGCCAAGGGCATCAGCGCATCCTGCAGACTCTGTATTTCACGGCGGCCGGGCAGAAACACCAGCACATCGCCCGGATGCTGCTGTAGAGCCTGTTCCACGGCGCGCCGGCATTGCGCGACCAAGGCTTCGTCTTTGCGCGCCGGAAAGTGTGTGGTCTCAACCGGAAAACTACGGCCTTCGCTGCTCAGGCGCGGTGCGTCGAGTTGTTTCGCCAGGCGTTCGCCGTCGAGCGTGGCCGACATCACCACAAGCCGCAGATCCGGACGCAGCTGCTGTTGAATGTCGCGCGCCATGGCCAGGCCCAGGTCGCCGGCCAGATGGCGCTCGTGGAATTCATCGAACAGAATCGCCGCCACATCCTCCAGCATCGGATCGTCCTGGATGCGCCGGGTCAGCAGGCCTTCGGTCAGCACTTCAACTTCAGTGGCCGCAGAAACCTTGGATTCGAAACGGATGCGGTAACCGATACGTTGCCCCACCGCCTCGCCGACCTGCTGGGCCATGAAGCCGGCAGCTGCTCGTGCCGCGACGCGACGCGGTTCCAGCATCAGGATTTTCCGGCCTTCGCGCCAGGGTGCGTTCAGCAAGGCCAGCGGTACCTGGGTGGTTTTACCCGCGCCGGGCGGCGCTTCCAGCACCAGACGCGGGTGATTCGCCAGTGCATCGAGGATGTCCGGCAGCAGGGTCTGGATCGGGAAATCGGGCATACGGCTATTGTATGCGCTCGCCGGACCGCTTGCCGTGTGTCTGCAACGGTACAATAGCGGCATGGAATTGATCGACATCGGCGCCAACCTCGGCCATGAAAGCTTCGACCACGATCTGGACGCGGTGCTGGCGCGTGCGCGTGCGGCCGGCATTTCGCAGATGGTGGTGACCGGCGCCTCCCGCGAAGGCTCGCCGAAAGCGCTGGCGCTGGCACAGGCGCACCCCGGATTTCTGTATGCCACCGCCGGCGTGCATCCGCATCATGCGCTGGAAGTGACCACCGAGGGCATGGCCGAACTGCGCGCCTTGCATGCCCATCCCGAGGTGCGGGCGGTCGGCGAATGCGGCCTGGATTATTTCCGCGATCTGGCCCCGCGCCCCGCACAGCGCCGCGCGTTCGAATGGCAGCTTGAGCTGGCGGCCGAGCTCGGCAAACCGCTGTTCCTGCACCAGCGCGATGCCCATGCCGATTTCATGGGCGTGATGAAGGAATTCGAGGGCCGCATCGGCCCGGCCGTGGTGCATTGTTTCACCGGCACACGCGAAGAACTGTTCGATTGCCTCGATGCCGATTTCTACATCGGCATCACCGGCTGGCTGTGCGACGAGCGTCGCGGCGGACATCTGCGCGACATCGTCAAGAACATTCCGGCCGACCGCCTGATGATCGAAACCGACGCGCCGTATCTGCTGCCGCGCACGGTCCGGCCGATGCCTTCGCATCGCCGCAACGAACCGATGTACCTGAAGCACATCGTCGAAGAGCTGGCGCGTGACCGCGCTGAAACGCCGGAACAGACCGCCGCCGCCAGCACTGCTACGGCCCGCGCATTCTTCCGTATTCCGGATCCGGCATGATTGCCGTCAACGAGCGCATCGTCATTCCCGAACAGGACGTCATCGAACGCGCCATCCGCTCCAGCGGTCCGGGCGGACAGAACGTCAATAAGGTGTCGACCGCCATCGAGCTGCGTTTTTTCATCTGGGCCTGCGCCGCTTTGCCGGATGCGGTCAAGCAGCGCCTGGCGAAAAAGCGCGACCAGCGCATTACC
>CAJAPA010000035.1 GCA_903942465.1 uncultured Gammaproteobacteria bacterium
CGCACCGTGATCCTCATTGAAGCCTGCGAAGAGTCCGGCAGCTACGACCTGCCGTATTACGTCGACCATCTTTCCGCGCGCATCGGCATGCCGAGTCTGGTGGTCTGTCTGGATTCGGGCTGCGCCAATTACGATCAGCTGTGGTGCACCACCTCGCTGCGCGGCCTGACCGGCGGCAACCTGCGCGTGGATGTGCTGAGCGAAGGCGTGCACTCGGGCGATGCCTCGGGCATCGTGCCGTCCAGCTTCCGCGTGCTGCGTCAGCTGCTGAACCGTCTGGAAGAGGTCGATACCGGCCGCATCCACCGCGAAGAGCTGCATGTCGCGATTCCCGAACAACGCGTGAGCCAGGCCAAACGCGCCGCCGAGGTGCTGGGCGAGGAAGTGTTCGACAAATTCCCGTTCCTGGACGGCATGCGTCCGATGGGCAGCGATCTGGGCGAACTGATTTTGAACCGCACCTGGCGCCCGATGCTGTCGATCACCGGCGTGGACGGCCTGCCGACGCTGGGTAATGCCGGCAATGTGCTGCGTCCATTCACCGCGGTCAAAGTGTCCCTGCGCATTCCGCCGATGCTCGATCCGGACAAAGCCGGTGCGTTCGTGAAGAATACCCTGGAAGCCGATCCGCCGTATGGCGCCAAGGTCAGCTTCGAACTGGAAAAAGCCTCGACCGGCTGGAACGCCCCGGCGCTGGCGCCGTGGCTGGAAACCGCGATCGAAGACGCCTCGCAGGCAGCCTTCGGCGCGCCGGCGATGTACATGGGCGAAGGCGGCACCATTCCGTTCATGGGCATGCTCGGCGAGAAATTCCCGGGCGCGCAGTTCATGATCACCGGCGTGCTCGGTCCGCACAGCAATGCGCACGGCCCGAACGAGTTCCTGCACATTCCGACCGGCAAGCGCGTGACCGAAGCGGTGGCGCATGTGGTGGCCGCGCACTACCAGGCCGGGCTGCAGGGCCTGACCATGGGCGTGGCGGCGCACGCCGGCCACGCCAAATTCGGCGACCACGGCTGCTGCTGAGCCGCGGCAGCTCCCGGACTACCAAGCGGCGGGCTTTGCCCGCCGTTTCCGTATTTGCTAAACTGCCCCGAATGCGCCTGGAGGCGTGCCCTTTCACGTGGTCATTCGTCAAGGAATAGCATGTTGAACCTGCCGCCGCTCCGACCGCTTTACCGCATCGCCCTGTTGCTGGTCTTGGCGCTGGTCGGCGCCTGCGAAAAGCCGTCGGAGCCCATCGCCAAACCGCTGCTGGTCGGCACCAATGCCTGGCCCGGCTATATGCCCGGTTATATCGCCCGCGACAAGGGCCTTTACGGCAACGACCTGATCCAGATGCAGCAATATGAATCGGCCTTGAATGTCATTGAGGACTTCCGCAAGAACAAGATCCAGGTCGCGGCGCTGAGCATCGACGAAGCCCTCGGGCTCAGCCAGAACGGCATTCCGATCAAGATCATCCTGGTCACCAGTATTTCCGAAGGCGCCGATGTCATCATCGCCAAACCGGGCATCGCTTCGATCAAGGATCTGGCCGGGCGCCGGGTCGGTCTGGAAGACAGTGGACTCGGATACTTCATGCTGGCGCGCGCTCTGGAAATCAACGGCATGGCACAAGATTCGATCAGACGGGTAACGATTATCGCCGATGAAAGCGTGGACGCCTATAAGTACGACCGGGTCGATGCGGTGGTGACCTTCGAACCCTACCGCGGCCAGCTTCTGGCGCTGGGCGGGGTGGAAATCTTCAACAGCTGCGCCATTCCCAATGAGATCATCGATGTGCTGGTGATCCGCGCCGAGTACGCCGATGCCAATCCGAAAACC
>CAJAPA010000036.1 GCA_903942465.1 uncultured Gammaproteobacteria bacterium
CCATCCCGGCCAGTAGCCGAACACGGCCGTGCTCAGCGGCACCAGTGCACGCCAGGCAAACCAGTGGAAATAGCGGTGCGGGCGCGCCATCAGTGGCCAATAGGCGGACAGAGCGGCGATGCCGAGCAGTCCATCGATGCGGCCACTGGCGCGGGTCAGGGCCGGCATCCAACCGCCGACGCTGTGGCCGACGATGTACAGCGGCTGCTGCGGGTGCAGCGCATGCATCCAGTCGATGACCGCCGGATAATCCTGTTCGGCCCACGACGAGAATCCGATATCGGCGTAGTCCCGGATCGGGCGCAGTTTCGATTGACCGACGCTGCGGAAATCAAAGGTGAGCACATCGAATCCGTGACCGGCAAGATAGCGGCAGAAGTTGTAATAAAACGTCTGCGGCACCGCCGTGGCCGGACCGACGATGACGCTGCGGCCTTTCCGGCTTGCCGGTTCAGCCGGAAACAGATGCCCGATCAGGCGATCGTCTGCACCTACTGCAATCTCGATGGTCTGCATGGTTTCGTCTCCCGCGCCGTCAATGCACCGACTGCGCCGGCGTATCGCGCTCGACCTTGAACCAGGCGGCATACAGCGCCGGCAGGAAGAACACGGTCAGCAGCGTCGCCACGATCAAACCGCCCATGATCGATACCGCCATCGGTCCGAAGAACACACTGCGCGACAGCGGGATCATCGCCAGCACCGCCGCCAGCGCGGTCAGCACGATCGGCCGGAAGCGGCGCACGGTGGCATCGATGATGGCCGCATAAGGCGCGCTGCCGGCACGGATATCGTGATCGATCTGATCGACCAGAATGACCGAATTGCGCATGATCATGCCCGACAGCGCGATGGTGCCGAGCATGGCCACGAAGCCGAAAGGCACGCGGAAGATCAGCAGGAAGGCGGTCACCCCGATCAGGCCCAGCGGCGCGGTCAGCAGCACCATGAACGCACGACGGAAGCTTTTCAGCTGAAGCATCAGCAGGGTCATCACCACCAACAGGAACAGCGGCATGCCGGCGGCCACGGATTTCGAGCCACGGTCGGAATCTTCCACGGTGCCGCCGGTTTCCAGCAGATAGCCGGTCGGCAGCGCTGCGCGGATGCTTTCCAGTTCCGGCAGAATCTGTGCGGTGACCGACGGCGGCGCGGTCTCGTCGTAGATATCGGCACGCACAGTGATGGTCGGCAGGCGATTGCGATGCCAGATGATGCCGTCTTCCATGGTGTATTCGAGCGTGGCAATCTGCGACAACGGCACACTGGCGCCGGAGTCGACCGGGACCGACAGGCTGTCGAGCAGATCGAGATTGGCGCGCTCGTTGTCCGGACCGCGCAGCAGGATTTCGATCAGCTCATTGCCCTCGCGGTAAGTGCTGACATTGGTGCCCGACAGCGATCCGCGCAGAAATGCCGCCAGATGCGTCGAAGTGATGCCGAGCGCACGGGCGCGGTCTTGGTCGATGTTCAGACGGACGATCTTGCTGGGTTCGTCCCAGTCCAGATTGACATTGGCGACGTGCGGATTGGCGCGCACCTTGTCGGCTACGGCATGGGCAAGGCGTTTGACTTCGTCGATGTGTTCTCCGGAAATACGGAACTGGATCGGATAGCCGACCGGAGGACCGTTTTCAAGGCGCCATACCCGGGTCTGTACGGTCGGGAATTTTTCATGCATGAGCTGGATC
>CAJAPA010000037.1 GCA_903942465.1 uncultured Gammaproteobacteria bacterium
CGAAACAATCGGTCGGCACCGTGGTGCTGGTCGGCATGCTGACCGCCACCCTGCTGTCGGTGCTGTTGGTGCCGGCGCTGTATGTCATCATCACCCGTCTGTCGGAACGCTTCGACCGCGGGTCGCGACCGGCAGCTGCCGTGGGAGAGCAAGCATGAAGCTTAAAACGCTGACGCTGGCCATCTCACTCAGTCTGCTCGGTGCCTGTGCACTCGGCCCGAACTACACGCGGCCGGATCTCGCACTTGATCTAGCCTATCGCGGCCCGGCACTCGCCGAAGCGCAGACCCGCAGCATCAGCGACATCGTCTGGTCGGAACAGTTCCAGGATCCGGAACTCTCGGCCGTTATCCGTTTGGCGGTGCAACGCAATCTTGATCTGCAGATTGCACTGGTCCGCATCGATGCCGCACGTGCGCAGAGCGCCATCGCCAAATCCCAGTATCTGCCCACGGTTTCGGCCGGGCTGAGCACCAGCCCCAGCGGCTCCGCCGCCAGCGACAACAGTTACAGTCTGGGCGCCGTGCTGAATTGGGAACTGGATATTTTCGGCAAACTGCGGCGATCCAATGAAGCCGCACGCGCCGAGCTGCTCGCTAGCGAAGACGGCGCGCGGGCAGTCATGTCGACTCTGGTGGCGACCACCGCCAGTACTTGGCTGAATCTGCGCGAACTCGATCAGGAACTGGCGATTACCCGTGCCAACATCAAGAGCCAGGAAGAATCCTTGGCCTTGGTACGCGCCCTGCTGCGCGGCGGCGTTGCCTCCGGCGCGGAAGAACAACAGGCCATCGCGCAACTGGCCGGCACCCGCATGCAGCTGCCGAAAATCGAACAGGCCATCATCGCCACCGAGAACGCTTTGAGTCTGTTGCTGGGTGGACAGCCCGGGCCGATCCTGCGCAATGCGGATGGATCACTGCCGCAGGTGCCGGTCTTGCCGAGGGCCGGTCTGCCCAGCGAACTTCTGGAACGCCGGCCGGATGTGCGCGCTTCCGAGCACGTACTGGAAGCGGCCACCGCACGTATCGGCGTCGCCATCGCCAACCGCTTTCCGGTGCCGAGCATCGGCCTCGGCGGCTTCTTCGGACTGGTCGGCATCGACCTGGGCGATACCCTCAGCAACGACGGCGTGACCCAGAGCGTAACGTCCTGGGGTCCGAACGCCAGCCTGCCCTTGGTCGACTGGGGTCGTGGCGTCAATGGCGTGCGCGGGGCGCGTGCCAATGCCGAAATCGCCGCGCTGAATTACCGCGCCACCGTGCTCAATGCGCTGCGGGAAGTCAGCAATGCGCTGACCGCGACCGAGAAAGTGCAGGCGGTCATCGTGCAGAGCGAAATCCGCGCCAAAGCCAGCCGGGAAAACACCCGCCTGCAGCGCATGCGCTACAAAGCCGGAGTCAACAGCTATCTGGAAGTGCTGGATGCCGAAAGCCGGCAGTACTCGGCCGAATTGGAACTGGCACGGGCGCGACGTGATCTGCTGCTGGCACATGTCGATCTGTACCGCGCACTCGGCGGAGGTTGGTCGGACGAGGCCTTGAAACGGGGACCGGTGGAATAAGGGCTCAGCCCCAGAATCCGGTCACCCGTTCAATCACCCAATAACTGGCCAAGCCGCCGATCAGATAAACCGGTACCGGTTCCAGACGCTTCAGGTCGAAGCGTGTGGCAATCAGTTTCTTGGCCAGATGGTACAGGGCCAGCACCGCCAGAATGAACAGGATCTGGCCGGCTTCCACGCCGATATTGAAGAACAGCAACGCCAAGGGAATGCTGTTCTCCGGCAAACCGACTTCGGCCAGGGCGCCGGCAAAACCCAGACCATGCAGTAGCCCGAAAGCAAACGCGATGATCCAGGGTTTGCGTGCGGTCAGGCCGATGCGGCCCTGACGCTGATGCATGATTTCGGCGGCGACGAATACAATCGACAGCGCGATGATGGCTTCCACCGGCGGGCCGGGCACATGCAGCACGCCAAGCGTGGCCAGACTCAGGGTGATCGAGTGCGCCAGCGTGAATGCGGTGATGGTCCACAACAGACGGCGCGTGGATCGGACAATCATCACCAGCGCCAGCACGAACAGCAGATGGTCGAAACCGAGCAGAATGTGTTCGATGCCGATGACGGTATAGGTCAGGACGACCTCGTAGGGTCCCGGACTCGGCTCAACGCTGAAGGCAGTGCTGCCGGGCAGAATCCGTCCGACCTGTTCGCTGCCGTCTTCACGCACCACGCGCACGATGGCATCGGTGCGGGCTTCGGCCAGACCGGAAATGCGGATGGACTTGCCGTTCAATCCTTCCGGAACGCCGATGCGCCAGCGCTTGATGGCCATATTGTTGGCGAACACCACGCGCGGCACGGTCAGCTCCCGCGTGCCGTCGGGGAAATGCGGCGTCAGTTTCAGGGCGGTGCTTTCATCGAGCGCCGGCAGCTTCCACATCACCTCATAGGTTTCGGCACCGGTCTGGGTCAACTGCAGATAGGCGGGCTTGAAGTCATCGGCGCCGGCCCGTTGTGGAAGCCACAGCAATAATGCCGCCAGCAAGGTGATGCAAACACGCTGGATCACGGTTTATCACCTTTGATTGTCTTGCCATCGATGACGATCCGGTAGTTCGCCGCCATCACGCGGTAGCTTTCGGCACGATTGCGCTCACGGCGGTCGTTTTCCCATTCGCGTTGCACCATCGGCCGGATATCCGCCAAGGTCGGCAGCTCGGCCGGCTGGCGCTCGCCGATGCGCACCAGATGGGCGCCGAAACCCGACGAGATCGGTCCCTGCCAGGTGCCGGTCGGCAAGGACGACAGCTTCTCGGCGAAGACTTCGCCGAAGTCACGGGCAATCCGATCCAGCGGCTGTCGCTCAATTTTGGACGGAAGCAGGGTTGGCTGACCGAAATTGGATGAGGGCGCACCACGGTTCAGTTCCGGCAAGGCCGACTTGGTCCAGGCCTCGATATCGGCCACGGTCGCATCGCCAGAGAAATACACCTGTTCGAAACTCAGCACCGGCGGGCGTTTGAATTTTTCCGGATTTTTGGCCAGATAGTCGGACAGCTCGGTATCGGTCGGCGTCAGTTGTTCACCGGCCTCTTCCGACATGACTTCCATCTTCTGGCGCACGCGGCGCTTGATGACCGGATCATCGCCATCCATGCCCATCGCCACACCTTCGCGGTAAAGCACTTCGTCACGGATAAAGGAGTCAATCAGGCCGCGGCGTTCTTCCGGGGTCGGGTCACGGCTCCAGACCGCACGGAACTGGTTTTCCAGGCTTTCGATACGGGCGGCACTGACTTCGATGGTGCGGCTGTCGGCGCTCTCCGGCGCCACGCGGCCGTACAGGAGGAAAAGAAATACACCAATCAACAGGAAGTGCAGGACAGGTTCACGCAGGATGTTTCGGAAATTCACACAGGCTCCGTTAAAAAAATGGCGGAGTGTGGTACTCCGCCGTTGAGGATAGCATTAGATTTTATGTCGCTTCAATTCGGCGAGTACCAAATCGGCGAGGTGTAGGCGCGTTCCTGGATGGTCATGCGGGTGCCTTCCAATGCTTTGATCTTGAAGCGCTTCGCATCATAGGCGGTCCAACGCGGGGTCGGGATTTCAAGCACGCGGCCATAATAGAACGCGGACTGGGCCGGATTGAATTCGGGATCCTTCCACACGGCAACCAGTTCGGCAGCGCCGATGGTATTGGTCCAGGAGGCATCGGCAACATTAACGGTATTGCCGACCGCCGGCAGCTTGCCGGTTTTCGGATCCGGCTTGCGGTTATCAGACCAAGACACGTCATACACTTTTTCATGCAGTTTGCCGTCTTTGTCGAGCCAGCCCTTGATGATCTGGTAACGGTCAAGGTTTGCACCGATGGCATCCTTCATTGCCGCCACCAGGAAGGTGGGCGCTTTGCCGGCCGGGGCGGCTTTCAGGTCCCCGCCCATCGGTACGCCCTTGGCATAACCGGTTTTCGCCAGTGTGCTGGCCACGGCATCGCCGGCGGCGAAGTCGTAACCGCCGAACAGACGCACGGTCATCCGGGTGCCGGTGGTGGCATAGGTTTCACGACGCTGCATGGCATCCCAAATCGCCTCGCGCGTATTTTCGGTCGCCCAGACCGCGGCATAGCCCGCAGAACCGACTTCCCAGTCCATGATTTTCACGCCGGATTTCGGGTTGCCGATGAATACCTTGGTCAAACGCTCGGGGCTCGGCTCCTGCGGTGCGGTCTTGCCGAAGAAATTATCTTCTTCAACCGCGACAAGGCCGGTATGGGCATCGGTACTGCCGACCAAACCGAACTTGTAAGGATTAGCGCCGAGGTTCTTTTCCAGCAGCAAGCCGTTTTTCAGAGCTTCCCGCGTGTACTCGTACTGCAGCATCTCTTTGGTTTTGGCGGCAGAGCCATCCAGATTGCTCTTATCCCAGAGTTCGTAATCTGCCAGCTCATCGTTGGGAGACAGGTAAGGATGGGACTCGCCGGTGCCTTTGGTCTGCGTGGTTTCGTACAGACGCTCCCACTTGGCCCGGGACGATGCATAGCCGGCATCCAGTTTCTTGCCGAAGGCTTCAACCGTCGGAAACATCACGCCGTTGGACATATTGCCGTTATGGGCAATGGCCAGAACCTTGCCGCCGGTTTTTTGCTCGTAGTTGGCCATCCAGTTCCACAGATCCACCGGATTATCACTACCCAGTGGCTTGACGGTGGTGTACGGCTCGACCTTGCCCGCTTTTTCGCCGCTGTCGCGGAAGATGACATTACGGTGCAGATTACTGCCTCCGGTATTGGAGGTCCATTCGAAGCCGATGAAGGCGGTGAATCGGCCGGGATCATTGGCTTCTTCAGCGGCCTTGATGGTCTCGCTCCAGGCCGACGCATAGGCTTTGGTTCCGGGCACAGGAAGAATGGCCGGAGAAATCTTGCCGAGACCGAAGCTTTGAATGATGTCCAGGGCGGCCGCATTTCCTTGGCCCGAATTGATCATGTCATGCCAGCGTTTTCCCTGCGGATCGGCCATCACTTCCGGCGTTCCGTTCAGCAACATCGGGAACAGACCCATGGCATCGGAGTGATCAGCCACCACCAGAAAATCGAGAGGCCTGTGCAACTTCGCCTGCTGGCCGGAGGAGGACTTCACCTCGTTGCCTTTCGCGAAAATATAGGCATCACGCGGGGTCAGTCGCGCGCCGAATGCGCCGGCGTCAACGGAATACGAGGTGTGAAGATGGGTGTCGCCGAAGAACGGCCGTTCCGGAAATTCCGGAGTGGCCACCGCTGGGTTTGTGCTGGCATCGGTTTTGGCCGTCGCATCGGAAGCCGGCGTTTCGGGCTTGCATCCGGCAAGCGCCGCCAGCGCCAGGCCGAGGGAAATCATCAGCGAAATCTGTTTCGTTTTCATGGAACCGCCCCTATTAGATTATGTTTATATACCGTGGTAGTCCCCACACTACCTAGACCAATTTTATAGCAGAAAATACATCGGAAACCAACAATTTTAAAGCCCAGCACCCGCGTGCTTAATGGCCATAAAAAACGCCGTTACCGGCGTTTTTTATTACTGAGTGACTGATTCGATTCAGTTCGGTGAATACCAGATCGGTGAAGTAAATGCCCGCTCTTGCAGGCTCATTGGAATGTTGTCGGGCATTTTATCTTTGAAGCGCATCTGATCATATGCAGTCCAACGCGGTGTCGGGATTTCCAGAACACGGACATAATAAACCGCCTTCAGGGCAGGATCGAAATCAGGATCGGTCCAGTGGGCGATCAGTTGTGCGGCACCGATGCTGTTGGCATAGCTCGCCTTTGCCACATCAACAGTGCTGCCTACCGGCGGCAACTTGCCGGCGGCATCGGGTTTGCGTTCACCGGCCCAGACCACCTCATAGATTTTTTCATGGGTCTTGCCATCCGCACCCAGCCAGCCCTTGATGACCTGCACGCGATCCAGATTGGCGCCATCGGGGTCCTTCATGGCCGCAACCAGGAATCCTGCTTTCTTGCCGGCCGGCGCGGCTTTCAAATCACCACCCATCGGAACGCCTTTGCTGTAGCCGGCTTTGGCAACATCACCGGCGGCATCCGAATCAGCGAAATCATAGCCGCCGAAGAAGCGCACCGTCATGCGCGGGCCGGTGGTGGAAAAGGTTTCGCGGCGCATCATCGCATCCCAAATCGCGGCACGCGTATTCGAGGTGGCCCAGACCCCGGTGTAGCCCGCTGCGGACTGCTCCCAGCCACGATGACCGCCCGGGCCGGAACCGCCGGTAACCACCGGCTGCCAACGACCGGCTCGCGGTTCCAGATTCTTGAACTTGCCCCAGAAATTGTTTTCTTCCGCGGTGGCCAGGCCGGTATGGGTATCGGTGCCGGACTGCGCACCGTATTTGAACGGATTGGCACCCAACTTGGCTTCCAGCCGCAGCCCCGATTTCAGCGCTTCGCGGTAATACTCGGTTCGGATCATGCCCGGCTTTTTGACCACGCCGTTCAGATTGCCGGTATCCCACATATCCCAGCTTGCGAATTCATCACCCGGCGACAGGCTCGGATGACTTTCGCTCTGGCCTTTGATCTGGGTCAGCTCGAACAGGCGCTCCCAGCGCTGACGATTCTGGGCATATTCTGCCGTCATCGGTGAACCATCGAAGCGGGTTTCCTCGAACATGCGTCCGTTCGATAGATTGCCATTGTGCGGAATGGCGAGCACCTTGCCACCGGTCTTCTGCTCATAGGCCGCCATCCAATCCCACAATTTTTCGGCATCTTCGCTCTGGAACGTAGTGAACGGAATCATCTGTTTGGCGAAACTGGCATCATCGCGATAGATGACATTACGGTGGAGGTTATCGCCGCCGCCGGCATTGCTGGTCCACTCATAGCCGATCATGGCGGTGAAAGTGCCGGGCTTGTTGTATTTATCGGCGGTGGCTGCGGTTTTCTGCCAGGCCGAAACCATCCATTTCGGATCCATGACCTGCTTCGGCAAATTGCCGTTCGACTGTCGATTGATCACTTCCAGCACGGCGGCGCCGCGCGCCTTGGAATCGTTGCCCTTCATGGCTTCATACAGCGTGTTGAGGAATGGGTCGGCAATCATTTCAGGGTTGCCGGACTGGACTTCATTGATCGTACCCATGCCGTCCGAGTGGTCGGTGATGACCATCCAGTCAAGCGGGCGTTGTAACTTAACCATTTGGCCGCTATTCGAGGTAACCTCTGCGCCACTTGCCAGACGGAAGGCATCTTCGGGCGAGGTGACGGCACCATCCAGGCCGGCATCGAATGACCACCCGGTATGCACGTGCGTATCGCCAAAATAGGCGCGCTCCGGATATCCCGTTTCGGGCGTGACCGGTGCCTGCGTTGTTGCAGCGTCGCTGCTGGCCGGAATTTCAGCCGCAGGCGCCTTCGGCTTGCAAGCCGCGATTACCAGAAGTGACAGGGCGAGGGAAATCATGACCGAAATCTGCTTCGTCTTCATTGCGATAGCTCCTAAAACTTAAGGTTAACTGACGGGTGAGGATAAGCCTGATACTTCTGTTGACCCACGCTCCCGTGAGCGGAGTGTCCTTCCGGGCTTCAAAAACCAATGACTTTATAGCCCACTTCCAAGCCCCAGCTTCCCGGCCTGTCGCTGCCGGCATACACCGATGGTTTGGCGAACAAAATACCGTTGCCGCCCAACTGCGGACCGAGCACGCGCCCGAAGGTCACTGCGAAGCTGGCGAACTGTTTGTCGTTTTCCCAATCGAAATTCAGCGCCGGGTCGTAGGTGATCAGATTCTTCGGATTGGCCAGTTTGGGCACGTAATAAAAATCGATGGTGGTGCTGTTCACATCGGGTCGGTTGCCATCGCCCCACAGGCTGTTGCTCTGCACCAGGGCCGGCGCGAAGATGTTGCCGCCCTGCAGGAATTTGGCGTAGATGAAGGTGCCCTTGAACACGTTCTGTCCGGTACCCAGCTCGGGCCGGCCGGCGGTGTCGAAGATCAGTTCGCCCTTGGCCACGAAGGCATGTGCTTTGGTCAATCCAAACACATGGGAAATTTCCAGTGAGGCATCGCCGATGTCATAGCCGTCATTCCCCAGCACATCGACATAGGTCACCGGTACGCGTACGCGCAGGGCATAGCTCTGGGCGTCGTCCAGCGGGGTGGTGTAGCTGAGCCGCAGCGTGCCACTGCTGAATGCGTTCTGCAGATCCAGATACTCGTACTTGGCTTCGGCCACGGTCAGCAGTTTCGACGGATCGGTGCCGTTATCGACTGCTTTCGGGGCGTCGGCGTCCTGGGCCATTACCCCGAACGCGCTCACACTCAACAACATCACAACAATAAGATTTCGCACGGACAAGCCCCTACCCTGATGACATTGATTGATCGCGTAAAACCGCAAATCCTTGATTGAGGACTCTCGGCTAGCACACGCGTGAAAGCCCCTCAATTCACCCGCTCAATATCATTGAGCTGCCACGACTTGTCGAAATAAGGCTCGGTTGCGGCATAGAATCGGAAGTACGGAAACCAACCTTTGCCGGCCGTGGTTTTGATCCAGTTGGTGGCGCCGGCCGGACGCTC
>CAJAPA010000038.1 GCA_903942465.1 uncultured Gammaproteobacteria bacterium
CGAAAGCAGGCGGTGCGGCAGAAGGTATTGCGCGAGGGAGGCGATTTTCATGGACGGGCCTTTGCCAGTGCAATCAGGTCCGCGCCGATGACCTCCGGCTTGAGTGGCGGCCGGATGATGCCGGCGAACTCAGCCTTGGGATTGAGCAAGACGATAGTGGCGGAATGGTCCATGGTGTAGGAGTCGCCTTGCGGAACCTTCATGTACACCAAGCCGAGTGCGCGGGTGAATTCCGCCAATTGCGGTTCAGCGGCGGTAGCGGTCAGCGTGTCCTTATGGAAAAAAGCCGCATATTCGGCGATTTTCTCTGGCGTATCGCGCTCTGGGTCAACGGACACGAACAGCAGCTTCGGTTTGGCCGGAAGCCCCGCTTTGGCCCACAGTGCCTGAGCGCGTGCCATGTCGGTCAGTGCGGTCGGGCAGACATCCGGGCAATGGGTGAACCCGACGAACACCACGGTCCAGTGGCCTTTGAGTTGTTCGGCGGTCATCGGACCGGAGGCGCTTTGCAGTTGAAACGGGGGCAGGGCACGGGGACTGTCAATGACTTTGGCCGCGGCCAGCGCCGGCAATGGCTTGGCCGGCAATGCCGGCTTGAACACGGCCACGGACAGTGCCAAGCCAAGACCGGCCGCCAAGGCGGCAATGAGGATCAGGAGGATTTTACGGTTCATGCGCAGGCTCGAGAAGGCGTTTTCAGCCTGAATTATAGCCTCTCGGGCTATAATACGCGTACCGAATCGTACCGGAACCACCATGACCGCCGAATTGTCCAGCATCATCGATTTCATCCGTTACGGCGCAAGCGCATTCGGCAGGGCCGGCCTGACTTTCGGCCACAGTTTCGACAATGCCCTCGATGAATCCACCCAGCTGGTGCTGCATGCCCTGCATCTGCCGCATGATATCGGCCCGGCCTACGGGCAGGCCCGTTTGACCGCCGAGGAAAAGACGGCTGTTTTGGCTTTGTTCAAGCGCCGCATCGATGAGCGCATTCCGGCCTGCTATCTGACCGGCGAGGCCTGGTTCGCTGGCCTGAATTTCAAATCCGATGCCCGCGCCCTGGTGCCGCGTTCACCGATTGCCGAATTGATTGAATCCGGTTTCGAACCCTGGCTGGGTGGCCGACCTGTGGAATCGGCATTGGATCTCTGTACCGGATCGGGCTGCATCGCCATTGCCATGGCGCATTACAACCCCGAGTGGCGGGTCGATGGTGTCGATATCTCCGACGATGCGCTGAGTCTGGCTGCTGAAAATAAAGTCCGCCTGTGTGCCGACAACTGTCACCTGATCAAGAGCGACCTGTTCACGGGATTGTCCGGCAAGGTCTACGATCTGATCGTCACCAACCCGCCGTATGTGACCAATGACGAAACCGACGCTTTGCCGAAAGAGTATGCGCATGAGCCCGATCTGGGTCTGCGTGCCGGCGATGATGGCTTGGATTTCGCATTGAAAATCCTGCGCGATGCACCTGCGCATCTATCCGAGCATGGCCTGCTGATCTGCGAAGTCGGTGAGAGCGAGCGCCACCTGATGCAACTTTTGCCGGAGGTCCCGTTTGCCTGGGTCGAGTTCAAAGTCGGCCAGATGGGCATCTTCGCGATTGACCGCAACGACATCCTCGCCCATCATGAACGCATCAGCCAGTTGGCTGCCCAGCGCTGAAGGAAGACCGTGTCGGACAACCGCTTCGGAAAACTGTTTTCGGTCACCACCTTCGGCGAAAGCCACGGTCCCGCCATCGGCTGCGTCATTGACGGTTGTCCGCCGGGAATCGCCATCAGCGCCGAGGAGTTCCGCACCGATCTGGTCCGCCGCGCCACCGGCAAGACCCGGCATACCTCCCAGCGCCATGAAGCGGATGACATCGAAATCCTGTCGGGCGTGTATGAAGGGCAGACCACAGGAACCCCGATTGCCTTGCTGATCCGCAATACCGACGCGCGCTCGAAGGACTACACCGGCATCGCCGAGCAGTTCCGACCGGGCCATGCCGATTACACCTATCATCACAAATACGGCGTCCGCGATCCGCGCGGCGGCGGGCGTTCTTCGGCTCGTGAAACCACCATGCGCGTCGCGGCCGGCGTCATCGCCAAGAAATGGCTGGCCGAAAAGTACGGCATCGATATCCACGCCGGCATCAACCAGATCGGCAGCCTTCAGGCCGACATGCCGGATACGGTAGATTGGGCAGTGGTGGAAGGCAATCCGTTTTTCTGGCCCATCGCCTCCCAAATCAGTGAGCTCGAAACGCTGCTGGATGCCACCCGAAAATCCGGTGACTCGCTCGGAGCCCGTGTATTCGTCATCGCATCCGGCGTGCCGGTCGGCTGGGGGCAGCCGGTGTATGGCAAGCTCGATGCCGAAATCGCCGCGGGGATGATGTCGATCAATGCCGTCAAAGGGGTCGAAATCGGTGCTGGTTTCACTGCGGTCAGCCAGCCCGGCAGCATCCATCGCGACCTGATCAGCACCGATGGTTTTCTCAGCAACCATGCCGGCGGCATTCTTGGCGGCATCAGCACCGGTCAGGACATTACCTGCCAGATCGCGTTCAAACCGACCTCCAGTCTGCGTCTGCCCGGCAGCAGCCTTGATACCGATGGTAAACCCGTCGAGGTGGTCACCACCGGCCGTCATGATCCCTGTGTCGGACTGCGCGCGCCGCCGATCTGTGAAGCCATGATGGCCTTGTGCCTCATGGATATGGCATTGCGGCACCGCGCCCAATGCGGCGATGTCCCCGCTCAAATGCCCTTGGTGCCAAGCCGCCCCCTTTGAGTCCATATACCCCGTAGAATGTCCGTACTATGAAGACTTTTACCGTAGCTGTTGTTGGCGCCACCGGCGCCGTGGGCCAGACCATGCTGGCCATTCTGCAGGAACGCCGGTTTCCGGTCGGTACCCTGCATGTACTGGCTTCCGAGCGCTCGGCCGGCGAGCAGATCGAGTATGACGGCCGCAAGATCACCGTCCAGGATCTGGCCGGATTCGATCCGTCCGGCGTCGATTTCGCGCTGTTTTCTGCCGGCGGTTCGATTTCAAAGGAATACGCCCCCAAATTCGCCGCCGCCGGGGCCATTGTCATCGACAACAGTTCCGCGTTCCGCATGGATGCCGATGTGCCCTTGGTGGTGTCTGAAGTCAATCCGGAAGCGCTTGACAGTATTCCGCGCGGCATCGTGGCCAATCCGAACTGTTCAACCATGCAGATGCTGGTCGCGCTCGCGCCCATCCACCGCGCCGTCGGCATCAGCCGCATCAATGTCGCCACTTACCAGTCGGTTTCCGGGGCAGGCCGCTCGGCGCTGGAAGAGCTCGGTCGTCAGACCGCCAATATCCTGAGTTTCAAGGATCCGGACCCGAAGCGTTTCCCGGTCCAGATCGCCTTCAATCTGATTCCCCACATCGACGACTTCCTCGACAACGGCTACACCAAAGAGGAAATGAAACTGGTCTGGGAAACCCGCAAAATCCTCGGCGATGAGCGCATCCAGGTCAATCCGACGGCCGTTCGCGTTCCGGTCTTCTACGGGCACTCGGAAGCAGTGCATGTCGAAACCCGGTCCAAGATCACGGCCGCCGAGGCCCGGGCACTGCTGGAAAAATCGCCGGGGCTGACGGTGGTCGACGACCGCGTTCCCGGAGGCTATCCGACACCGGTGACGCATGCATCCGGCACCGATGCCGTCTATGTCGGGCGTATTCGCGAGGATATCTCCTGTGAAAACGGCTTGAATATGTGGGTGGTTTCCGACAATATCCGCAAAGGTGCGGCACTCAATGCCGTGCAGATTGCCGAGCTTCTGGCCAATAAACGGTGACCGTCGTCTGGGGAAATGCATGACCCGCAGTACTTGCACGCTGATAATGCTCCTGATGCTCGGTTGGATGTCCTGCCTGCCGGCTCAGGCAGTCACGCTTGGCCAGGTGCAGATGCAGTCCGGGCTTGGTCAACCCCTGTCCGCGCGGATACCGGTCTATGACGCCGATGACGCGGACGTGCAATCGCTTACGGTGCAGCTGGCTTCCGAAGATGCATTTCGCCGCCTGGGCATCGACCGCAATCTGTATGCCGATTTACAGGTCCGACTGCAAATCGATGATTCGGGCCGGCCCTATGTGGAACTGACGACGAGCCGCCCCTTTCACGAACCGGTATTCAATATCCTGATTGATGCCAGCTGGCGAAATGGCGGCCGGCAGATCAAGGAAATGACCGCATTGGTCGATCCACCCTTCATCTCCAAAACAGCCGTGCAGACCATAGACGCCCCCACGGTGGCGCTGACACCGGTGGTTGCAGCGCCGACGGCGCCCATTACGCGCACGCCGTCCATTCCGACCGGTTCCGACGCACCGGAAACCGCTGCGCCGAAGCCGCAGGCAACGCCACCCGCCAAAGTCCCGGAGCCCGCAGCGCCGAAGCCGGCAGCCCCGAAGCCGATAGCGGCACAGCCGGCACAGGTTCGGTCCGTCACATCCGCCGTAAGCATTCCGGCCACGCCTGACAATCAGCGGGAAGTGCAGAGCGGCGAGAGTCTGTACACCATCGCCATCGCACACAAGCAAACGCATGCCTCTGCGGTGAGTCTTAATCAGATGATGGTGGCCATCCAAAGGGCGAATCCGGAGGCGTTCATTCAGGGCGATGCCAACCGTCTGAAACGCGGCAGCATTTTGCGCCTTCCCGATGAGAATCAGGTGCGCGCATTATTGCCGGATGACAGTGCCGGGCTGCTTGCCGGGCAGTGGGCCCGCAAGGTCCAAGCCCAGCCAGCGCCTGTTCTTGACGCAGCCAATCGTCTCAGCCGCCAATCCGCGGCGTCAGCAGTGAACAGTCCGGGCAAGGCTGTCGCAAACAATCAAGGGCGACTCAAAATCGTGCCCACGGTAGGTGCCATGAACAATGCAGGCAGTCAGTCCGGCGCCAGTAAATCCGGACAAGGCACGGAGCTCCGCGCCGAAAATACCCTGACCCAGGAAGATATCGCCGCGCGTCAGGTCGAAATCGCCAATCTCCGGAATCAACTGGATGAAGCCGCCAAGCTGCAGACGGAGAGCAAGCGACTCATCGAGTTGCAGAACTCCCAGATCAAACAGCTCACAGAGCGCATGCAGCAATTGGAAAAGGGCGGGCAGCCGGCCAATTCCGCTTCGGTTGCCGCGCCTGCGGCCGCCACCCAGTCCGACCCGTGGTATTACAGCCCCTATGCAGCTTTCGCCGCACTGCTGTTGATTGCCGGGTTGTTGGGCGTTCTGCTGAAACGCCGCCGTTGAGGGCTAACTCTGGTTGATCAGCCGAATGCCCTGAATCACCATCAGGCCAATGACGACCACCAGTAGCGCCATCCGGGCTTTATTGAGCCGATTCGCCGGCGCCGGTGCGGATTTCCGCGCTTGACGGTAGCTTTGCGGAACATAGGATTCCAGGGTGGTATCCAACAAACCATTTTCCAGAAGTATCTCCCGGGCACGCCGGTAATCATCGGCACGCAAGACCCAGAGCTGCGGCTGGGGATCATCCAGCGCGGCCTGACGTTCGTTATAGCTGAAGCCCCGGCGCGAGTAGGTTTTGTAGCTGCGGCCGCCGACGATCTTTGTGGCGATGCCGGCCTCCTCGAAAAGGGCACGGACATGTTCGACGTTTTCGAGGCGGGCCGAACTGAACATCATCCTCATGCCGGTTTCTCCGGTGTGCCATCAGTGACCCGGATAAGTCCCTCTTGGGCTACGGAGGCGACCAAGAGGCCATCACGGGTGTAGATACTGCCCCGCGCAAGACCACGCGCGCCACTGGCGGACGGGCTATCGAGGGAATACAGCAGCCAGTCATCGATGCGGAACGGCCGGTGGAACCAGAGCGCATGATCCAGCGAAGCCATCTGTACATTGTGCTGGTAGTAGCTGATTCCGCTCGGGAAGGTGCTGGTGCCGAGCAGATAGAAATCGGACGCATAGGCCAGCATGGCGCGATGCATGTTCGCGTCATCGCCGATGTTGCCCATCAGCCGGAACCAGACCTGCTGGTAAGGCGGACGCTTGCTGGGGTTGAGTTCATCGCGCGGATACACCGGGCGCATTTCAAACGGCCCCATGCGCGAAAGCCAACGCTGCATTTTCGCTGAAAGTCCAGCCATAACCTCCGGGCTTGGCGGCGTCTGCGGCGGCACGTCTTCGGGCTGCGGCACTTCCGGAATATGGAACTGATGCTCGACGCCGGGTTCCTGTTTCTGGAACGAGGCCGCAAACACCAGAATCGGTTTGCCGTGCTGGATGGCGGTGACGCGCCGGACGGAAAAACTGTGGCCATCGCGCGAACGGTCGACATCGAACACGATGGGTGCCTCGATGTCACCAGCACGCAGGAAGTAGGCGTGTATCGAGTGGACGGTACGCGCATCATCCACGGTCTGCTGGGCGGCGCTGAGCGATTGCCCGAGCACCTGGCCACCGAACACATACTTGGTGCCGATATCCCGGCTCTGGCCGCGGAACAGATTCTCTTCCAGGCGTTCGAGGGTCAGAAGATCAATGAGTTCATTGACGACGGGTGCGCTCATTCGGCGGTTTCCGGTTGAAGGCGGGTCAGCGCGGTTTCGGTGAGAATACGCGGCCAGGGAAAATGCGGACCGGGATCGCGTTTGCGGTACACCCGGCTGTCGGGATCATCGCTGGCATCGACCATGGCCGTATCGAGATCTTCGTGGCCGGCAATCAGTCGCAGATTGGGTAGTGCTTCATGCAATTGCCGGAGCAGGGCCGATGTGGCGGCGATCTGCGCTTCCGTGTAGGGTTCGTCCATGGTCTGGCAGCCGCTGTGGTACCAGTTCGGATAACGGCCGGTGTTGACCAGTTCGATGCCGATGGCGCGCGGATTGTATCCGCGCGTATGATGCGCGACGAATTCCGGACCGACATAGCAATGTACGCTGCCATCGCGGTCGATGTAATAGTGTCCGCTGTTGCCGGTGCCGGCAGGGTAAAGAACGCGTTCACCGTATTCGCGGGCCATGGCCAGATCCGGCAGCTCGGTGCAGTGCATGACCACAAGGTCGATTTGGCCGATTTCCCGAACCTCCAGCTTCGACTGATAAGGCAGCCGGTGTTCACGGATTGGCCATGCGGGGCTTAAATCATTCATAATGGCGCCATAATACCATCGCCGGCCCGCCGCTTTCAGCATCCGGGCATTACCGGGAACATCTGCATGAGCGGACACGTCATCATTTCGCACGGCCTCAACAGCGGGCCCGATGCCACCAAGGCCACGGCATTGGCGCAGGCCTGCGACTTGCTGGGCTGGAGCTGCGAGCGTCCGGATTACCGGGATCTGGACGTTGTCATGCCGCCTTTGGGCGATGTCCCGTCCCGGATAGCACGCCTGCAGGAGCTCGCCGCCGCCATCAACGGCCCGGTCGTTCTGGCCGGGTCCAGCATGGGGGCCTTCATCTCCGCCCAGGTCTCCCTGCGCATGCCGGTCCGCGGTCTTTTCCTGATGGCGCCGCCAATCAGTCTGGAAGGCTATGAAATGCGTCTGCAGACCTCCGCCGTGCCGCTTTCGATCGTGCACGGCTGGCATGATGAACTGATCCCCGCCGATGATGTCGCCCAGTGGGCCAAGCACCATCAGGCCCGCATCTGTCTGGTCAATGACGATCACCGGCTGGGTGCGCATGTCGACTTCTGTGCCCAGCAATTCGCCCTGTTCCTCGGCAGTCTGCCGTGAAATTCTTCCTGTCCTGTGCCAAAGGCCTGGAGTATCTGCTGGTCGACGAGGCCGCCGCCATGGGTGTCAAGGCGACCGCCACGATGGCCGGGGTCAATGCCGAAGGCAACCTGAGTGATGCGCTTGCACTGGTCATGCATTCCCGTCTGGCTTCCCGGGTGCTGTGGCCGATTGCCCATTTCGATTGCCAGAACGAACAGGACCTGTATCAGGGTGTGCATGCCATCGATTGGGCCAAACACATCGGTCCGGGTGCGACCTTCGCCATCGATGCCCGCATTTCCAGCCAGACACTGACCCACGAGCGTTACGCGGCCCAGCGCAGCAAGGATGCCATCGTCGATCGGCTCCGCGCCCAGACCGGCACGCGTCCCGATGTCGACGTTGAACATCCCGATGTACGCATCAATGTGCATGTGCGTAAGGACAAGGCCGATATCGCGATAGATCTGGGCGGCGGCTCTTTGCACAAACGCGGCTGGCGGCAGGATCAGGGCGAGGCGCCCATCAAGGAAAATCTCGCCGCAGCCATGCTCTACCGCGGCAAATGGCCGCAGGTTTACCGGGAAGGCGGCGGGCTGCTGGATCCGATGTGCGGCAGCGGCACGTTGCTGATTGAAGCGGCCTTGATGGCCGCCGATGAAGCCCCCGGCCTGCATCGGCATGGCGATGAGCTGCCGACGCAGTGGCTCGGATTCGATGGCGAAGGATGGCAGGCGCTACGCGTCCAGGCGCACCGACGCGCCGACGCCGGACGCGCCGCCTTGAAACCGGTTTTTACCGGGTACGACACTCAGGCAGACGTGTTGCGCAAGGCCGTGGCCAATTGCGACCGGGCCGGACTGGCCGAACTGATCCGCTTTGAACGGCAATCGGTTTCGCAATTGAAAGCACCGGACCAGGCTTCAGGCCTGGTGGTCTGCAACATGCCGTATAACCAGCGTCTGCAGGCCGACAAAGCCCTGTATCGCGAGACCGGCGATGCGCTCAGCGCGCAGGTTCCGCAATGGCGGGCCGTCCTGTTGTGCGGCGACGATGAGCTGGCGTTCGCCACCGGCCTGCGTGCCAAGAAGAAATACGAATTCCATAACGGTGCGCTGCCGTGTACGCTGCTGCTCTGCGATCCGGTATTCAGTCCACGCCCGGAACGCGAGGGTCCCAAGCCGCTGGCGGATGGCGCACTGATGGTGGCCAATCGGTTGCAGAAGAATCTGAAGAAATTCGGCAAATGGGCGAAGCAGGGCAATGTTTTCTGTTACCGCGTGTATGACGCCGATCTGCCCGAATACGCAGCCGCCATCGATCTCTATCCCGAGGATGACGGTGTGCAGCGTCTTTTCCTGCATGTCCAGGAATACGAAGCCCCGGCCGAAATTCCCGAAGAAAGCACCCGGCGCCGCTTCGGCGAATTGCTGCAGGCGGTCGAGTCGGTGTTTGCTCTGCCTCGCGCACAGGTCTCGGTGAAGACGCGTCGACGGGGCAAGGGCGGCAGCAAGTACGGCCGCATGGATGATACCCATGATTTCATTCCGGTCAGGGAAGGGCAGGTAAAGCTCTGGGTCAATCTTTTCGACTATCTGGATACCGGTCTGTTCCTCGATCATCGTCCATTGCGGATACGATTGGCCGCTGAGTCTCGGGGAAAACGATTCCTGAACCTGTTCTGCTACACCGGTACGGCCAGCGTTCATGCCATTGCCGGCGGGGCTGCGGCTTCGACGTCGGTGGACCTGTCGGCCACCTATCTGGATTGGGCCGAAGCCAATTTCGAATTGAATGACATCCAAGGCGGCAGCCATCAGCTGGTCAAAGCCGACGTGGCGGAATGGCTCGGCAACTGCCGGCAGAAGTTCGATCTGGTGTTCTGCGATCCGCCGACGTTCTCGAATTCAGCCAGCGCCGCGGATTTCGACGTCCAGAAAGACCATGTCGCCCTGCTGGAGAAAATCATGGCAGTCGTTGCCGATGACGGCATCTGCTATTTCTCGAACAATTTCCGCAAGTTCAAGCTGGATGTAGCCGCCGTGTCGGCCTTCGCTACGGTCGAGGACATCTCAGCGGATACGATTGATCCGGATTTCGAGCGCAACCCGAAAATCCACCGCTGCTGGAAATTGACCCAGAAATAAACCCGCCGGAGCGGGTTTGGTTTCGAATCGAATGCGTTTTTGGTCACTTTCCGGTTTTGATGGTCGTCCACAGACGCACGCGATCGCGCTGTACATCCGGCGGGAAACTTTCCGGATCCACCAGCTTCGCGCTGACCTCGGCATTCGGATAGACCGATTCATCGGCGGCCAGTTCGGGGTCGAGCAAGGCCTTGGCCGGGCTGTTGGGCGTGGCATAGGACACGTAATTGCTGATGTCCGCGGCTATCTGCGGGCGAAGCAGATAGTCGATGAATTTCATGGCGTTGGTTTTATTACGGGCGTCACCGGGTACGGCCATTACATCCACCCAACGCACAGCGCCTTCCTTGGGAATGATGAAGGCGATTTCAAGGCCGTTTCCGGCTTCATCGGCGCGGTCGCGCGCCTGGAATACATCTCCGGAATAACCCATGGCAACGCAGATGTCGCCGTTGGCGAGATCGGAAATGTACTGCGAGGAGTGGAAATACTTGATGTTGGCACGCGTGCCAAGGAAGGCCTGTTTTGCGGCTTCCAGCGCTTTGCTGTCGGAAACCTTCGGATCCATGCCTTTCCAGAGCAGTGCCGAAGAGATGGCGTCCTCCGGATCGTCCAGAACGGCGATGCCGCATTGCGCCAGCTTGCCGGCGGTTTCAGGATCGAAAACCAGCGACCAGCTGTCGATTGCGGCATCCGGCCCGAGGATTTCACGGACTTTTTTCAGGTTGTAGCCGATGCCCGTGGTTCCCCACATGTAGGGGACGAGCTTGGCGTTGCCCGGATCGATGGCCCCCAGCGATTTCAGAATCGCCGGGTCGAGATTGCCCAGATTGGCGAGTGCGCCCTTGTCCAGGTCTGTGTAGACGCCAGCGGCGATCTGCTTTTCGGCAAACGGGCGGGCGGAAGGAAATACCAGATCGTAGCCGGAGGAACCTGAAAGCAGTTTCGCTTCCAAGGTTTCGTTGCTGTCGTAGACGTCGTAGACGACCTTTATCCCGGTTTCCTTGGTGAATCCGGCCACGGTATCTTCGGCGATGTAATCGTTCCAGTTGTAGACGTAAAGGACCTTGGAGTCCGCTTCGGCTTTCTTTGCTTCTTCCTTGTTGCCGCACGCGCTCAGCGCTACACAGACGGCCAATATCAAGACTGCTCTTTTCATGGCTGTTTCCTTATTGTGTTTCGTCAGATTCTAGCGTAAATCCTTGGAATGTCTATTCAATACCGTAAATCGAGTGATTCCACGACGATGCATTCCTTTAGCTTGATTATTAGCATTCGATTATATTCATCATCGGCAATCGGCCGAACCGATTGGGTTGTCCAGGCCGCGGCAATGGCAGGAATCGTGTTGCTGTGACCGATAATCACGGCATTGCTGTCGGGCGGTTGTGCACAGATCCGTTCCCGCAACTGTTGCGGATATTCGGTGGCGGCAGCTTTATCAATCGGTACGACCGTTATGGCGATGCCGACGGCATCGGCTAACGGTTTCGCGGTCAGTTGCGTACGCTGGTATTGGCTGGTGTAGATTGCAACGGGTTTGGCATTGGCAAGAAGGTGAGCGAGGGTGTCAGCACGCTGCATTCCAGCCGCGCTGAGAGGCGGGTCGGATGCCGGTTCGGTGGCTTTCTCGGCATGACGTACCAGAAAAACCGTATGGCTCTCTGCAGACACCGCCCCGCTGACCAACAGCGCAAGCATTACGGCGTTGCGGCATTTTCCGGTATTCAAGGCCTTGCTCCCAGCTGCGTCAGCAGGGCGCGCAGGAACAGTGCGCGTTGCTCGCCGTTTTCCGTTTTATTGGTGATCTTCAAGCGGTCCGATCCCTGCATCGCATAGGTCTTCGGATTGCGTTGAATCAGCTGGATGACTGTCATTGGATCAATCGTCGGTTTGGCGGTGAATGCCAGATAGCCGCCATTGTCGTGCAAATCGATGCGCTGGATGCCGATCTGCTCGGCCATCAGGCGGAGATCAGCACAGGCGAACAGGTGCTCTGCCGCAGGCGGCAGCAAGCCGAACCGATCGATGATTTCAATCTGCAGCTCACGCAGATCCGCCGGTGATTTTGCCGAGGCGATGCGTTTATAAAGCATCAGCCGGGTGTGCACGTCATCGATCATGCTTTCCGGCAGAAGTGCGGGACTGTGCAGGTTGACCTGGGCGCTGGCCGGTGCCGGTGCCAGAACGTCGGGAATTTTGCCGTCCTTGATCGAGGCCACGGCGCGCTCCAGATACTGTGCATACAGCGCGAATCCGATTTCGGTGATCTGCCCGGATTGTCCTTCGCCCAGCAGCTCGCCGGCACCGCGGATTTCCAGATCATGGGTGGACAGAGTGAAGCCGGCACCCAGTTCCTCCAGCGAGGCCAGGGCATCGAGGCGCTTCCGGGCGTCGGCGGTGATGCGTTTGAGGTCCGGAACGATCAGATAAGCGTAGGCCCGGTGATGGGATCTTCCGACGCGGCCACGCAACTGGTGAAGTTGGGCCAGCCCGAAACGATCGGCACGGTTGATGATGATGGTGTTGGCGCTGGGAATGTCGATTCCGGATTCGATGATGGTGGTCGATACCAGGATGTTGAAGCGCTGCTTGTGGAAGTCCAGCATGACCTTTTCCAGCTGGCGTTCCGGCATCTGGCCGTGGGCGATGCGGATGCGGGCATCCGGCAGCATCGTCTCGAGGTCACGGGCGGTCTTTTCGATGGTGTCGATTTCATTGTGCAGGAAATACACCTGACCGCCACGGGCCAATTCACGCTGGAATGCCTCGAGCAGAATATTGGCGTCCCATGGACAGATGAAGGTTTTGACCGCGACGCGGTGCGCCGGCGGCGTTCCGATGATGGACAGCTGGCGCAGACCGCTCATCGCCATGTTCAGCGTGCGGGGTATCGGCGTGGCGGTCAGCGTCAGCAGATGGACATCGGCTTTGAGGGCTTTCAATGCTTCCTTATGGCGCACGCCGAAGCGTTGCTCCTCATCGACGATGACCAAGCCGAGGCGTTCGAATACGACATCCTTCTGCAGCAGCCGGTGCGTGCCGATGATCACATCGATTTTTCCGACAGCGAGAAGTTCGAGGGCCTGCTTGATCTCTTTCGTGCTCTTGAACCGAGAAAGCACCTCGATGCGGACCGGCCAATCGGCGAAGCGGTCGCTGAAATTCCGGAAATGCTGCTCGGCCAGCAGGGTCGTCGGTACCAATACCGCGACCTGTTTGCCGGCCATGGCCGCGACGAATGCCGCTCTTAAGGCCACCTCGGTCTTCCCGAAGCCGACATCGCCGCAGACCACGCGGTCCATCGGGTGCGGCATCGCCATATCGGAAAGAACGGCGTGGATGGCCTGTTCCTGATCGGGGGTTTCCTCGAACGGGAAGCCGGCGGCGAAACGGTCATAAAGCGACCGCTCGGTATCGAGCGTGAATCCCTGCTGGGCAAGGCGTCTGGCTTGGATGTCCAGCAATTCGGCGGCTACGTCATGGACTTTTTCCGCCGCTTTGCGCTTGGCTTTATCCCAGGCTTCTCCGCCGAGGCTGTGCAGCGGGGCGTGCTCGGTACTGGTGCCCGAGTAACGCGAGACCAGGTGCAGTTGTGCGACCGGAACATAGAGTTTGTCGCCTTTGGCGTATTCGATGCTGAGGAATTCACCGGGCATGCCGCCGGTTTCCAGGCTGACCAAGCCCTGGTAACGGCCGACGCCATGGTCTTCATGCACGATCGGCGCGCCGATGCTGATTTCATTGAGGTCGCGCAGGATCGCTTCGGGATCTTTCTGCTGGCTTTTCCGGCGCCGGCTTTGACTGACCCGTTCGGGAAACAGTTGGCGTTCGGTCATTACCGTCAGCGGCGGGGAGAGTACGCCGAATCCGTCCGAGAGGTCCGCAATGCCCAGCATGAGCCGGTGTGGCTCGGCCGTCTGGAAAGCGTCCTGCCAATCGCCCGTCGTCATGATATCGATGCCGGCATCCTTGAACAGCGTTTTCAAGGATTCCCGGCGCCCGGCGCTATCTGCCGCCAGAATCACTTTTCCGGGATAGGCCGCCAGGAAGTCCATCAGGGCTTGGCCCGGTTTGCCGGCTGAATCCAGCCACGCGCCGGCGAAAGGAGGTGTCAGCGCCAAGGCTCTCGCCTTTGGGTGGCCCGGATCTTCTGCGCTCAACAGCTGGTAACGGTGATGTTGGTTGAACCGGGCACGCAGGGTTTCCGGCGTGAAATACAGCTCCGCCGGCGCCAGTAACGGACGTTCGATATCGTGCCGCCGCTGTTCATAGCGTTCAGTCGTCTGCCGCCAGAACTGCTCGGAGGCATTCAGCACGTCGGTCGCAAGCAGTAAATCGTAATCATCGGGAAGGTAGTCGATCAGACTCGCGGTCTCGGCGAAGAACAACGGCAGGTAGTATTCGATGCCCGCCGGTGCCACGCCTTCCTTGAGATCGGCATACAGTCCGCAATTCCGCGGATTGATGTCGAAACGCTCCAGCAACTGTTCCCGTGCCCGTTTGCAGGCCTCCGCATCCAAGGGGAATTCGCGGGCCGGAAGCAGCTTGAGGCTGCTGCGGGTTTCACCGGAGCGCTGGGATTCCGGATCGAACAGACGCAGTGATTCGATTTCGTCATCCAGCAGTTCGATGCGTATCGGCAGCGCCGAACCTGCCGGAAACAGATCCAATATCGCGCCGCGGATCGAAAAATCGCCGGCATCCATGACCTGCGGCACATGGCGGTAGCCGAATTTCTGCAGTCGGCCCCGTTCGGCCTGCAGGTCGAACTTCATGCCCACGGACAGGTCGAGCACCTGCGCGGCAATCCAGTCCACCGGAGTGATGCGCTGCATCAGACTGGTCACCGGAACCACCAGAATGCCCTGGGTGCTTTTGGGCAGCCGATACAGACAGTCGATGCGTTGCGATACCAGATCCGGATGCGGGCTGAATTGGTCGTAGCTCAGCGTTTCCCAATCCGGAAAATGAAGAATCGGCAACGCGGTCCGCAGCGCGCGCAGATCCTGTTCCAGTTGCTGTGCCCGGTAACTGTCGGCTACCACGACCACCTGCAGGCCGGGCTTGGCCATGGCCTGGCTGCGGATGGCATAAGCCAGCGCCGCGCCGTTGGGCGGGGCCTGGACCGGAGTGAGGAGGTGATTGGGCGCTGGTTCGGGCAGCAATGCGTTGCTCATCGCGCCATTTTATCAGTTCGCGGCTTCGGGGTTCTCGGTTTTCAGCCATTTCATGGTGAACGAAGCGCCGCCATCATCAAGCAGCTCGGCCAATTGCCGCATGCCCGGATGCAGGTCGGCATCGATCCGGAAGGGTGGATTGATCAGCAGCATGCCGCTGCCGTTCATCCGAAGCGGCGAGTTGTCCGGACGCACCAGCAGTTCAACCGCCAGTATGGTCTGGCAGGGCAGTTGCGCCGCCCTGCGCAGGAAGAATTTGATCGCTGCCCGTTGTTTGATCGGGTACCAGACCGCGAACTGGCCGGTCGGCCAGCGGCTGAGGCCGTCCTGTAGGCTCTGCAGGATATGCGTGTATTCCAGCTCCTGCGCTTCGTAAGGCGGATCGATCAGAACCAGGCCGCGACGCGGCGTCGGCGGGAGCAGGGCCTTGATGGCCTGATAGCCATCACCTTGCTGAACCTGGACCTTGCCGTCATGCGCAAACAGCTGTTTGAGCGCATCCGCCTCGCCCTTCTGCATTTCCACGCAGACCATGCGGTCACCTTCACGCAACTGTTGTGCGATCAGGAGCGGTGAGCCGGGATAGTTGATCAGACTGCCGACCGGATTGACCCGTTCCACCTGCTTTAGGTAATTGTTGAGGACTTCCGGCAGCTTTTTCAGAACAATCAGTTTGAAGATGCCGCCACGGGCCTCATCGGTCTTTCGTGCCTGCTCACCCTGGATCAGGTACTGACCGCGCCCGGCGTGCGTATCGAGAATGAAGAACGGTTTGTCTTTCTGCTTGAGGCGTGCCAGCAAGGCCAGCAGCACCATGTGTTTCAGCACATCGGCATGGTTGCCGGCATGGAATCCGTGAAGATAGTTCATTTACGTCTCGATCACGGCCAGCGCGATATCCGCGGCCTTCAGGTAGGCGATTTCGTTGTCCAGATCCGATCGGGTCAAGGGATGTTTGGCCAGCCACCTGCGCGGGATCTCGAGCTGAAGCCTCGATCGTGCAACGGACAGTTTGAGTTTCGGTATTTTTTCCGAAGAATGGCTGCGGTAAAGCAGAACGGAAAGCCGCAAAAGCAGAATGCAGCGCAGCGCACGGATAGCGCGGGATTCGTTCAGGGTCAAGAGGCTTTTGAAATGGATGCTCCGGCGCTGATTACGGATAACAACGGCAATCTGCTGCTGCTCGGTCTTGGAAAA
Source organism: uncultured Gammaproteobacteria bacterium (assembly GCA_903942465.1). GTDB lineage: Bacteria > Pseudomonadota > Gammaproteobacteria > Xanthomonadales > Xanthomonadaceae > Arenimonas. The sequence continues at coordinate 16,245 of CAJAPA010000038.1, forward strand.
GCCGGAAATATCGGAATGCTCGATCAGGTAGGCGCCATGGTGATGATGCTGGCTATGGGCTACGGTGAGTCCGATTTCATGCAGTTTGCAGGCCCAGGACAGGGTTTCCCGGTCCACGGCATCGAGATCCCAGAACTTCCTGACCTGGTCGAACAGTGCCAGTGCGTAATCTTCAACCCGTTCCACTTGCTCGGTATCGATTGAATAGCGTTCCTGCAAGGCCTTGACCGAATCCAGACGCGGATCATGGTCTTTGTTGCGGCCGAGGATGTCGAACAGCGCGCCTTCACGCAGCGCATAATCGCTGGTCTGCATGCATTCGATGCCCAGCTCTTCGAAGGCGGTTTCGAGGGTGAGCAGGCCGCCGGCGATTGAATGCCGCCGGGATACCGAGATCTGCGGCCAGCGTATGTTTTGCATATCGCCGAATTCGATGAGTTCCTGGCGCAGCAGCTGCAGTGTTTTCAGGGACAGGGTGCCGTCGCTGATACCGCGGTTCTTGGCGATGTCGGAAAGGGCCTTGATGGTACCCGAGGCGCCATAGGCTTCCTTCCAGCCATGGTTCCGGTAGTTGCGCACGAACGGCTGCATATCGACGGCAATCTGGTTCTTGGCCTTCAGCCATTGGCGTGCGGTCCATTTTCCGGCGGGAAAGAAGCGGTGCAGATTGGCGATGCAGCCGATCTGCAGGCTCTCGCGTTCGATGATTTCAAAGCCGCGTCCGAGCACGAATTCCGTGGAGCCGCCGCCGATGTCGATGACCAGACGTTTCCCTTTGCCCGGCGGCTTGTCGTGCGCAACGCCGAGATAGATCAGCCGTGCTTCTTCGCGCCCTGCAATGACTTCGATGCGGTGCCCGATGGCGGCTTCCGCCTTGGCAAGGAAGGCGTCCGGATCGACCATGGTGCGGATGGTGTTGGTCGCGACCACGCGCACGTTGAGCGGTTTAACATACGCCAGCCGCTGACCGAATACTGCCAGACAATCAAGCGCGCGCTTGGCCGCTTTCGGACTCAGATTCTTGTCCGCATCGAGTCCTTCCGCCAGCATGACGTGCTCTTTGATGCGGTCGATGATGCGCAGCTGTCCAAGCACATGCCTTGCGACCACCATATGGAAGCTGTTTGAACCGAGGTCGACTGCGGCGACCAGGTCGCCGTCCTTGAGAGCCGGATTATAGCGGCTGCCTTTCATCGTTTCCGGCACAGATCGGTAAGAAGGCGTACCTGGGCGCAGAACGCCGGTTCGGACTCGGCCTGAATGACTTTCCGGTAGCTGCCGTCAGCATTCAGCATCCAGGACTGGCAGTTGTCGCGCAGGTAGTATTCGAGTTCTTCGGTGAATACCCGTTGTGCAAGTTCAGGTTCGAGGACCGGAAAACAGGTTTCCACGCGCCGCAGCAGATTGCGTTCGAGCCAGTCCGCACTGGAGCAGTAGATTTCGGATTTGCCGTTGTTGGCGAACCAGTAAACCCTGCTGTGTTCCAGGAAGCGGCCAACCAGCGCGCGCACCGTGATGTTGTCGGACAGTCCGGGGACGCCCGGACGCAGGCAACAGGCGCCACGTACGATCAATTCGATGGTGACTCCGGCTTGCGATGCGGCGTAAAGCGCCTTGATGACATCCGGCTCGTTGATGGCATTCATCTTGGCGATGATGTGGCCTTTCTTGCCGTCGCGGGCGTATTTTTCCTCGCGCTTGATTTTCTTGAGAAGGCTGGCGTGCAAGGTGAATGGGGAGGTCAGCAGATGCTTGAGCGCAATCGGCTTGCTCAGTCCGGACAGCTGCTGGAAGATCGAGTGCACGTCCTGGGTGATTCCGGGGTGGCAGGTCAGCAGGCCGATGTCGGTGTAGACCTTCGCGGTTCCCGCATGGTAATTGCCCGTGCCCAGATGCGCATAACGGCGCAATGTCTTGCCTTCACGCCGGACAATCAACATCATTTTCGCGTGTGTTTTGAAGCCGACAACGCCGTAAATCACCTGTACGCCGGCCTCCTGCAGACGGTTGGCAAGATTCAGGTTGGCTTCTTCGTCGAAACGTGCGCGCAGTTCGACCACGACTGAAACATCCTTGCCGTTATGCGCAGCGGTAATCAGGTGCTCGATGATCTTCGAGTCCTTGCCGGTCCGGTAAAGGGTCTGCTTGATGGCGAGCACATGCGGATCGCTGGCGGCATGCTGCAGGACGTCGAGCACGTCGTTGAAACTCTGGTAGGGGTGGTGAAGAAGGATATCCCCGCCACGGATGCTGCCGAACGGGTCCTCCTCATCGAGCGTGGAGCGTCCCTGCTTGAAGTTCGGAAACTTCAGGTCCGCGCGTTTCGCCATGTCATAGACCTGGATCACGCGGTTGAGATTGACCGGCCCGTTGATCCGCGATACCGCATTTTCGGACAGATTGAAGTTTTCCAGGAGCACCTGGACGATCCGATTCGGACAGTCCTTGGCAATCTCCAATCGTACCGCGGGGTTGTAACCGCGCGAATGCAGTTCGTCCTTGAGTGCGCTCGCGAGGTTCTCGACTTCTTCTTCGTCCACGAACAGCTCGGAGTTACGGGTCACCCGGAACTGATAGGCGCCCTTGACCTTCATGCCCGGAAACAGATCGCCGACGAATTCGCTCAGCATCGCCGAGAGGAATACGAAGTCGTCGCGGCCGCCGGATACCGACTCCGGCAGCTGGATGATCCGCGGCAGCGAACGCGGCGCGCGTACGATGGCGATGCCGCCACGCCGGCCGAAAGCATCTTTGCCGTCCAGCACGACCGCCACATTCAGGCTTTTGTTGAGGATCTGCGGAAATGGATGCGCCGGGTCGAGCGCCAGCGGCGACAGGATCGGAAGGACTTCGGTCTTGAAATAATGGTGCAGCCAGCGGCGCTGGGTGGCATTCCAGTTCGCGCGATCGAGAATGCGCACGCCGGCGGCCGCCAGTTCGGGGCGCAGGACGTCGTTCCAAAGCGCATATTGCGCCTTGACCAGCCGATTCGAGAGCAGATAGATTTTGTCGAGAGCCAGCTGCGGATCCATATTGTCCGGCAGCAGCGGTGCCTTGTATTGAAGCGCGGTTTTCACTGTGGCGGCACGGATTTCGAAGAACTCGTCGAGGTTCGTGCAGGAAATGCACAGATATTTCAGGCGTTCGAGCAGCGGAATCGCGGGATCCTGCGCCTGCGCAAGTACGCGGAAATTGAACTCCAGTTGCGACAGCTCGCGGTTCAGGAACAGGTCCGAATCGGAATAATCTTTAATATCGCTCATGGGCTTTCAATCAGTGCCTTTTCAACAAGCATAGCAGATGACGCGGGGAGGGTTAAGCCACGCGCTCGGGCGGGAAGCGGCACATGAAGCGGCTGCCTTTGCCGGGCGTGCTCTCGATCCGCAGTTCGGCTTGATGCAGATTCAGTACGTGTTTACAGATGGAAAGGCCAAGGCCAGTGCCGCCCAGTTCGCGTGACCGGCTCGTGGAAATGCGGTAAAAGCGTTCGGTAAGCCGGCTGATCTGGTCGGCCGGTATCCCGAAACCGGTATCCTGAACCCAGAAATCGAGACCATTGACGTCATTACGGCGGAATCCGATGGCGATGCTGCCGTCCGTGGGCGTATAGCGTACGGCATTCGAGACCAGATTCGAGAATGCGCTGTGGATGTCCTTCGGGGAGCCGATCAACAGACCGTTGAAATCGGGAACCAGGCTGATCCGATGGCGTCCCTGGCTCAGTGCGACGGCTTCCTGTTGCAGCGTATGCAGGAGTGCTCCCGTGCTGATGGCCTCTTCCGGCAGCATGTTCCCGGATTCAAGTCGTGAAAGATTCAGCAGGTCCTCGACCAGATGGTTCATCCGGCTGGATTGTTTCTGCATCTCGCCGATGATGGTCTGAAGTTCCGGGTTTTCCTGTTGTTCAATCAGTTCCAGATAACCATGGATGACGGTCAGCGGCGTTCGCAGCTCGTGCGAGACGTTGGCCACGAAGTCGCTGCGCATTTTTTCCAGGCGCCGCATCTTGGTGGAATCACGCAGGACCACCAGGCTGTTGACGAGCGTGTAGGGCAGCTGGAAGAAATCGAGATAGGCATCATGATCGCCCGGTGAAAGCACGTTCAGAAGCGGCTTTTCGGAATCGGATGAATTGAACCAGTTTTTGACATCGGCGTCGAAAAGCCGGAACAGGTTGGCGTCTTCCTCGCCCGGATGCAGGCCGAGCATGCGCTTCGCGGTTTTGTTCGACCATACGATGTAACCCGTTTCGCGACTGACCACCAGCGCGCCTTCCGGCATGGCGCCGGCGGCAAGC
>CAJAPA010000039.1 GCA_903942465.1 uncultured Gammaproteobacteria bacterium
CATGGAAATCTACAAGAAATTCCACATTGAAGCCGCCCACCGTCTGCCGAACGTGCCGGACGGGCACAAGTGCGCGCGCCTGCACGGCCATTCCTTTCTGGTGGAACTGTTCGTGGCCGGCACCCCCGGCGAACACACCGGATGGATCATGGACTTCAGCGACATCAAATCGGCCTTCCAGCCGATCTACGCGCGGCTCGACCATCACTACTTGAACGACGTGCCCGGCCTGGAAAACCCGACCAGCGAGAATCTGGCGCGCTGGATCTGGAAGGAACTGAAACCGGCCCTGCCGGCACTGAGCGAAGTGTGGGTGCACGAAACCTGCACGTCGGGGTGTCGTTACCGGGGCTAGCCCTCACCCCTTCGCCTCTCCCGCGCGTTCTTGCCCTCACCCCTGCCCCTCTCCCAGAGGGAGAGGGGAAAAGCGGCGAATTGTTTCGAGGACGGCGGGGAGATTCGTTTCCACCTGGACATTGCGGATGCGCAGCACGCGGATGCCGCAGCCGGCCAGAAAACGGGTGCGCACCGCATCGTAGGCGCGCCGCTGCGGGCAGAAATGATGCCGGCCATCCACTTCAAGGGCCAGCCGCAGTTTCGCGCAGTAGAAATCGAGAATGTAGCGCCCCAGCGGATGCTGGCGGCGGAACTTGTGGCCATTCACGGCACGATTGCGCAAGGCATTCCAGAGGATCTGTTCCGCCGGCGTTTGCCGCTTGCGCAAACCAATCGCCAAAACCCCGACATACACCGGCACCCGTAAACTTCTATAAAGCCCCTCTCCCCCCGGGAGAGGGGTTGGGGTGAGGGCCGGGGTGTGTCCGCTAGATAGCCCCTCTCCCTCTGGGAGAGGGGTTGGGGTGAGGGCCGGAGTAAGGACATGATCCATCCCCCCACCCTGCCACAACCCAGCGCGTCAATCGTTCGGAATACGCCGAATGCGTTGTCGGATTTACACCGCCGCAGGGCGGTGATTGCGCGCCAGCAGTAAATACACCACCGGCACCACCAACAAGGTGAACACCGTGCCGATGCTCAAACCACCCACGATGACCCAGCCGATCTGGTGACGCGCTTCCGCGCCGGCACCCGAGGCCAGTGCCAGCGGCACTGCACCAAGCACCATCGCGCCGGTGGTCATCAGAATCGGGCGCAGACGCAGTGTGGCGGAATCAACCACCGCTTCCAGTTTGCTCTTGCCTTGCTCCTGCAGCTGGTTGGCGAATTCGACAATCATGATGCCGTGTTTGGAAATCAAACCGATGAGCGTGACCACGCCGATCTGGGTGTAGATGTTCCAGGACCCGGTAGCGTTCCACAGGCCAAGCCCGGCGCCGGTGTTGAGCAGCACCAGACACAGGAACGCACCGAATACCGCCAGCGGCACCGAAACCAGAATCACGAACGGATCGACGAAACTCTCGAACTGCGCGGCCAACACCAGGTAGATGAACACCAGCGCCAGCAGCAGCATCGCGGCGGTGCTGGATCCGGACTCGCGGTACTCGCGCGATTGGCCGTTCAGATCATACTGCGAACCTGGCGCAACTTGTTGCAGGGCGTTTTCCATCCAGCTCAGCGCTTCACCCTGCGAATAGCCGGGCGCCAGGCCGGCACTGATCACCGCCGAACGCATTTTATTGAAGTGGTTGAGTTCCTTCGCCGCCACCGTTTCCGACACCGTTGCCAGATTGCTCATCTGCACCAGACCGTCGCTGCCGCGCACGTAGATATTGGCCAGCGCTTCCGGGGTGCGGCGCAGACCGTCATCAACCTGCACGATGACGTCATACTGTTCGGAACCCTTCTTGAAGCGGGTTACGTTTCGGCCGCCGAGCATGGTTTCAAGGGTGCGGCCGACCGTGCCGACATCGGTACCGACCGAGGCGATCTTGTCGCGGTTCATCAGCACGCGCAGCTCGGGTTTGTTCAATTTCAGATCGGAATCCGGATTGGTCAGCTGCGGATTTTCCTGCATCTTGGTCAGCAGTTTCTTGACTGTGCCGTCCAGTTCTTCCCAAGTACCGGTGGTCTGCACCACGAAGCTGACCGGCTGGCCGAAATCATTCTGGCCGAGCGGCGGCGGCGTGACCGGGAAGGCCATCAGCCCGGTAATGCCCATGAACTGCGGGAACAGACTGCCAGCGATCTGCTGCGCGGTGCGCGCGCGCTCATCCCAGTCCTTCAGGCCGACGAAACCGATGGCGGAAGTGACTTCACCGAAACCGACGATGACGAAGGAACGGTCGCGCTCGACTACATTCTCGAACACCTTTTCCATCTGCTTGGCGTAGCCATCGGTGTAGTCGATGGTGGCGCCTTCGGGCGCGTTGGCGAAACCGATGATCAGGCCCTGGTCTTCCTGCGGCGCCAGTTCCTTCGGCAGCAGGGTGAACAGCAGCGCGGCTGCGGCGAACACCACCGCGGCACCGATGACCACCAGTTTGCGCAGCGACAGCACACGCGCCAGCACACGCCGGTAGCCGCTATCGAGCGAAGCCAACATACGCTCGCCCCACAGGTAGAAACGGCCGTGATCGGTTTCATGGCGCAGCAGTTTCGAGCACATCATCGGCGATAGCGTCAGCGCGGTGAAGCCCGACACCAGCACGGCGCCGGCCAAGGTCAGGGTGAATTCGACGAACAGCTTGCCGGTGCGGCCGGTCGAGAACGCGAAGGGCAGATACACCGCGGCCAGGGTCAGGGTCATGGCGATGATGGCGAAGCCGATTTCCTTGCTGCCCTTGAACGCCGCCTGCATGGGCGGCATGCCCTCTTCGATGTGGCGGTAGATGTTCTCGAGCATCACGATGGCATCGTCCACCACCAGGCCGATGGCCAGCACCATGGCCAGCAGGCTGAGGATGTTGATGGAGAAGCCGAGCATGTACATGATGGCGAACGCGCCGATCAGCGAGACCGGAATGGTCACAATCGGAATCAGCACCGCGCGCCAGTTGCGCAGGAACAGGAAGATCACCAGCACCACCAGCAGCATGGCCTCGAACACGGTGACGTACACTTCGCTGATCGATTTCTCGATGAAGATGGTGGAGTCGTAGGCGACTTCCACTTTCATGCCGGCCGGCAGCGCGCGGGTGATCTGCGGCAGCATGGTCTTGATGGCTTTGGAAATTTCCAGCGGATTGGCCACCGCCTGCTTGACGATGCCGAGCGGGATGGCGTTCTTGCCGTTGAAGCGGGCACGGAAGCGCGCCGAGTCGGCGCCGAGCTCGACCCGGGCAACATCGCCAAGCCGTACCAGATAGCCGTTGCTGTTGCCGAGGATGATCTGCGCGAACTGCTCCGGGGTTTTCAGATCGGTTTCAGACAGCACGGTGAACTCACGCTGCAGGCCTTCGACGCGGCCGGCTGGAATTTCCACGTTCTGCGCGCGCAAGGCCGACTCGACATCGGATGGCGCCATGCCGTATCCGGCCAGGCGCTCGGGATTCAGCCAGACGCGCATGGCGTAGCGGCTGCCGTACACCTGCGCCTGGGCCACACCGGGAATGGTCTGCACCCGATCCTTGACGATGCGGTTGGCGTAATCGGCGATTTCCACCAGCGAGTGGCGATCGGACGAGAAGGCCAGATAAATGATGGGCTGAGCATCGGCCTCCTGCTTCTGCACGATCGAATCGCTGGCCTCTTCCGGTAAGGCGCCGCGGGCCTGGGCCACGCGGTCACGCACATCGGAGGCGGCAGCATCGGCGTCGCGGTCGAGCTTGAAGCGCACAGTGACCTGCGAGGATTCGGCGCGCGACACCGACTGGATGTAGTCGATGCCTTCGATGCCGGACAGGGTGTCTTCGATCGGTTTGGTGATCTGCGATTCGATGACCTGCGCGTTGGCGCCCGGATAACCGGTGGCCACGGTCACCACCGGCACGTCAACGTTCGGCAGCTGGCGAACAGCCAAGCGGTCGTAGCAGATCACGCCGATCAGCACGATGACCAGATTGACCACAATGGCCAAGACCGGCCGGCGGATGGAAAGATCGGAGAGCACCATGGCGGTCGTTTCCGGTTATTTGGCGGCGGCGGGTTTGGCGGTGATCACCGGGGCGCCGGGGAACAGCTTCTGTTGTCCGGCGGTGATCACTTCATCACCGACCGACAGACCGGAGGTGACCGCGACCCAGCCCGGCTCCCGCAGTCCCAGCGTGACCGGCACCAGTTCGGCTTTGCCGGCCTTGATGCGATACACCATCTTCTGGTCACCGCTCGGCCAGATGGCCTGCTCGGGCACCATCAGCACCGGCGCCGCGGCGGCCAAGGCAACCTGCACTTGCGCGAACTGACCGGGCTTGAGTTTCTTTTCGGCATTGGCCAAGCGCGCGCGCACCGCCACGCTGCGACCGGACACCTGCACGCTCGGCGCCACGGCGCTGATGCTGCCGGTGAAGGATTCGCCCGGGAAGGCATCGGTCTGCACGCTGACGCTTTGACCGGCATTCAAACGCGCGGCTTGGGTTTCCGGAATCTGGAATTCCACTTCCAGCGGATCCAAGCGCACCAATTCCACCAAGGCCTGACCGGCATTGACGTATTCGCCGACGCTGACCTGACGCAGACCGACCACGCCTTCAAACGGCGCACGGATTTCGGTTTTGGCCAAGCGTGCCTTGGCTGAAGCCAGTTTCGCGCTGTTGATTTCGGACGTGGCCAAAGCCGCATCGGCATCGGATTTGGAAATCAGTTGCTTGGTAGCGAGCTCAACGATGCGCGGCCGGTTGCGTTCGCTGGCACGCACGGAGGCCATGGCTTCGTTGACTTCGGCACGCGCGATGTCGCCATCGAGCGCGAACAGCAGGGTGCCGGCGGCTACGGTCTGGCCTTCGGCCACTTGTATGCGCACCAGCTTGCCGGCCACTTCCGGCCGCACGGTCACCGATTCCAGCGCGCGCAGACTGCCGACGGCCTCGATGTGATCGGAAAGGGGGCGGGTTTCGGCTTTGACGGTTTCGACCAAGGTCGGCGGCATGCCGCCGCCGGGCGGGCCGCCTTGTGGCGAATCTTTGCCGCAGGCGGACAGCAACAACGCCAACAGGATGGCCAGAATGACGCGCATGATGTTCTCCAGAATTCCCCGCCGCAAGACGTCCATTATAGCGCCTATGCACTATGCCTTATTTAAAAGGATTGGCAGCCCCGGCGCATGGGTCGGAAGTCATGCGCCTTGGAACGGCAGGCGCCCGAGGCAGGGCGAGGCCATGCTGCGCTGCAGCGCCTCGAAATAACGGCCGTCGGCATCGAAATCGGGTTCGACGGCATTGCCCAGCCAGCCGAGCAGACGGCAGCCGCTGGCGCGGATGCTGTGCTCGCTCAGGCGGGCATGATTGATGCAGCCCAAGCGCAGACCGACCACCAGGAGCACCGGCAGGTCCAAGGCGTGCACCAGATCGGATTGATCCAGATCATCGCTCAGGGGCGCCAACCAACCGCCGACACCCTCCACCAGCACCGTATCGGCCTGTGTGGCCAGCTGCCGATAGGCGGAAGTGATGACCGGCAAGGCGATGACCACGCCTTCCTCGGCCGCAGCCAGCTGCGGTGCAGTGGGCGTCGGCAAGGCATAGGGATTGACCCACGCATAATCGGCATCGCTGCCGGCGGCGTCGATCAGGCTCAGGGCGTCTTCGTTGCGCCAGGTGCCATCGATGCGCTCGCAACCGCTGGCCACCGGCTTCATGCCCTGCACGCGCCGACCTGCAAGGCGCATGGCCTGCAACAGCGCGGCACTGGCATGGGTTTTGCCGATACCGGTATCGGTGCCGGTCACGAACACGCCGGTTTCCGGCGACAGGAAGTTCACATCAAGGGTCTGCATATCGCCTAAAATACCGCAAAAGGAAACCGCCATGTTCACCGCCAGCCCGCTTTCCGGCAGCAAAGCCGAACAATACGAACAACTGATCGCCCAATGCCAGGCGCTATTGCACGGCGAGCGCCACCGTATGGCCAATGCCGCCAACCTGAGCGCGCTGCTATTCAATAACCTGCCGGAAGTGAACTGGCTCGGCTTTTATTTTCTCGAGCAGGACGAACTGATCGTCGGTCCGTTCCAGGGCTTGCCGGCCTGCGTCCGCATCGCGCTCGGCAAGGGCGTGTGCGGCACGGCGGCACAGACCCGCGAAACCCAACTGGTTCCGGATGTGCACGCCTTCCCGGGCCACATCGCCTGTGATTCGGCCTCGCAATCGGAAATCGTGGTGCCGCTGCTCAAGGACGGCGTGTTGATCGGTGTGCTGGATGTGGACAGCCCGGTGCTGAACCGTTTCGATGAGACCGATAAAGCGGCGTTCGAAACCATCGCCGCGCTGTTCTGCGCCGGCAGCGACTGAAACGGCTTAACGCACCACCGCGTAATCGCGGGCGTCTTCGCGCCATTTCGGCGTGGCCAGAATGCGCGGCAGCACATCGGCGGCCGTGTCTTCCAAAGACCACATCGCGGTGTGCTCCGGATTCATGAACTTCTCGGCAATGACCTGATCCATGAACATCTGCAGGGGTGCATAGAAATTGCGGGTATTGAGCAGCACGATCGGATTGAAATAGATCCCAAGCCGTTTCAGGGTGATGGCCTCGAACAGTTCCTCGAGCGTGCCGCAGCCGCCGGGCAAGGCGATGACCGCATCGGAGTCGGTCAGCAGCCGGTGTTTGCGCTCGCGCATGTCTTCCACCAGCTGCAATTGGGTCAAGCCCGGGTGGCCCCACTCCAGATCGGCCATAAATTTCGGCAGAATGCCGATGACTTCACCGCCATGCTTCAGCGCGCCATCGGCCACGGCGCCCATCAAGCCGGTGGAACCGCCGCCGTAGACCAAGCTGTGTCCGGCCAATGCAATCTCTTCGCCCATGGCGAATGCCGCGGCCTGGAACTCGGAGTGGACTTGCGCGCTGGACGCGGCATAGACGCAGATACGCATGGGAAGTGCCTCGCTTAAGCGGAAGCCTTATTATGCCTCGGAAGCGCGCGCGAGATAAGCGCCGTGAGCAGCAGAAAGCCGGCCGATACCCAGAGGCAGGCCGCCAGACCCTGAGCCTGGTAAATCCAACCGGACAATACCGTACCGAACAAACGGCCCATGGCATTGGCCATGTAGTAGAAACCGACATCCAGCGACACGCCGTCCTCTTTGGCGTAGCTTAGAATCAAATAGCTGTGCAACGCGGAGTTGACCGCAAACAGCACACCGAACACGGCCAGACCCACGATCACCACCATCGCCGGTGCGGTACCCTGCCCGAGCAGGTACGCCATCAGCGCCGGTACCGCAATCAAGGGGATTGCCCAATGCAGGGCGGTACGGCCATCGGGCACCACGCCTTTTCGCTTGCCGGTGACATACGGCGCCAGGGATTGCACGAATCCGTAGCCGATCACCCAGGCCGCCAGAAATCCGCCAACCTGCCAATAATCCCAACCCATTTGCGCGCCCAGAAAGACCGGCAAGGCCACCACGAACCAGACATCGCGGGCGCCAAACAGAAACAGGCGCGCGGCCGAGAGAATGTTCACGGCGCGGCTTTTTGACAGCAGCTCGGTGAACTTCGGTTTGGCCTTGGCCTTGCCCAGATTGCCGCGCAACAGAAACAGACTCGCAATCCAGACCAGCAGCAGCGCAGCCGCCATGGCGCCGACCGCGCCCTGAAATCCCAACACACTGAGCAACAGGCCGCCCAGAAAAAACCCGACCCCTTTGAGCGCGTTCTTGGACCCCGTCAACAGGGCTACCCATCGGTAAAGCGTGTCCTGGGCGTTATCGGTCACCAGGAATTTCAGGCTGCTCTTCGCGCTCATCTTGTTCAGGTCTTTAGCGATGCCGGACAGCGCCTGCGCCGCCATCACCCAGATCACGCTCAACATCGGCGTCGGAACCAGCAGCATGGACAAGGCCGCAACTTGCAGCAGCAATCCGGCATTCATGGTGCGATTCAAGCCCCAACGCGCGCCCAGCCAGCCCCCAAGCAGATTGGTGATGATGCCGAAGATTTCATAAAACAGGAACAGCATGGCAATCTGTAACGGACTATAGCCGAGCGCATGGAAATGCAGCACTACCAGCATGCGCAGCGCGCCGTCGGTCAGCGTGAACGCCCAGTAATTGCCGGTGACGGTCAGATACTGCCGGAGGGCCGGATTGGCTTCGGGTGCAGTCATGTCAGGCGGTGCGGTCACCGTGGCCGACCTTCAAGGCCAGCTCGAAGGTGCGGTTGGCATAGCCCCATTCGTTGTCGTACCAGGCATACACCTTCACCTGCGTGCCGTTGACCACCATGGTTGACAGCGCGTCGATGATACTCGAGCGCGGATCGGTTTTGTAATCGCTGGACACCAGCGGACGTTGCTCATAACCGAGAATGCCTTTCAGCGGTCCATCCGCAGCGGCTTTCAGCAGCGCATTGACTTCCTCGGCCGTGGTCGCCCGCGCCACTTCGAACACGCAGTCGGTCAGTGAGGCATTGGCCAGCGGCACGCGCACGGCATGGCCGTTGAGTTTGCCTTTCAGCTCGGGAAAGATGTGGGTAATGGCGGTGGCCGAGCCGGTGGTGGTCGGAATCAGGTTCAGGCCGCTGGCCCGCGCACGGCGCAGATCCTTGTGCGGCGTGTCGAGAATGGATTGCGTGTTGGTCAGATCGTGGATGGTGGTGATCGAGCCGTGCTGGATGCCGAG
>CAJAPA010000040.1 GCA_903942465.1 uncultured Gammaproteobacteria bacterium
AGCGTGCCGGCGCTCGAGGCCGCCACGGTGAATTGGTCCGCCGCGACCTGACGCGATGCAACCGACTTGGCCAGCGTGATGCGCGGGCGCAGGGTATTCGTGACGACACAGGCATTGGCATTGTTGGTTTCGTTTAACACAGCTGAAATACTGCGCGCCGCATTATCCACGGTCACTGTCGGGGTGCCGCCGCCAGTTACGGGGCTACACACGATGCTGGCCGTGCTTTGCCAGTTATTAACCAGCGTCTCGGTGATGGCCAGCGTACGGTTAGCCGTAGCGGGTAACACCGGCATATAAATCCGCACGCTATTGTTATCGGTCAAATTGACGGTAGCCGTGTTGCTACCCACCGGAGTGATGGTGGTACCGCCATCGGTGCTGGTGAACAGATTGACCCCAGTCGGCGCCACTGCCGAGAAACTAAAGCTCTGGGCACTGCCGTCCGGCAGGGTTTGTTTGGTGAGCTCGATGTAGCCGCTGACCAGAACCGGGTTGACGCCGACGTTCAGTGTTCCGGTTCCCGCATTGCATTTGGAAGGCGCGCCATTGATGACCGTGCTGGCGCTACAAGACGCATTGTTGGAGGAGTTCTGGTCGTAAGAAACGACATAGGGAATCGCCAGCTGGCCACTGGCATTACCGACGCACTGCACCTTCATGCTGTTCACCGTCCAACTGACATTATTGGCCACCGTCGTAGTTTCGGGCAGGTCGGCGCAGGTGTCACCGTCCTGATTGTTCCAGGGGGGTGATGGCAGTATTGAACTGGGAACCACGGAAGCCGAGCAGATGTTGCCGACAGTAGCTGCGCGCGGATCATTGCCCTGCTGACCGACGAAAAAGCCGATGTCGTAACGGTTGGTGTTGGAGTTGGTCAGGCCGACACTGGCATTAAAGGTCAGGGTCGAGCCGGCCGTACACACCGGTGGGGTACCCGATGTCGACTGGAACGCGATAATCGTCGAAAATTCGCCGGCCGTGCAGGTTAGGTTGCTTGATCGGCTACCGACACAGGTGGTGTCCTGCAATGCCGTGGTGATTTGACCGATGGCCTGCCCGGCACACATCGTGAGCGCCAGAGCCAGAAACTTGGTTGCCCGTGCGGGATTGAAGTGAAGATATGCATTGGAAAATGCGGGCACCAGCGGACGACGGACAGACTTCATAAAAAGAATCCTCATGTGCTGCCGTTCCTGATCGAGGTACCGCAACGCAATGCTGTATTGAAAAAATGAATTTTGCGTGAATCGAAAGTGAATACTCTAGTCATCGCAAGGGATGCGGTATATCGGCAAAATTCCTACGCGTGCCCACAACTGCAACTCCCCTGCAACATCCCCTGACAAATTATAAAGTGGCTACTGTGCACTACATCACAGATTGTAGACTGCGATTATAGACAAAACCGAAGCGCTTTGTAACATTTTTGTGAACTTATACAATAAGTTACTAATTGCGTCAGAATGTGACGCTGATGGTCAGGAAACAAGACCAAGAAAGAGGTCTGGAGATGTTATCTTATAACATTCCCGTCTCGAGCTGGGCGGCTTCACTCATCATGTGCCGGCCCCAGGGCGGGTCAAAGACCAAATCCACGTCCGCCTCAATGATGGTCGGAACCCGCTCCACCTTGGTCCGGACATCGTCCACCAGGACATCCCCCATGCCGCAGGCCGGGGCGGTCAGGGTCATTTGGATGGCGGCCTTGCGCTGGCCATCCGGGAGGCGTTCGATCTGACAGTCGTAAATCAGCCCCAATTCGACCACATTGATCGGGATTTCCGGGTCAAAGCAGGTCCGCAACTGCTGCCAGACCAGTTTTTCGACCGCCTCGTCGTCTTCGGTATCCGCCAACTCGAGGGGCTTGGGGGCGGTTTTCCCGATGGCATCGGCGTTCTCACCCGCGACACGGAACAGATTGCCCTCGACAAACACCGTGAACGAACCGCCCAGGGCCTGAGTGATGTATCCGACCGTGCCAGCCGGCAACGTGACATTATCCCCCTGCGGAACCAGCACCACATCGCAATCTCGTTCGAATTTGATGGGCTCGCTGGTGCGGGAGTACGACACAATCGCATATCCAAAGGGTAAACTGGTGCCTAGTTTACTGGAATCCTTCCGATACCGTGTCAACAGCGCGACAACCTCTGTTCAAACCACTGATCATCAGCCTTCTGGCCGCACTGGCCATGATGGCGGTCTGGTTCACGCTGTCGGCCGGAGCCGATGATGCCCTATGCTGGTTCGCCCTGGTTGCGGCCGCAGACATCGCCTTGCTCGAACGCTGGATGCGGGCCCGTGACCAGCACAGCCCGGCCTGGATTGCACCGGCGCTGACACTGCTGTGCTGTCTGGCAAGCCTCTGGCTGATTACCGCACTGAACGTCAGCTATGCGACGGGTTTCGGTCTGCACACAAGCGCAGGCGGCATGGGTTTCGGGCTGTTCAGCAGTCTGCTGGCCATGCGGCTGCAGCCGTTGGATTGGTCGCTACTGGCGGCATCGCCGGTACTGGCACTGATCCTGTCCAATGCCGGACTCAGTGGCCGCCGTCAATCGCCTTGATTTCGGCGACCAGCTCCGCCACCGCCTTGGCACCGTCTCCATAAAGCATTCGGGTGTTGTCGGCGTAGAACAGGGCATTCTCGATGCCGGCAAAGCCGGTGCCCTTGCCGCGCTTGATCACCACCGTGTTCTTCGAGTTCACCACATCCAGAATCGGCATGCCGAAGATCGGCGATGACGGATCGGTCTTCGCGACCGGATTGACCACATCGTTGGCGCCGATGACCAGCGAGACATCAGTCACCGCGAACTCGGGATTGATGTCGTCCATATCCGCGATCAGATCATAGGGAACACCGGCTTCGG
Source organism: uncultured Gammaproteobacteria bacterium (assembly GCA_903942465.1). Lineage (GTDB taxonomy): Bacteria > Pseudomonadota > Gammaproteobacteria > Xanthomonadales > Xanthomonadaceae > Arenimonas. The sequence continues at coordinate 2,877 of CAJAPA010000040.1, forward strand.
CGAGCAGCACATTCATATGACCCGGCATGCGGCCGGCGACCGGGTGGATGGCGAAGCGGACCTTGACGCCGCGCTTCTGCAGCAATTGAGTCAGTTCCCAGACTTTGTGTTGGGCCTGCGCAACGGCCAGACCGTAACCCGGCACGATGACCACACGCTCGGCATAGGCCATCATCGCGGCGACATCGGCGGCATCAATCGGCTTCTGTGCTCCGCTGATTTCCGCGGCTTCGCCCTGCTGGCCGAAGCTGCCGAACAAGACACTGGAAATGGAACGGTTCATCGCCTTGGCCATCAGCTGGGTAAGCATGGTGCCGGCGGCGCCGACCACCATGCCGGCGATAATCAGTGCTTCGATGCCCAGCACATAGCCTTCGAATGCCACGGCCAGCCCGGTCAATGCGTTGTAAAGCGAAATCACCACCGGCATGTCGGCGCCGCCGATCGGCAGCGTCATCAGCAGTCCGATGGCAAGCGCCAGAACGAAGAAACCGAGGATGACCGGCTGCTGCAGCCAAAGCACGGACATCACGCCCAGAACCAGAGCGCCGATGAAGACCAGGAGATTGAACACCTGCTGGCCGGGGAAAGTGAATCGCTTGTCCATGCGACCGTCGAGTTTGGCCCAGGCGATCAGCGATCCGGTCAAGGAAATGGAGCCGATCAGCGAACCGATCACGGCGAAAAAGATGGCGGCTTTGGGTGCGGTTGCCGGCGCGGCCGAGAACTTCAACAGTTCAACCAGGCCGATGGCGGCGGCGGATCCACCGCCCATGCCGTTGTAAAGTGCGACCATCTGGGGCATATCGGTCATCGCGACCTTTTTTCCGGACACCCAGGCCGCCACCGTACCCAGAGCAAGCGCTGCCAGAATGAGCGGCAGGTTATGCAAGGCCTGTCCGGATTCATCGCGGTAGAAGAAGCTGGCGACAGTGGCCAGAACCATGCCGGCACCGGCCCACTGGATGCCGCTGCGTGCGCTCAGCGGGGAGGCCATGCGCTTGATGCCGAGAATGAACAATAGCGCTGCCGCCAGAAATGCGGTGCGGACCAGCAATGCGGAAATATCCACGATCAACCCTCCTTCGGTCCGGATGGCTTGAACATCTCGAGCATACGCTCGGTCACCACATAGCCACCGGCGGCATTGCCGGCGCCAAGTACGACGGCGATGAATCCGATGACCTTCTCGAGCGTGCTGTCGGCATGTCCGAGCACGACGATGGCGCCGACCAGGACGATGCCATGCACGAAGTTGGAACCGGACATCAGTGGCGTATGCAGGATGACCGGTACCCGGCCGATAATTTCATAGCCGGTGAATGCCGCAAGGATGAATACATACAAATACAGAAATCCGTCCATCATCAAACTCCTTGAACCGGTTCAGCACCATCATGGGCGATGCAGGTCTTGGCGACCAACTCATCATCGAACGGAATACGGATCGTTCCGTCTTCGGCAATCATCAGCGTAAGGAAATTCAGCAGATTGCGGGCATACATCTCGCTGGCATGGACGGCGCCCATGCTGGCCAGGTTAATTGGCCCGGCTACCAGCACGCCATTGCAGTCCTTCTCCTTGCCCGGCTCGGTCAGGCTGCAGTTGCCGCCGGTCTCCGCAGCAAGATCGACAATCACGCTGCCGCGCCGCATGCCGGCCACCATGGCTTCGGTGATGATCTTGGGCGCGGGACGACCCGGCACGGCGGCGGTGGTCACGATGACATCGACCTGCTTGAGGTGCTCGGCCAATCGCGCTTGCTGCAACGCACGCTCTTCATCGGTGAGCGCGCGGGCATAGCCGCCCTCACCGGCGGCGCTGACGCCGAGATCGAGGAATTTGCCGCCGAGCGATTCGATCTGTTCCCGCGTTTCCGGCCGCACATCGAAACCTTCGACCTGCGCGCCGAGGCGGCGGGCCGTGGCGATGGCCTGCAGACCGGCAACGCCGGCGCCGACGATCAGGACTTTGGAGGGACGGATGGTGCCTGCGGCCGTGGTCAGCATCGGGAAAAAGCGCGGCGCCAGCTGCGCGGCAATCAATACCGCCTTGTAACCGGCCATGCCGGCCTGCGAGCTGAGGATATCCATGGCCTGCGCACGGGTGGTGCGCGGCAGTTTCTCGAGCGCGAATGCCGAAATCCTGCGCTGCAGATAAACCGGCAGCGGCGAATCACTACGGTGCGGCGCCAAGGCACCAATGAGGATGGCTCCTGACTTAAGAGCGCCCAACGCTTGCGCATCCGGTGGCTGGACGCAGAGCAGCACATCGGCTTTTGCCAGCACTACATCACGCCCGGAAACAAGGGCATCGGCATAATCGGCATCGGCGAAACCGGCGGATAGTCCGGCACCACTTTCAATGGCAATGCCTATGCCTTTGGCGGCCAGCTTGCGTGCAGTCTCCGGGGTCAGCGCGATGCGGCGCTCACCGGCGGCATGTTCTCGAATGATGGCAACAATGGTCATGGCTGCGCCCTCCTCGGCACAGCCCTATCCTACTGGATTGGCCAACGGCCGTCAGCTGAAATCGGCTTTCAGGCGATGCAGGACTCGATCGAGGGTCTGTTCGAAAACATTTTCCTCGGCGTGGATGATCAGTTTGCCCTGCTTCTTCATCTGGGCAAGCTCTTCGACCGAAACCACCAGCACCCGGACACCACGGCGGTTGACGAACATCAGCCGCGAGGAAATCGGACTGATCCAGGCCAGCTTGATCGGCGAGAAACTGCCATTGCTGCCCTCAAGCTGCAACCAGCCGCCGATGGGCAGACTGCGGAAGTACTCGACATCGCTTTCATCGAATTCGATGGCGTTCTTGTCATAGGCCAGATGCAGTCCGAAGGCCGGCTTGGGCGCAGGCATTTCAACAACGACGGTCGATTCCTTGACCGGAATGCCGGCAACGGGCTGGTAGTGGCAGACCTCATCGGTCATCTTCTGGATGAACGCTGAGGATGTATCGGCCATCACGCCGGAACTGGACAATACCGCCTCGATGGCAGTACGGTGTCTTTGCATCGGCTCCAGACGCGCCGAGGGCGGCTGGGTGGCAAGCATGGCGAGGATGTCATCGGCCAATTGCAGGGACAAGGCCCAGGACTGGCTTTCCTCGCCTTCGCGCAGGGCAATCATGGACAGATGATGTGTCCAGTAACGGCTGAAGAACTCGGAAACGCTGGCCGGCAGACCGTTGTTCACTGAACGGTGCTGCAGTTCCCTTGCGGCCAGCAAACGGGCATTTTCCAGACGTTCCTGACCACGCTGCGCCTCTTTGGCCCGCTTTTCAGCAAGCTCGATGCGGCGGCGGTGCTGCTCGAGATACGAGCGCATTTCCACTTCAAGGGTTTCGAAAATGGCGATGTCTTCATTGAACCCGGCGACCAGACGGTCAACGGTGACCTCTGCGCGGTTCAGCAGATCACGCTCTTGCGCACCGTCGCCCTGATTGCCCTCAACGGCTTCGGCGAGCGCGTTCAGCAGCTTGCGGGCCGGATGTGCCTTGGTCAGGAACAGGCGGCGGTCGAGCACGGCCGCCTTGGCATAGGGCACGATCAGGCGCGACATGAGATTTTTGGCTTCGACGTGAAAATCACGCTCGGTCATCAATACATCGAACAGCATCCCGACCAGGTCGACGGCATCTTCGTCGTCCTGATTGATCTCGACCACATCCGGTGCCAGACCGATTTTTCGGGTATTGCCGAGCATGGCCGATTTCAGCATGGCCGACAGCGACAGTTCATTGTTGGTCAATGCCATTGCAACGGCTTCGGGCAGGATCCGTTGCATGGACGACAGCAGGGCGATGGTTTCGTTTTTCTGCAGTTTGCGGCGCGACGAACCATTGGCGGCGACGCCTGCCATGGCCGGATCCTGGTAATAACCATGCTGCGGACGCCAGCTGTGAAGATGGCTGCACAGTTCGCGGAACAGCGCCTGCTCGGTTGCACCTTCACCGATCTGCGGAGCATCGTCGAAATGACGGTAATGCTGGGCGGTGGCGGCGTTCTGGGGCGGAACCGATGCACGCTCGCTGTGGACCACGCGCTCGACCGCGGACTCGGACGAACGGGGAGCGCGCAGCGATTGCAGATGCGGCAAAATGCCGTGCTGAACCATCGGCTCATTGCTTTCATCGAGAAGTTCGGGCAGGGCCGACAACAGCGCGGATTCGAAATTACGGAACAGCATGAATCGGATTTTGGTCGGCAACTCCACGCCGGCCAAAGCTGCCTTCAGATATTCCGACAGCTGTTTCTCGGACAGCGGCGCATCTATTTTTTTCGCTGCCGGCATCCCGAACAGCGCGCAAAAGCGCAGACAGGTGATGGTGATGCCGTCATTCGCGGCACGCACCACCGCCTCGGACACCAGCTCGCTGTTGACCACATCATCGATATCTTCCATATCGACCAGTGCCAATCCGGCGGCGTGTTCGCTGCCTGATTTGAATTTCCCCTGGAATTTTCCGAACGCGGCATCGACAGCGCGCGAGAACTGGTGCTCGACCGCCTGGCTGGCGGTGCGGAACAGGCGGAGGTTTTCGATGTTCGGCGACCCGATGGTCGATTGATCCTGCTGACAGACATCGTAGAGGAAGGAATCGGTCGTAGCGACGGCATTGGCGATGATACGTACCAGCCGGCTTTTTGCGGCAGCGTGAACACGGCCATAAATCATCTCGCCATCAGGCGAGGCGATCGTCGGCATCGAAATTCCGGACTCATCAATCACGAATAATTCCCCACGTTAGTGATTGAAATCATAGCGGAACCCGTCTGCACGGTCTGTGAACCCGGTCACACTCGGACAAACAATATAAGGACACTGGTGATAAACTGGTCATGATGACTTCCACATTACCCTTAATTTCAAGAATTTCAACCCCCTGCAAGCATCTTGGCGCCCCCGGGCCCGACCGGCAGGGCTTGTTGTCGCTGTTGGCCGAAGCCGTCCATGTCCCCGATCACGGACGTCTGCGGCCCTGGCGATTCATCCTGATTGAGGGCGATGCACGGGCACGGATCGGCGAAATCCTGTTCCGGCGGGTTCAAGAGGCCGTTCCGGAGGCTTCTGCCACCCGACTGGAAAAAGAGCGGACCCGGTTTTCCTTCGCGCCCTGCATCGTGGCGGTAGTGCTGAATCCGGTCAAAGGCCATAAAGTCCCCGAAATCGAACAGGTGCTTTCCGCCGGCGCGGTCTGCATGAATCTGCTGCACGCCGCGCATCAGGCCGGCTTCGGCGCCCAATGGCTGACCGGATTTGCCGCCTATGACCGCGATGTGCTGGCTGCCGTCGGCCTCAGCGCCGATGAAAGCCTGATTGGCTACATCCACATCGGCGCCCGGACTGAAGCGCCGTGCGAACGCGAACGTCCGGACCCGACCGCGCTGCTGACCGTGGCGCCGCCATGAGGCCGCTGTACCTGGTCGATTCCAGCATGTATGTGTTCCGCGCCTGGTTTTCCATGCCGCGTGAATTCTTCGATGTCGAACAGAACCCGACCAATGCCGTGCAGGGCTTCACCCGCTTCGTCTGCGAACTGGTGGAACGCGAAAAACCCGAGCACATCATCTTCGCCTTCGATGAATCGCTCGACAGCAATTTCCGCAATGAACTTTATCCGGCCTACAAAGCCAACCGCGATCCGGCACCTGAGGAACTCAAGAAGCAGTTCGATTACTGCAAACGCCTGTGCCGGGCGCTGGGTTTCCAGGTCTTGGCCGACGGCTACTTCGAGGCCGACGACCTGATTGGCAGTGCGCTGACCCGGGCACGCGCGGAAGGCCGCCCCAGCCTGATTCTTTCCGCCGACAAGGATCTCTCGCAGTTGCTCGGTGAACACGATGTGCAGTGGGACTACGCCAAGAACGAACGCTGGCAGCTGGCCGGGGTGAAAGCCAAGCATGGCGTGCATGCACACCAGCTGGCGGACTACCTCGGACTCACCGGCGATGCCGTGGACAACATTCCCGGCGTGCCCGGCATCGGCCCAAAAACCGCAGCAACCCTGCTCGGCCATTTCGGTACACTCGATGCCTTGCTCGAGAAGCTCGATGAAATTCCCTACCTGCGCCTGCGTTCAGCCGCGATGCATGCCGTCAAGTTGCGTGAGCACCGCGAGATGGCCCTGCTCAGCCGCAAACTGGCCACCATCCGCTGCGATATTCCACTGCCTGAGGACATTCCCCTCGGTGCCCGTCGTAGCAAAGACGAAGACGGACTGCTGTCGCTGATTGAACAAATACGGCTCGGGCCACTGACGCGACGTCGACTGTTGTCCCTATAATGCCCAGATGAGCGGAAAAACCACCATCTACGAAGGCAAGTACCTGCGCTTCTGTGTTGAGAATCATTGGGAATATGCCGAGCGAACCAATGCCGGCTCGGCAGTGATCATCATTGCCAGAACGCCGGAAGACAAACTGCTGTTCGTCGAGCAGTACCGCGTTCCGATGGGCCGCAACACCATCGAAATGCCGGCCGGACTGGTCGGCGACTTGGATGCGGCGGATACCCTCGAACTGGCCGCCAAGCGCGAGCTGTTGGAGGAAACCGGCTGGCAGGCCGATGCCGTGCAGGTGCTGATGATTGGGCCAACCTCTGCAGGATTAAGCAACGAAATGATCGCCTTCGTGCGCGCCACCGGGCTCACCCGCATCCATGCTGGCGGTGGCGACGACACCGAGAACATCACCGTGCATGAAGTGCCGGTGGCCGAAGCGGCCACCTGGCTGACGCAGAAAATGGCCGAAGGCTATTCGATGGATCCGAAACTCTGGGCCGGCCTGTGGCTACTCGATAAAAATCCGGACGGATCGCCGGTTTAACGGAACGAATCGGTGGCCTCCACCAACGCGGCGGTATTTTCGGCCTCGAATGCGGCATGCCCCGATGCCGGCGAGATCACCAATTTCGCTTCCGGCCAGACCGCATGCAGATCGATGGCATTCTGCACCGGACAGACCACATCATAGCGGCCGTGTACGATTACGCCCGGGATGTGACGGATGCGATGGGCATCGCGCAGCAGCTGGTCATCGACCTCGAAAAAGCCTTTGTTGATGAAATAGTGATTTTCGATGCGCGCGAAACTGAGCGCGAAGTGCGGATCTTCGAAGGTATCAATCGATGCCGGCTCGGGAATCAACGTGCTGGTCGCCCCCTCCCAGACCGACCAGGCTTTGGCCGCCGCCAGCCGAACGGCTTCATCCGGCGAGGTCAGGCGCCGGTGATAGGCTGCGATGAAATCCTCGCGCTCGGCTTCGGGAATGAGGTCGCGATACGGCTGCCACGCCTCCGGAAACAAGCGGTGTGCGCCGCTCTGGTAAAACCACTCCAGCTCCCAGCGGCGCAGCATGAAGATGCCGCGCAGCACCAGCTCATTCACCTGCTGCGGATGTTTCTGCGCATAGGCCAGGGCCAGCGTCGAACCCCAGCTGCCCCCGAACACCTGCCAGCGCCCGATACCCAGATGCACGCGCAGTTTTTCGATATCAGCCACCAGATCCCAGGTACCGTTGTCGGTCAGATCGGCATGCGGCGTGGACCGTCCGGATCCGCGCTGGTCGAACAGGATGATGCGGTATGCGGACGGGTCATGGAAACGGCGCATGTTGGCGCTGCAACCGGCACCCGGGCCGCCATGCAGGAACACCGCCGGTTTGCCGTCCGGATTGCCGCACTCTTCGAAATACAGGGTGTGCCGGTCATCCACGGCGAGGGTGCCGGTCCGGTAGGGTTCAATCGGCGGATACAGTGTGCGCATGACGGTCTCGTGACTGATTTTGCCTCAGTTTAGCGCAAAGAAGCTTGCACTTCGCGAAACTTGCGTTATGCTCAAGGCATGGATTCGCCCACGCCAAATCTGGCACTGGTGGGCGCCGGGATGATTAGCCCCCCGGCAGGGCAACTACCCCCCAACGATTCCCGCATACCGCGTGTTCTGTCCCTCGACGCCCACGGCCATATCCTGAATTGGATGCATTGGCAGGATGCCGTCTGCCTGTATGTGCGCGGCGCGGTGTCCTGGACCCTGGGCGAACCCTGCATGACCGTCCACGGCGGCCGTAATCGGCTGACCGGCGAACAGAGTGTGGTTGAATTGCACCCCATCGTCGCAGCGCGCGGGCATGCCAATTTCCGCAGTCATCTGCCCTCGCCGGCATTGACCAATCCCGCATTGTTCGCGCGCGATAAACAGCTGTGCCTCTACTGCGGCAAGGAATATTCCAAACACATCCTGACCCGCGACCATGTCCATCCGATTTCGCAGGGCGGCCGGGACACCTGGGAAAACGTGGTCAGCTCCTGCTTCCGCTGCAACTCCAAAAAAGGTGGCCGCACCCCGCAGCAGGCCAATATGCCGCTTTTGGCGATTCCCTACCGGCCGAGCTGGGTCGAGCACTTGATTCTGTCCAACCGCAACATCCTGGCCGACCAGATGGCCTTCCTGAAACAGCATCTGCCCAAACATCCCCGCGGGGAGACCTTCGCCATTCAATGAGTTAGGCGCGCGCCATGCCGACAAGCCTTGCCGTCAGGGGCCAAGTGCAAGACAATAACCCACTGACCTCGAGCCGAGACGATGGACCGCGACCGCTACCCGCTGCTTTCCCAGCTGCCCACTCCCGATCATCTGCGCAAGCTTCCGGAAAGCGACCTGCCGGCGGTGGCCGATGCCTTGCGGGCCTACCTGATCGAAACCGTCAGCCAGGTCGGCGGGCATTTCGGTGCCGGTCTCGGCGTGGTTGAACTGACCGTGGCCCTGCACTACCTCTACGAAACACCCGACGACAAACTGGTCTGGGATGTCGGGCATCAATGCTATCCGCATAAAATCCTGACCGGCCGCGCCGAAACCATCCATACCGTCAAGAAAAAAGACGGTGTGGCGCCGTTCCCGCGCCGTGAAGAAAGCCCCTACGATACATTCGGCGTCGGGCACTCCTCCACGTCCATCTCTGCAGCGCTCGGCATGGCCGTGGCCGCACAGCGCGCCGGCGACAACCGTCACTTCGTCGCCGTCATCGGTGACGGCGCACTGACCGCCGGCATGGCCTTCGAAGCGCTCAATCATGCCGGCGGCATGGTTCCCGAACCAAATGTATTGGTGATTCTCAACGACAATCAGATGTCCATTTCTGAGAACGTCGGCGGCATGACCAAAATGCTCGGGAAACTGATGGCCAACCGCACGCTGAATGCGGTACGCGAGGGCGGCAAGAAAATCCTCGGTGATAAAAACAAACCGGCCGCGAAATTCGTCCGGCGCTGGGAAGAACACTGGAAAGGCATGTTCGTGCCCTCCACCCTTTTCGAGGAAATGGGTTTTCACTATAACGGACCGATCGACGGCCATGACCTGCCGACTCTGCTGAGCGCCCTGAAAACCTGCAAGCAATTGAAAGGACCGCAGCTGCTGCATGTGCTCACCACCAAGGGCAAGGGCTACAACCTGGCCGAAGGTGACCAGATCGAGTACCACGCGGTGTCCCCGTTCGATCCGAGCATCGGCGTGCAGAAGAAGGCACCGGCAAAACCGACCTATACCTCGGTGTTCGGCGACTGGCTGTGCGATATGGCGGCCGCCGATCCGAAACTGATGGGTATCACCCCGGCCATGCGCGAAGGTTCCGGATTGGTGCGCTTCTCCCAGGAATTCCCGTTGCGCTATTTCGACACCGCCATCGCCGAACAGCATGCGGTGACATTCGCAGCCGGCTTGGCCTGCGAAGGCACGAAGCCGGTGGTGGCTATTTATTCCAGCTTCCTGCAACGCGCCTATGACCAGCTGATTCATGACGTGGCGCTGCAGAATCTGGATGTGCTGTTCGCCATCGACCGCGCCGGCCTGGTCGGTCCGGATGGCGCCACCCACTCCGGCAGCTTTGATATCAGTTTCCTGCGTTGCATTCCCAACATGGTCATCATGGCGCCGTCCGATGAACGCGAATGCCGGATGATGCTCAGTACCGGATTCCATTACCCCGGCCCTGCGGCGGTGCGCTATCCGCGCGGCTCCGGAACCGGCATCGCCGCCGGCAACGACCTGGAGACTCTGCCCCTCGGCAAGGCACGCGTCGTGCGCCGCGGCAACACGCTGGCGCTACTCGCTTTCGGCAGCGTACTGCCGGCTGCGGCAAAGATTGCCGAAAGCCTCGATGCAACCTTGGTCGACATGCGTTTCGTCAAGCCCTTGGATGAAGTCCTGCTGCGTGAACTCGCCGGAAGCCATGCCCGTTTCGTCACCATCGAAGACAATGCCGTGATGGGCGGTGCCGGCAGCGCGGTCAGTGAATTCTTCCGGCACGAGGCCATCGCCGTCGATCTGCTGCAGCTGGGCCTGCCCGACCGCTATCAGGAGCATGCCAGTCGTGAGGAACTGCTGGCCGAAGCCGGAATCGACAGTAACGCCATACAGGCCGCCATCGCGGCGCGCTGGGCCTAAATCATACGCCCCAGGCTGACACGGTCACGCTCCTCCAGATCGGGTTCGGTGCTTACCTCGGTGAATCCGGCCGTTTCCAACAGCCCGCGGACCGAAGCGCCCTGATTCCAGCCGTGTTCAACCAGAAGCCAAGCACCGGGCAGCAGATGCCGTGGTGCGCCACGCACGATCACGCGAATATCGTCCAGGCCGTCGGCGCCGGCGGCCAGCGCCGAGCGCGGCTCGAAGCGCAGATCGCCCTGGGCCAGATGCGTATCGCCATCCTCGATGTAGGGCGGATTGCTGACGATGACATCGAATCGGCGGCCGCCGAGACTGCTGAACCAGTCGCCATGTTCAAAAATCACATTGCCGAGACGCAGGCGCCGGCCATTGGCTACCGCGACCGCGAGAGCCGCCGGCGAGATGTCGACCGCCGTGACCTGACAGAGCGGACGCTCGCTGGCAATGGCCAAGGCCACCGCGCCGGAGCCGGTTCCGAGATCAAGCACGGCGGCAGGCCGGCCGGGATGCAGAAAGGCCATGGCCAATTCGACCAAGCGTTCGGTTTCCGGACGCGGAATCAGGGTGTCGGGGGTGACCTGCAGTTCAAGCGACCAGAAGCCGCGGTGGCCGGTCAGATAGGCCACCGGTTCTCCGGCTCCGCGCCGGGTCTGCAAAGCCCGGAATTCGGCCAACAACTCGGGGGCAAGCTCATCGTCCGCGTGCGCATACAGCCAGGCACGCGGGCGCTCCAAGACATGCGCCAGCAGATACTCGGCGTCGGTGCGGTCCATGCCCTCCGGCAGGGATCCGATGGCCTCCCGGAGGGCGGCGGCGATGGTCATCATGCCCCTAGCTTACCGCAGAGCAGTCGGATCACGTTGAGATTGATATATATTACCAATCAAATATGTCATTAACATAGATTTACTGAATAAGGATCCGCATGAATCTCCGTGATCTGCGTTATTTCGTGGCACTTGCCGATACCCGTCACTTCGGCCGCGCCGCCGAATCCTGTTTCGTCAGTCAACCCACCTTGTCCACGCAACTCAAAAAACTCGAGGAAGAACTCGGCGTTGCCCTGATTGAACGCGCCCCGCGCAATATCCTTCTTACCCCGGCAGGCGAACAGATTCTCAAACACGCGCGGCAGGCCCTGGCGCAGGTCAGTCAGATGCATGAAATCGCCAAACACATCCGGGACCCGGAAGCCGCCTCGGTCCGTCTGGGCATCTTTCCGACATTGGCACCGTATCTCCTGCCGCATGTGGTGCCCAAACTCCGGAAGCGCTTCCCGCATCTGGAGCTGCTGCTGATCGAAGAAAAGACCGAAACCCTGATCGTGCAATTGCGCAACGGCCTGATCGATGCCGCCATCCTGGCAGAGCCGGTCAACGATGAGCACTTCGATGCCATGCATCTTTTCACCGAACCGTTCGTGCTTGCGCTGCCGGAAAAACACCCGCTCACCCGGCAACGCACGCTCGGCATGGGCGAACTGGAACAGCAGCATCTGCTGTTGCTGGAGGACGGTCATTGCCTGCGCGATCAGGCGCTGGATGTGTGCGCTTTATCCGGCGCCGGGGAAAAAGAGGGGTTCCGGGCCACCAGTCTGGAAACCCTGCGTCAGATGGTCGCCGCCGGCGTCGGCATCACCTTGCTGCCGATGCTTGCGGTACAGCCACCGGTCCCGGAGTCGCCGCACATCCGTCTGATGCCGTTCCGCGACCCCGCACCGACGCGTCGCATCTCGCTGTATTGGCGCAAAAGCTCGGTTCGCGCCGACTTCCTGACCGATATCGGCCGCGAGGTTTCCGAACTGCCCGCATCCTTGTTCGAGATGCGTCCCAGGAAGCCCGGCTGAACCGTTTCCCGACAGGGCGCGGGGACTCCGAACAGGGTAAAATAGCCGTTTTCGCCATCCGAACGCGGACATGAACAGCCCGAACCCGAACGCAACCCCCGAAAAGAACGATTTCATCCGCCAGATCATCCGTGACGATCTCGCCTCGGGAAAGCACAGCCGCATCCGCACCCGGTTTCCGCCGGAACCCAACGGCTATCTGCATATCGGCCATGCCAAGAGCATCTGTCTGAATTTCGGCATCGGCCGCGAATTCGATGGGCTGGTGAATCTGCGCTTCGACGATACCAACCCTTCGAAGGAAGACCTGGAATTCGTCGCTTCGATCCAAGAGGATGTGCGTTGGCTCGGGTTTGAGTGGAATGAACTGCGGCATGCTTCGGATTATTTCGAGGTGTTCTACCGCAGCGCGCTGAAACTGATTGATGATGGCAAGGCCTACGTGTGTGATCTCAACGCGGACGAAGTGCGTGAATTCCGCGGCACCCTGACCCAGCCCGGCCGCAACTCGCCCTATCGTGATCGCAGCATCAGCGAAAACCGCGGCCTGTTCGAACGCATGCGAGCGGGCGAATTCCCCGACGGCTCACGCACCCTGCGCGCGAAGATCGACATGGCCAGCGGCAATATCAACATGCGCGATCCGGCGCTTTACCGCATCCGCAAGATCCCGCATCAGAACACCGGCGACGCCTGGCCGATCTACCCGATGTACGACTACGCCCACTGCATCTCGGACGCCTTGGAAGGCATTACCCATTCCCTGTGCACGCTGGAATTCGAGGATCATCGCCCGCTCTACGACTGGTGCGTGGACAACATCGATTTGCCGAATCATCCCCATCTCTGGCAACCGCTGGTCGATGCCGGCTTCGACACCCCGGTGGCGAAACCCCGTCAGATCGAGTTTTCACGCCTGAATATCAACTACACGGTGATGAGCAAGCGCAAACTGTTGGCCTTGGTCAACGAGGGCCTGGTATCGGGCTGGGATGATCCGCGCATGCCGACGCTGTCCGGCCTGCGGCGCCGCGGCACGCCGCCGGCTGCCCTGCGTCTGTTCGCCGACCGCATCGGCATCAGCAAGCAGAATTCGGTCATCGACTTCTCGGTGCTGGAAAACTGCGTGCGTGAAACCCTGGACGAAAGCGCGGAGCGGCGCATGGCGGTGGTTCATCCGATCAAACTGGTCATCACCAATCTGCCGGCCGACCACGTCGAAATGCTGTCGATGGCCAACCATCCGAAGAACGACGTTAGCGGCAAGCGTCAGGTTCCGTTCTCCAACGAACTCTGGATTGACGCCGAAGACTTCATGGAAACGCCGGTTCCCGGTTATCACCGTCTCACTCGTGGCGCCGATGTCCGCCTGCGCGGCGTCGGCATCGTGACCTGCGATGAGGTCGTCAGCGCCGGTGGCACCGTCAGCGAACTGCGTTGCCGCCTCGACCTGGAATCGCGCCCGGGCATGGAGGGCTCCAAGCGCAAAGTGAAGGGCACCATCCATTGGGTGTGCGCCAAACATGCCGTTGCTGCCGAGTTCCGCCTGTTCGACCGCCTGTTCACGGTCGAAAATCCGGACAACGATGAAGCCGGCAGCTATCAGGACTACCTGAATCCGGAATCGGCGCAAGTGGCCCACGGTTTCGTGGAGCCGGCCGCGGCCACAGCCGTGCCGGAACAGAGTTTCCAATTCGAACGTCAGGGCTACTTCGTGGCCGACCGGCATGACCATCTTCCGGAAAGGCCGGTGTTCAACCGCAGCGTGACCCTGCGTGACACCTGGGCTGCGAAATAAGTCCGTGCTGCATGATCAGGTCCTTCTGACGCTGCCGGCCTGGATTGCCGATGAAATCGGGCCGGATGCCGTCTATCCGGATGACCTCGCGAAAATGACACTGGCTGTCCGGCTGTCGGCACGCAATGTGCGCGAGGGCACCGGCGGTCCTTTCGGTGCCGCCCTGTTCACCGAAGCCGGCCGTTTGCTCGGTGTCGGCGTCAACCGGGTGCTGGCACAGACATGCTCGCTGGCGCATGCCGAAATGATGGCCTTCGCCACGGCGCAACAGAACCTGCGTCAATTCCGCCTGAATCAAACCGGCGAACGGATTGTGCTGGCCTCGTCCTCGCAGCCCTGTGCCATGTGTTACGGCGCCTCGTTCTGGGCCGGCATCGACGCCGTCCTGATCGGTGCCCGTGCCGATGACGTGCAATCCCTGGCCGGCTTCGACGAAGGTCCGTTGCCGGCCGATTGGCTCGGGGAATGGCAGAAACGCGGTATCGCCGTCCGTCGCGACATCCTGCGCGAAGACGCTTGCGCGGTTTTGCAAACCTACGGGGAATCCGGCCATGTCTACTGAGGGATTACTGGCCTATTGCCGCCCCGGCTTTGAACCGGATCTGGCGGCCGAACTCACGCACCATGCCGGCGCACTGGGCCTGCCGGTCTATGCCAAAACCGAACGCGGCAGCGCCTTCGTGATGCTGCTCGGCGCGCCGCGGGAAACCTTGACCCAGGCCATCCGGCTTGAACAGCTGATTTTCGCGCGGCAGAAATATGCGCTGATCGATGAACTGTCCGATCTCGACATCGCCGACCGCATCGGCCCGGTCATCGATGCGCTCGGCGGCAAGGGCCGCTACGGCGACCTGTCAGTGGAAACCCCCGATTCCGATGCCGCACGGCCCCTGGCCGGGCTGGCTAAGTCTTTCGGCAATGCCCTGCGACCGGCGCTGCGCAAGCGCGGCCTGCTGACCGACAAACCGAATCCGAAACTGCCGCAGCTGCACGTGATATTCCTCAGTAACCGGCATGTGCTTTTGGCCAGTTCCACCGAAGACGACCGATCGCCATGGCCGATGGGCATTCCGCGCCTGAAACAGGATTCGCGGGCACCGAGCCGCTCGGCGATGAAACTGGATGAAGCCATCCTTTGCCTGATGACTCCGGCAGAGCGGCTGAATCTTATTGCCGCCGGCATGAAAGCTGCCGATCTGGGCGCCGCCCCGGGCGGATGGAGCTGGGTGCTGGCCAAACATCAGTTGCAGGTCAGCGCCATCGACAATGGTCCGATGAATCCCGATGCACTGGCTACCGGTCTGATTGAACACATTCGTGCCGACGGCTTCCACTGGCAACCGCAGCGACCGATCGACTGGATGGTCTGCGACATGGTCGAGACGCCGAGCAAGGTCGCCAAACGCATGGCGCAGTGGTTCGCCAACGGCTGGTGCCGCAATGCCATCTTCAACCTCAAGCTGCCGATGAAGAAACGCTGGGAAGAAACCGCGCTGTGTCTGGAGCTGTTCCAGAGCCAATGCGGCCGTCCGGTGCGTATCCGTGCCCGGCAGCTGTATCATGACCGCGAAGAAATTACCGTGTTCGCGCACGCCCTCAAATGACGATCAGACCATGACCCTCGACATCGACACCCGCCGTACCGAACACTCCCGCATCGCCGAGATTGACTGGAATCATCTGCCGTTCGGACGCATCTACAGCGACCACATGATGATGATGGATTTCCGCGGCGGCGCCTGGCAGAAACCGGCCATCGTGCCCTTCGGTCCGGTCAGTCTGCACCCGGGCAACGCCACCCTGCATTACGGGCAGAGTATTTTTGAAGGCATGAAGGCCATCCGCGGCCATGATGGACGGATCACGCTGTTCCGCCCCGAACTCAATGCCCGGCGCTTCAATGAATCCTGCCAGCGCCTGTGCATGCCCGGCATTCCCGAAGCCACCTTCATCGAACTGGTCAAGGCGCACGCCCGTTTCGAGCGCGACTGGGTTCCTGCAAACGACAACGCGGCGCTGTACCTGCGTCCATTCATCTTCGCCACGGATGAAGCGCTCGGCGTGCGGCCCTCGGAAACCTACAAGTTCATGATCCTGTCCTGCCCCGCAGGCGCCTACTACGCCGAGCCGCTGGCAGTGAAGATCGAGGAACGCTTCACGCGCGCGGCCGAGGGCGGCGTCGGCCGGGCCAAGACGGCCGGCAACTACGCGGCATCGCTGCTGCCGACCAAGCTGGCCAACGACGAAGGCTTCCAGCAGCTGATCTGGACCGACGGCAAGGAGCACAAATACATCGAGGAGTCCGGCACCATGAATGTGGTGTTCGTCATCGACGGCACCCTCATCACGCCCTCGGAAGACTCCGATACCATTCTGCGCAGCGTGGTCAAACGCTCGGTGGTCGATCTGGCCAAACATTGGGGCATTCCGGTGCAGGAGCGCCGTATTTCCGTGGATGAAGTAATCACCGCCATCCGCGAAGGACGGCTTGAGGATGCTTTCGGTGCCGGCACCGCGGCCACCATCGCGCCGATCGCACGTATCGGTTTCCGGGGCGAGGTTTTCGATCTTCCGCCCGTGGCCGATCGCGTGGTTTCAAAACGCATCAAGGCCTATCTGGATGGCATCAAGCAAGGTGACGTGCCCGATGAACTGAACTGGTGTGTCGACATCTGAAAGTTAGACGGGCGTTGATTCTTCGTAGGGTTTGCCGCCGGGAATCAACGCCGAATGCGCACGCCGTGAGCGGAACAGCGGATAGAACAGCTGCACCCACCAGGATTCGCGACCGAACAGCTGGTCGTCGCGCAGACCGACTTCGGCAGGGTACTGCTGGGTGATGTGCGCCGTACCGAACAGCACGTCCCAGAAGAACAGCAGATTGCCGAAATTGCCTTTGTAATGGCCGATGCCGTCATTGTCATACATGGCATGGTGGGCATAATGCGTGCTCGGGGTCGAAACCGTGCGCTGCACCAGCCACATCAGCGGCTTCAGGGCTTTAATCCGGTACAGCGGCGCATCCCACTTGACCGCCGAATGCGCGCCGGTGATTACCGCCAGTTTGACCACGATGTAGACCAGATAGACTTCGGCGAATCCGAGGAATATCAGCACACCGGAAATCCATAATCCGGGCATGCACAGATAGTAGAAGAAATTGTTCCGGTAGATGATACGGGCGCTCATGTACTGCGGCGAATGATGTGCCCGGTGCAGCGGCCAGAGCAGCGGCGAATGCGACAGGCGGTGCCACCAGTACTGGGCCATGTCATCACCGATCAGCAGCATGGCGGCCATGGCGTACCAGGGCAGCGCGGCCAAAGCGTTGCGGTATTCGGGAAAGGCGTAGTCGCCGAAGGACCCGACCACGAAGAAGATGAACGGCTGGGTCAGCCCGGCCAGCAGCACCATGCTGAGCAGGTCGATGACACTGTCGCCTTTGCCGGTATTGAAGGTTTTCACCCGGCCGAGTAGATATTCAAGCAGAACGAATCCCACCAGAAGGGAGATCAACAGCAGATTCTGGACATTGCTCATTACGGGGCCTGCGAAATGGGATTTCCCGATTAAAGCCGATAGCGCCGGTCAATGCAAGCACCTGCATTGACCCAGCGGCCCGCATCCGATGTAATGGTGGCATCCATACACCGGAATCCGGCCATGAACAGCTTGCGCAAATTCATCATCAACACCTTAACCGGCGGCCTGTTCTTCCTGCTGCCTATCGCCGTCGTGCTGATCATTCTTAAAAAAGTCCACGAAGTGATGATGCTGGTTCTCAAGCCGGTGACAACACGCCTGCCAGACGACATGATGGGATTCGATGGGCACCAGATCATGGCGGTCTTGGTGCTGGTGATTATTTGCTTCATGTCCGGACTTTTGTTCCGTTCAACAAAACTCAGGGTATTCATCGAAAAACTGGAAGATGATTTCCTGTCGGCAATTCCGGGCTATACCTTCATCACCAGCATGGTGGCCGACAAACTCAACTATAAGAACGGCGATGTGTTCAAGCCGGTGTTGGTGCCTCAAGACGAAGCTCTGGCGTTCGGCTTCCTGATTGAGGAGGCGGATGGCCTGAGCACAGTCTATGTACCCGATGCACCCGACTTCAAGTCCGGCAGCATCCAGATTTTCACAAGCGATCGAGTCGAGCGTCTGAATGTCTCGCCGACCGAAGTCAGCCGCAGTCTGAAACGGCTCGGTCGTGATAGTCTGGCTCTCGTGGCACGAGGCAGAAAACGCCCTTAAAGTCCTGCCGCGTAACGTGCCATGGCATTCTTCATCGGAGTGATGCGGTTACCCAGGCCCAGAAGCCGGCCGCGCAGCAATGAAAGCATCATGTTGTCGTTCGAAAAAACGCGGTTGATGTTTTCAAAGGCGAGTGCCGCCAGGGTATTTTCCGAGTAGCGCGTCCGCGCCCAGCGCGCGAGCTGACCGCCATCGAGGGCATCACCGGTTTTTTGTTTGGAAAGCGTGAGTGCATCGCGTAATGCCCGGACATCCCTCAGGCCCAGATTGACACCCTGCCCGGCCAGCGGATGCACGGCATGCGCGGCGTCGCCGAGCAGCAGGGTGCGGCCCTGGATCATGCACTTGGCCAACCTGCGGCGTAAAGGAAACGCCGCCCGTTCCGAAACCAGACGGGACTTGCCAAGCGTGCCCGCAAAAGCCGAATCCAGTGCATGGCAGAATTCCTCTGGCTCGGTTTGCAGCAGCCTATCGGCTTCCGCTTGCGGCAGGCTCCAGACAATCGAACAGCAGCGATCGCCGAAGGGCAGGAACGCCAATGGGCCGGTGTCCAGAAAGCGCTGCCAGGCCGTGTTCTGATGGCCGAGTTCGGTGTGCACGAACGCCACCACACCTTTCTGGCCATAGTCCTGTTCATCAACGCCGACACCGATCAGGTCACGCACACGGGACGCCGCACCATCGGCACCGATGGCAAGCCGCGCGCTCAATTCCACACCGCTTTGCAAACCGATGCGGACCTCCGATTCGGTTTCATGCAGGCTGCCGATTTTATCCGGGCAATGCAGATGGATATTGGGCTCGTGAATCACAGCCTGCCAAAGCACATCAACCAGGACATCGTTCTCGAGGATATGACCCAGAAACGGACGCCCAAGGTCCCCGGCATTGAAACGCAACGGTGATGAATGCACCGCATCGAATACCGTCATCGCGGAATACGGAAATGCGCGCCGGGCGAGCACTTCCTGCCAGAGCCCGAAGGAATCGATCAGCGCCTGATTATCCAGTGCCAATGCCACCACACGCAGATCCGGTTGTTCCCGCTGCCAGACTTTCGGTGCATGCGCTTCCACCAGCGCCACCTGCAAACCCTGCCGAGCGGCCATCAATGCCGCACTCAGACCGACCATGCCGCCGCCGACCACAATGACATCCAAGGACTTCATAGCACTTCCTCGAAACTTCCGGTACCCCGGTAGCCCATGGCTCCGGATACCAACCCGGCCGCCAGGGCCGGCGCTGCGCCCAAGGCGCCCAAAGCCATCGAGCGCAGCAGATGCGCCGGCATCCCCGGATTGGCGGTCATCCGGGCCAAGCCATCGCTGAAGGCCAGGGTTCGTGAACGATCTTCCTGACGGGATTCGGCATACGCTTCGGCGGTTGCAGCGCTGAGACCCTCGGCGACCAGAATCAGCGCCAGACCAAGTGCATCGCGCAGACCGAGATTGAATCCCTGGGCGCCGATCGGATGGATGGTTTGCGCGGCATTGCCCATCAAAACGGCGTGAGGGGCATGCAAGCGCTCGGCCAGAACCCGCTTCAGCGGATAAATGGTGCGCTTGCCGGTTTCACGGATTTTCCCGACCCGCCACCCGAAGCGGCTCTGGAAATAATCGGCATAGGCGGCATCCTCCAACTTTGCGATGCCGCTTGCGTCGGCCGTGGACACCGCGCAGATGGCGCCATAAGCGCCATCGGCCATCGGCAGCAGCGCCACCGGCCCCTGCCCACTGAAGCGCTCATAGGCAGTTCCATCACTGATCTGATCCGCCATCAGGGAACTGACGAACAGGGTTTGCCCATAGTCATGTGTGTGGGTCGCAATGCCTGCGGCCTTTCGAATGCACGAGTCGGTGCCATCCGCCGCAACCACCAGCCGTGCCGAGAGGTGTTTTTTACCTTCGGCGGTGGCCAGCGTCAATCGGGCACCCTCAGCGACGAAGTGGCAGGCTGAAACCCGGGCCGGACAAATCCGTCGGGTCTGTTGCAGGCGACTGACCCGTTTTGCCAAAGCCAGCCCAAGATCCTGAGCAAGAACAACAGCCCCGAAGGCGGGATGTCCGAATTCGGCGGCATCAAGCAGGGTCCGCCCGAAATCACCGGTCCGACTGACATGGATGCGCCGTATCGCTGTTGGTGGCGCCTGCAACAGGGGCAGAACGCCCAATCGAGCAAGGGCGTCGATGCTACGTTGGGCCAAGGCCAGCTTGCGCTGGTCGAAACCAGGCGGAATCTCCGGCGTTTCGGCCGCTTCGATGAGTACAACCGACAGGCCGGCACGCTCCAGCGCACAAGCCAGACTGGATCCGACCAGCCCGCCGCCGACGATGGCGATATCCACATTTTCAGACACTTCGGACGCCACGGGCTCTCTCAAATCCTGCTGAATAAGGTATTCTATTACCGATTACTTTTTCCTGCTTCGAGAACCGTATGCCGAACCGTCCGCTTGCCCTCAATCTCACCGTGCTGACCGGCATGATTCTGGCGGTGGCGTTGACCCGGTTGATCCCGCATCCGCCCAATTTTTCGCCGGTCGAAGCCATGGCCCTCTTCGGAGGCGCCTATTTCGCGCGTAAATCGCTGGCCATTCTGGTGCCGTTGATCGCCCTGTTCGTCTCGGATCTGGCACTGGGCCTGTTGATGGGCGGCGAATATTTCAGTTATTTCGTATCCGCCGGTTTCTGGCTGGTCTATCTCACCATCGCCGCACTGGCTGTTCTCGGCTTCGGTCTGCGCAAGCGCGTGTCGGTGCTGCGCGTCGGCGGCTATGGCGTCGCAAGTGCCGTGATTTTCTTTCTGGTCACCAATTTCGGGGTCTGGTACGGCTCCGCGTTCTTCCCGCAGACCGCCGCCGGACTGGCCGCCGCCTACGTTGCCGGCCTGCCCTTCTTCCAGAACGGCCTGCTCGGCACCCTGTTCTATGCCACCGTTTTGTTCGGCGGCTACGAACTGCTGAAACAACGCATTCCGGAAATGCGTCAAGCCGCCTGATGGGCAACCGGCTCACCAAGATCTACACCAAAACCGGCGACGACGGCTCCACCGGTCTGGGCGATGGCAGCCGGGTATCCAAGGATTCCGCGCGGGTCACCGCCTACGGCACGGTGGATGAAGCCAATTCCGCCATCGGCCTGATTCTGGCCTGCGACATACCGCAGGATGTCCGCGACCTGCTGGTTTCCGTCCAACACCATCTGTTCGATCTCGGCGGCGAGCTCTGCATCCCAGGTCATGCGGCCATTTTCGATGCCGACATCGACCATCTTGAACAGCAACTGGATGCCTTCAATGCCGATCTTCCGGCACTGAAGGATTTCATCCTGCCGGGTGGCGGCATGGCCGCCAGCCACTGCCATCTGGCCCGGACCATCAGCCGCCGCGCCGAACGCGAAGTGGTGACCCTGTCACGCCATGATGCGGTCCGGCCTGAAGCGATCCGCTACCTGAACCGGCTTTCAGATCTGCTGTTTGTTCTCGCCCGTGTATTGGCCCGCGCCAGCGGGCATGGCGAAGTGCTCTGGAACCACGATCGCCGGAAGTCTTAAACCGCCGGTTTGAAATCCAGGGCCGCGGAATTGATGCAGTAACGCAATCCGGTGGGTTGCGGGCCGTCGGTAAACACATGGCCCAGATGGGAGCCGCAACCGGCACACTGCACCTCGGTGCGACGCATGCCATGGGAATCATCGAATTCAAGCTTCAAGGCCTTCGCGTCCGCCGGCTGGAAATAACTCGGCCAACCGCTGCCGGAGTCGAATTTACTGTCGGAAGCGAACAGTGCCGCGCCGCAGGCCACGCAGTGATACATTCCCGCCGCATGGTGATCCCAGTATTTTCCGGTGAAGGGCGGCTCGGTGGCCGAACAGCGGCAGACCGCGTACTGTTCCGGACTCAGCTGCGCGCGCCAATCGGCATCGGTTTTGGTGGTGTCGGTCATCTCGGGGCCCGCCTAAGCCAGCTATTAAAGGGTAAAATACACCATAACTACCGATTGGGGTCATGCGTGCGCCGAACCCGTTTATTCCTTGCCTGTCTGAGCCTGCTTGCCGCCGTGGACGCGCATGCCCAGAATCAAGAAGCCGGCGGAACCAGTTGGCAATTGTGCGGCAATCCTGACACTCTGCCGCTTTTCCAGCCACTGACCGGTGACACGGTCGACCCTGCAAGCCAGCCTGCCGATATCAGCGCGGACAATCTGGATATCGGCACGCGCGACCAGTCCCTGTTCGAAGGCAATGTCGAAGTACGCAGGGGCAGCGAATGGCTCGCCACCGATGCCTTGCGCTTCGACCATGCCGGTCAGACCTACCGTACCGAGGGACCGGTAAGGTTTCAAAACAATGCCCTGCGCATGACCGCCAAGACTGCAGAGGGCAACCAGAAAACCGGTGACATCGCGCTCAGCGGACTGAATTACCAGTTCCATGAAAGCAACGGTAACGGCAGCGCCGAAAAAGTCATCGTGCAGAATGACGGCAGCCGCCTCACCGGTGCCAATTTCTCGACCTGTCCGAGCAATCAGCGGCAATGGCAATTCATCGCCGATGAAATCAAGGTCAACGACAAGACCCACCAGGGGGTGGCAAAAAACGTCAAACTGGAAGTGGGTGGTGTTCCCATCCTGTGGCTGCCGGCGATGCGCTTTCCAACCGACAGTGCGCGCGCATCCGGACTGCTGTCCCCAAAAATCGGTCAGGACAGCCTGAACGGGTTTGACATTTCGGTACCGGTATACCTCAATCTGGCACCCAACTACGACGCCACCCTGACCCCACGTTATCTGAGCGAGCGGGGCCTGATGCTCGGCACCGAATTCCGTTATCTGACCCAGAACAATGCCGGAATCTTCGATGGCAGCTATCTTCCCGGGGATGACCTGCGGGGTGGAGACCGGTATCGCATCGGCTGGGAACACTTCACGGCAATGAACCGTGCCTGGTATTTCCAGAGCAGCCTGAACACAGCCAGCGACGTGTATTACTTCTCCGATTTCGGCAATTCAATCACCGAAACCTCGACGGCTCTGCTGAAAAGCGAGCTGGGCTTTCACGGGCGCGGCAAGTACTGGAATCTCGACCTGACCGCCGCCAATTGGGAAATCGCCAACCCGACACAGGCGCCGGGATCGGAACCTTACCGGCGCATGCCGCGTCTGGCCTTGAGTGGCAGCAAACCCTTTCGCCCCTGGCTGGAGGCCGGTCTGAACGCGGAAGCTGTGGTTTTCGAACATGACGTTCTGAACGACGGCCGCCGCATCGATGTCACGCCCTTCGTCAAATTCCCGCTGACTGGCGGCAACTGGTTCGCCACCCCGAGCCTGAGCTGGCGGCAGACCGAATACTGGATCGATTCCGATCCCTTCGATGTCACCGCGCCCACGCGACTGAGCCGCGGTCTGGGCATTTTCAGTCTGGATGCCGGCGCTTATTTCGAACGGCCGGCGAGCTTCGCCGGCTTGGATTTCATCCAGACCCTCGAACCGCGCCTGTTTTACCTGAACGTGCCTTACCGCGACCAGACCGACATCCCGGCCTTCGACACCCAGCCGCTGACCTTCATGTGGCCGTCGCTGTTCCGGGAAAACCGCTATGGCGGTGCCGACCGGCAAACCGATGCCAACCAGCTGACCACGGCACTGACCACCCGCTTCCTGAGCTCGGAATCCGGCAAGGAGCGGATGAATTTCAGTCTGGGTCGCATCACCTACTTCGACCCGCCGAAAGTGACCCTGCCCGGCGAGCCGGTCCAGCCGGCCGATGGTTCGGCGTGGGTGGCCGAGGCCAACATCCGGCTGAGTGACGAATGGCAAATCGGCGTCACCCAGCATTGGAATCCGGCCGACAGCAAGACCGAACTGTCTTCGATCCGCGGCTATTGGTCGCGCCCGAACGGACTGCAGTTCAATGCCGGATACCGTTTCCGCAAGGACTTTGCGGAACAAACCGACTTCGCCGTTGTCCTACCCATCAACGACAACTGGCGGGTGATGGGGCGTTGGAATTACTCCCTGCGCGACAACCAGAACCTCGACAGTCTGCTGGGTTTCGAATGGCGCAGCTGCTGCATGGCATTCCGGGTGTTCGGGCGCCGCTATATCCGCAGTTTCGACAGCCGCGAGAATACCGGCGTGTTCCTGGAACTCGAGCTGAACGGCCTGGGCAGCATGGGCAGCCGGCCTGAATTGTTCAAGGATAATGGTATCCTAGCGTATTGATGTTTCGACCCCGTATTTTCCGCTTTAAACCGATTCCGGAGTGTTGCATGTCTGTCATCCCCAAATCCCTGGTGCTTGCCCTGCTTCTCGGCCCCGGACTCCAAGGCACCGCCCTGGCCCAGACCACACAAGCCAGTACCGCCATCGACAGCATCGTTGCGGTCATCGATGAAGATGTCATCCTGCGCAGTGAGCTCGAGCGCGCCATCGGCAACATCAAAGCGCAGTACGCCAAGCAGGCCAACCAGCTGCCCCCGGACAACGTGCTGGAACGTCAGGTGCTGGAACGCCTGATTCTGCAACGCCTGCAAATCAACCGCGCCAAGGATATCGGTATCCGTGTGTCCGATGGCGAACTCAACCAGGTCATCCAGAATATCGCCGGCTCCAACAAATTGACGCAGGAACAGTTCGCGCAGCGCCTGCAACAGGAAGGCATCGCGCTCGAAGACTACCGCAGCAACCTCGGTGATGAACTTCTGCAACAGCGCCTGCGCCAGAGCTATGTGCAAAGCCGCGTTCAGGTGAGTGAATCGGAGGTGGAACAATATGTGTCCAGCCAGAAGGCCTCGGGCCCCGAAGTGCTGTTGGCCAATCTGCTCGTCGCGCTTCCTGAAAACCCCAGCCCCGATCAGGTGGCGACCGCCAAAAGCAAAATCGACGGCATCCGTGAGCTGATCGCCACCGGCAAGATGGATTTCAAAGCCGCCGCCATCCGTTACTCGGATGCCCAAAACGCCCTCGAAGGCGGCATCATCGGCTGGCGGACCTTCGACTCGATTCCGCCGCAGTTCACCACCATGATTTCGGAAATGAAAGCCGGAGATGTGTCCCAGCCGGTTCGCGGCCCCAGCGGCTACCAGCTGATTCAACTGGCCGAAACCCGGGACGCCTCCGCGGTCAAGCAGGTTGAAGAATACCGTGCCCAGGCCATTCTGATCGATCCGGTGCGCGTCGGCGGCAACGAAGTCGCGCGCCAGAAGGCGGAAGAAGTACTGTCCCGGATCGGCAAAGGCGAGGACATGGGCAAGCTGGCCAAGGAACTCTCCAGCCCCGACCTCAATGCCGAAGGCGGCGGTGTGCTCGACTGGTTTACCCAGAACCAATGGGGCACCCAGATCGGCGCGCAGATCGTCATGCTGAAAGACGGTGAGCTGTCGCCGGTCATCCAGACCGATGCCGGATTCCTGGTGATGAAGCGTCTGGGCAAGCGCTCATCGGATGCCAATGCCGAAAACAAACGCCGCGAGGCCCGCGAAGCCATCGGCCAGCGCAAGGCCGAGGAAGAATACGAACGCTTCCTGCGCCAGTTGCGCGCTGAAGCTTTCGTCGAGTCACGCCTCGCTGCGATCTGATGGCCGTCCGGCCGCATCTGGCATTGGTGCCCGGTGAGCCAAGCGGGATAGGACCGGAACTGTGTGTCAGGCTCGCCCAGCGGGACCATGGCTGCCGATTGACCGTACTCGCTGATCCAGATCATCTGTACACTGCTGCACAGGCCCTGAAACTCCCATTGCGCTGTAAAGCGGCCGGCGACGAATGTGCTGCCGGTGAGCTCGCCGTCCTACCCGTCACCGCGCCGATGCCGATGCGTCCCGGTCACCTTGAACCGCTCAATTCGGCACAGGTCATCGCTGCACTGCAACGCGCCGGCCAAGGATGCCTTGAGGGCGAATTCGATGGCATGGTCACAGGACCGGTCCACAAGGCCGCAGTCAATGCCGCCGGCATACCTTATACCGGCACCACCGAACTGTTGGCCGAACAGGCCGGCGTCGAGGTTGTGATGATGTTGGCCAACGCGCACCTGCGGGTCGCGCTGGCCACCACCCATCTGCCCCTGCGCGCGGTTGCCGACGCCATCACCCCCGTGCTCCTGGAGCGCGTTCTACGCATCACCCGAAGCGGCCTGCAGGCGCAGTTCGGCATCGCCAACCCGGAGATCCACGTGCTCGGCCTGAATCCGCATGCCGGTGAAGATGGCCTGCTTGGCCGTGAAGAAATCGAGGTCATGATTCCGGTCATGGAAAAGCTCCGGGCCGAGGGCTTCCATCTTCAAGGTCCCTTGCCGGCCGACACCGCTTTTCTGCCGGCACGCTTGGCCGAATGCGACGCCATCCTCGCCATGTACCACGACCAGGGACTGCCCGTGCTCAAATTCTCCGGTTTTGAAAGTGCCGTCAATATCACGCTCGGCCTGACCTATCCGCGCGTGGCGGTCGATCATGGCACCGCTCTGGATCTGGCTGGAACCGGCAGGGCCAGCGATGAGAGCCTTTGGCAGGCTGTGCAGTTATGCCGGAAACTGGCGCTTCAGGGAAAAGCGGCATGAGCCATTTCAAGGCGCCGCCGAAGAAAAACCTCGGGCAGCACTTCCTGACCGACCGCAGCATCATCGAGCATATCGTGCATTCGGTCGACCCGAAACCGGGCGATATGCTGGTGGAAATCGGCCCGGGCCAGGGCGCCATCACCTTTCCGTTGCTGAAAAAACACGGCAGTCTGACCGTCATCGAATTCGACCGGGATCTGATTACGCCGCTGAGCGAAGCCGCGCATGGCATCGGCGAACTGACCATCGTGCATAAAGACGTGTTGCAGGTCGATTTCGGCAAGCTGGCCGGCGAAAACCGCATCCGCCTGGTCGGCAACCTGCCCTACAACATCTCGACCCCGATCCTGTTCCACGTGCTCGAACACTGCACGCAGGTCCGTGACATGCATTTCATGCTGCAGAAGGAAGTGGTCGAGCGCATGGCAGCCGAACCGGGAAGCAAAGTTTACGGGCGCCTGAGCGTCATGTTGCAGGCGGTCTGCGAGGTGATTCCGCTGTTCGACGTTCCCCCGCAGAGTTTCAACCCGCCACCGAAGGTCGACTCGGCCGTAGTCCGGTTAATCCCGCGCGACCCGGCCCAGGCCGGCATCCGTGATCCGGAAATGTTCGCCGCCGTCGTGCGCGATGCCTTTGGCCAGCGCCGGAAAACCCTGCGCAACGCGTTGTCGCGTCTATGCACCGGCGAGCAGCTGCAGGCGGCCGGCATCAAGCCGGAAACCCGTGCCGAGCAGCTTCCGGTGTCGGCGTTCGTACATCTGGCGAATTTCCTGTCCGAATCCGCGGCCTGAGCGACGGCACCTATTCAGGCGGCCATGCCGCGCCGGCGCTATAATGGCCAGGACTGAAAATTCGGATTACCCACTCAATGACAACCTATGCCATTGGTGATTTGCAGGGCTGCTACGACGTACTGGCCCGGCTGCTGGACCATATCAAATTCGACCCGGCCCAGGACAATCTCTGGTTCTGCGGCGATCTGGTCAACCGCGGCGGCCAATCACTGGAAACGCTCAATCTCGTATACTCCCTGCGTGAACGCAGCACCGTGGTGCTCGGCAACCACGACATGTCGCTGCTGGCCATCGCCCAGCGCAGCGAAGCCGACCAGAACAAGGTCAATCCCGATCTGCACCGGGTGCTGTTTGCAGCGGAGCGCGATGCGCTGATCGGGTGGCTGACCCGGCAGAAACTGTTCCATGTCGACCGCAACCTCGGTTTCGCCATGGTGCATGCCGGACTTTCACCGAAATGGACGCTGGACATGGCCGCGGCGCGCGCGCGCGAAGTCGAGAAAATCCTGCAGAGTGATCAGGCGGCACGGCATCTGAAAGCGATGTACGGCAACCAGCCGAACTGGTCGCCGAAATTGAACGGCACCGACCGTTTCCGCGCCATCGTCAATATCTTCACCCGCATGCGTTACTGCACGCCGAACGGACGCATCGGTTTCGAGGAGAAAGGCAAGCCAGGTACCCAGCAGCCGGGCTTCTATCCGTGGTTCTCGACGCCGGGCCATGCGCAACGTGAACTGCCGATTGTCTGCGGTCACTGGTCGACGCTGGGTCTGTTCATGGGCCTGGGCATTTACGCCATCGATACCGGCGCGGTCTGGGGCGGCACGCTGACGGCACTGGAGCTCGGGCCTGCGCTTCGCATCCATCAGGTCCCGGGACGCAGTGACGGGTTCAGCAAAAACCGTGACTGAGCCTCAGGGCAGATTCAGACGGAAGTAATCGGCAAAACGGAACCGGTGCACATGCCGTTCATCGATGCCGTGATCTTCACTGGCCGTTTCCAGCCAGTCGTTTTCATCAAACGCCGGAAACCAGGCGTCGGCCTGGGGCAGCTCGGTATCGACATGGGTCAGATGCATCTGGCGTGCAAGAGGCAACGCCAGTGCGTAAATCTCGCCGCCGCCGATCACCATCAGCTCATGACCGCCGCACAAGGCCATCGCCTCGTCCAGTGAGCTGACCGCCTGCATGCCTTCGAACGGCACTCTGCCGCTGCGGGTCAGCACCAGATTGCGCCGATCGGGCAATGCACGACCCAGCGATTCGGCGGTTTTGCGGCCCATGAGCACGGTTTTGCCGAGAGTCAGCGTTTTGAAACGCTTCAGATCATCCGGCAGGCGCCACGGCAAGGCATTGTCGAATCCGATGGCCTGCTTCCGGTCGACCGCGGCAATCAGGGTGATGCGGCTCATACCGCAACCGGTGCCTTGATGGCCGCCTGCGGTTCGTACCCGATGATTTCGATGTCCTCGAAGGTGAAGGCGAACAGATCGGTCACCGCCGGATTCAGGCGCAGCTGTGGCAGCGGACCCGGGGTCCGGGAAAGCTGCTCGTGCACCTGTTCGAAATGGTTGCTGTAGATGTGGGCGTCCCCGAAACTGTGCACGAAATCACCGACATCCAGATCGCAGACCTGGGCGATCATGTGCGTCAGCAGGGCGTAGCTGGCGATGTTGAACGGCACGCCAAGGAAGATGTCGGCGGAGCGTTGGTAAAGCTGGCAGCTCAGTCGCGGCCGGCCCCCGGCCTGTTTCGGTGGCGCGACATAGAACTGGAACAGGCAGTGGCAGGGCATCAAGGCCATCTGCGGCAGCTCGCCCACATTCCAGGCGCTCACGATCAAGCGTCTCGAATCGGGATTTCGGCGGATTTCACCGATCAGCCAGCTGATTTGATCAACGACCGCACCATCCTTGCCTTCCCAACTGCGCCACTGTTTGCCGTAGACAGGCCCGAGATCGCCGTTGGCATCGGCCCATTCGTCCCAGATGCTGACCTTGTTGTCCTTCAGATAGGCGATGTTGGTTTCACCTTTGAGGAACCACAGCAGCTCATGGATGATCGAACGCAGATGCAGTTTCTTGGTGGTCACCAGCGGAAACCCCTCGGAAAGGTCGAAACGCATCTGGTAACCGAATACCGAACGCGTGCCGGTTCCGGTCCGGTCGTTTTTATCCTGCCCGGTATCCATCACATGCTGCAGAAACGCGTGGTAGGTCTTCATGACTTGGGCTCCTTTTGCCGGCGCGACAAGGCCAGCAGGACAATCCCCAGCACGATCAACGGCAGTGACAGCAGTTGTCCCATGGTCAGCCAATTCCAGGCCAGATAGCCGATGCCGGCATCGGGCTGACGGATGAACTCGACCAGGAAACGGAACACGCCGTAGCCGAGCGCGAACAGGCCGGACACGGCATAACGCGGACGGGGTTTGCGGGAATACCAGAACAGGATGATGAACAGCAACAACCCTTCCAGCGCGGCCTGCACCAATTGCGACGGATAACGGGCGTAACGGTCGAGCAGTCCGGATTCATGCAAAACCCGGAGCTGATCGGCGCTCTGGCTGTAAAGGTCGGCTTCCGCACGCGGGAAAATCACGCCCCAATCCTTTCCGGTATAGCGCCCCCACAGCTCACCGCCGATGTAATTACCGATGCGCCCGAACATCAGGCCCGGCGGCACCAGCGGCGCCAGGAAATCGAGAGTGTCGAACACATGCTTTTTGGACTGCGCCGACCAAATGGCCACGGCGGCCATTACCCCGAGCAATCCGCCGTGGAAACTCATGCCACCCTCGTTGATGCGGAGCAGAAACATAGGATCAGCAATGAAATCGGACCAGCCATAAAACAGGACATAGCCGACCCGGCCACCGATGACCACACCGAGCATGCCGTTGAACAGCAGATCGCCGAAACGGTTTTCATCGATACCGGGGAATCGTCCTGCACGGATCCGGTATCGGCCGAGCATAAAGGCGGCGGCGAAACCGAGCAGATACATGATGCCGTACCAATGAATGCCATGCGGCCAGAACGGCAGCGGCAGGGCGACGGGATCGATATCGTGCAGAATGGTCATGGAAATTTCCGCGGGTACAGACACTATTGTGCCTGAAAACGGGGAGCTGGCGCGAGCGGAATTTCAGCAATTCAGAGGATGACGGGCTCGTCCGGAAGCTCTTTCGGGTTATCGGCCGCCGCCGGAAAATGCAGGGCAAGCAAGACATTGATCCGGCCCAGACAGTCCATCACCGCACGGTCCGGTACGCCATCACGCATGGCCTCGGCGAAATCGGCGCATAGCGCATCCCAGCCGGCCTGCGGGACCTTGGCGGCGATGCCACGGTCGGCGATGATTTCAACCCGGCGCTCGGCCAGTTGCAGATAGACCAGAACGCCGCTGTTCTCGGCGGTATCCCAGACTCTCAGGGCCGAGAACACCTGCTCGGCACGGCCGCGGGTATGGATACCAGCCATCAGCGCAAACGGGGAATAGCGCGCCTCGACCGCAAAACACAGTTCGCCGGCGTGGCCGCGCTCGCCTTCGGCGATGACATCCCGGATGGCTTTCATGCGCTCGACCGGAAACCAGCGGCTCAGCTGGAACCAGCCGGAAAACAGATTCTGTGCAATGCGATTCATCACCATCCTCCCGACGCGCCGCCGCCGCCAAAACCACCACCGCCGCCGCTCCAGCCTCCCGAGCCGCCGCCCCAGCCGGAACCCCCGCCCGGGAAGGAACCCCAGCTGCCGCCGCCGGAACTGAAACGGCCCGGCCCGGCGCTGGCGATGAAAAAGGCAATCAGCGCGGCCAGAATGCCGTAGCCGAGCGTGCTGAGCACCAGGAACCCGATACTGCCGGCGACAAGGCCTGCACCGAAGCGCCGCAGAAAAACCGGTTTCATCCGGGTGCCGGCCGCCAACAGCCCGATGAACACGCCGATGAAAAGCGCGAATACACCGCCCGGCGGCGCTTGGCCTGCCTGCTCCTCCTGCAAGGGTGGCGGCAATTCCTCGCCGTCGATCAGCTGGACCAAAGCACCGGTCGCCTCGTTGATGCCTTGGTAGTATTCGCCCTTGCGGAAATTCGGAGCCAGATATTCCCGGATGATGCGTCCGGCTTTGGCATCGGGAATCGCGCCCTCCAGGCCGTATCCGACTTCGATCCGGACTTTCCGGTCGTCCTTGGCGATGAACAGCAGCACGCCGTCATCGACTTTGGCACGGCCCAGCTTGTTTTTCTCGGCCACCGCCAGGGCGGCATCCTCCAGCGACTGTCCGTCCAGACTCGGAATCATGTATACCGCGACCTGGCTGCCCTTGCGCTGTTCGAATTCGGTCAAGCGCTGTTCGAGCTCGGCAATCTGTCCAGCACTCAGCGTACCGGTGCGATCAGTCACATGCTGCACCAACTTCGGTGCCACCGCAGGAACGGCCGCGTCCTGGCTCCGGCTTTCACCGGAACCGAAAAAAAGCAGCAGAACCCAGAGCGCGAGGGCACGCGGCATGGATTCAGCCGCCGGGCGCGGGAGCCGGCGTGGCCGGCGCGAACTCGACGGTCGGCGCTTTGGAAATGGCCGCTTCGTTTTCCACCGAGAAATTGGCTTTCGGCTGATATCCGAAAAGCTTGGCCGTGATATTCACCGGAAACTGGCGGATGTGCGTGTTGTAGGCCTGCACCGACTGGATATAGCGGTTGCGGGCGACCGTGACGCGGTTTTCGGTGCCTTCCAACTGGACCTGCAGATCACGGAAATTCTCATTGGATTTCAGTTCGGGGTAATTCTCGGAAACCACCAGCAGACGCGAAAGCGCGCCGGAGAGCTCGCCCTGCGCCGCCTGGAATTTCTTCAGGGTTTCCGGATCGGAAGCCTGATCGGCACTGATGTTCATTTGGCCGACGCGGGAGCGGGCGTTGGTGACTTCGGTCAGCACGCGTTCTTCCTGGGCCGCGAAGCCTTTGACGGTGGCGACCAGGTTCGGCACCAGATCGGCGCGGCGCTGGTACTGGTTGAGCACCTCCGACCACTGCGCCTTGACGGCTTCATCCTGCTGCTGGATGGTGTTGTAACCGCAACCGGACAGCATCGCGGCAAGGACGATGAGGAATAACAGACGGAATCGTTGCATGGCGCACCTCGTGGGACGGGATGGCCTTATCCTACCCCAAAATCAGCGTTTCTGGCGCCGTCGCGAAAGGATGTTCAGCGCCTCGACAGCTGCCGAGAACGCCATGGCGAAATACAGCAGGCTGCGCTCGATATGGATGCCGAAACCATCGGCAATCAAGGCCACGCCGACCAGAATGATGAACGCCAGCGCCAGCATCTTGACGGTCGGGTGCCGATCGATGAAGTCGCCGATCGGATTCGAGGCGAAAATCATGACGCCCACCGCGATGATGATGGCGGCGACCATTACCGCCCGGTTATCGACCATGCCGACTGCGGTAATCACGGAATCGAGGGAGAACACGATGTCGATGACTGCAATCTGGGCAATGACGTAACCGAACACCGCCGAAGGCTTGGTGTCGATGTCTTCTTCTTCGCCGCGGCCCTCGACCGAATCATGGATTTCCAGCGTGCCCTTCACCAGCAGGAACAGCCCGCCGCCGATCAGCACCAGATCGCGGACCGAGAAGTTTTGACCGAACAAGGAAAACAGATCGGTCTGCATGCGCGCCAGATAGGCCAATGACAGCAACAGCAGAATACGGGTGACGCAGGCCAGCATCAGACCGAATTTACGGGCGGCCGGGCGGCGTTCCGGCGGCAACTTGCTGACCGCGATCGAGATGAATACCAGATTGTCGATGCCCAGCACGATTTCGAGCATCGCCAGCGTCGCCAGCGCAATCCAGATCTCGCCGTTGAAAACCCATTCCATCAGGAATCCTTGCTCCATTGCGGCCACAGTATCAAAAGCCAGCAAACCACGACATTCACGTCGGACAGGAAGACGGCAGCCGAGCCCATGTCTTTGGCGCGGCCGGCCAGATCATGATGTTCCGGCCCCCAGCGATCGACCACGGCCTCGATGGCCGAATTAAGGACTTCGACAATCAGAACCAGCAGCAGCACCGAAACCAGCAGGAAGCGCTCGACGCCGGTTTGCCCCAGATACAATCCGAGCGGCACCAGCACAAAACACAGGTAAACCTCCAACCGGAACGAGGATTCCACCTGCCAAGCGGCGCGCAGGCCCTTCATCGACCATTGGAAGGCCTGCCAGATGCGGAACGGCGAGCGCGGAGCGTGCGTATCGTGACTGTCAGCCATGCGGAATCAGAAGGTGGCTGCAGACGGAAAGAACCGTAGCGGAAACATGGACAATGGCTTGCAAATCAACATGAACGGCACTCGGAACTGCGGAAACACCCCTATTTTGCCATAAAGACGGGGCATCAGTCCGGATTCAGCGCTTTTTGCCCAATAGTCCGCCCAGAATGCCGCGCATGAACTTGCGGGCCTGATACTTGGCTTCCTGTTCGATGACGCCCTGACGGCGGCCATTGCCGAACAGGATTTCCTGCAGGAATCCGGGCTCTTCTTTGGCGGGTTTCTCCGGCTTATCGGTCTTGTCCGTGCTGCGATCGGGAGATGCAGTCTCCTGTACCCGGGCGTTCAGCTTTTCTCGGGCCGATTCCCGGTTGATTTCCTGATCGTATTTGGCTCCCAATAGACTCTGTGCCAGAACCGCCTGCCGCTCGGCATCGGTGATGGCGCCCATGCGGCAGCGCGGCGGACAGATGATGGCGCGCTCGACCGGCATCGGGATGCCCTTATCCTGCAGGGTGGAGACCAAGGCCTCACCGACCGCCAGCTCGGAAATGACTTTAGCGACATCGATTTTCGGATTCGGCACGAAGGTTTCGGCGGCGGTGCGCACGGCTTTCTGGTCGCGCGGCGTATAGGCACGCAGGGCATGCTGGATACGGTTGCCGAGCTGGCCGAGAACGTTGTCCGGAATGTCGTCGGGGTTCTGCGAGCAGAAGTACACGCCGACGCCTTTGGAACGGACGAGACGCACCACCTGTTCGACCCGTTGCAGTAGCGCCGGCTGGATGTCGCCGAACAGCAGATGCGCTTCATCAAAGAAGAACACCAGCTTAGGCTGATCCAGGTCGCCGACTTCCGGTAGGGTTTCGAACAATTCACTCAGTAGCCAGAGCAGGAAACTGGAATACAGCCGCGGTTGCAGGATGAGCTGGTCGGCAGTCAGCAGGTTGATCATGCCGCGACCGGAGGCATGCCGTTGCATGATGTCGGACAACTGCAGTGCCGGCTCGCCGAAAAAATGCTCGCCGCCCTGCTGTTCCAGACGCAGCAGCGCGCGCTGGATGGCCGCGACCGATGCCGGCGAAACCAAGCCATATTTGGCGGATACCTCGGTTTTGTTTTCGGAAACATGGTTGAGCACCGCACGCAGGTCTTCCAGATCCAGCAAGAGCAGGCCGTCATCGTCCGCCAGTTTGAAAGCGATATCGAGTACGCCAGCCTGGGTTTCATTCAACTCCAGTATGCGTGCGAACAGATCGGGACCGAATTCGGATACCGTGGTGCGCACCGGATGGCCCTTCTTGCCGAACAGATCCCAGAACGCCACCGGACTGGCTTCATTGACATAGTCGGTGATGCCGATGTCGGCGACACGCGATTGGATTTTTTCATTCATGGTTCCGGCGATAGCCAGTCCGGCGATATCGCCTTTGACATCGGCCATGAACACCGGCACGCCCATGCGCGAGAAACCCTCGGCCAGCACCATCAACGAAACCGATTTACCGGTGCCGGTGGCGCCGGCCACCAGACCGTGGCGGTTGCCGTACTTGGCGAGCAGGGAAACGGGCTGTTCACCCTTGCCGATCAGGATGTCGCTCATGGATTGTTCTCCAAAATTAGGGTATCGCCGGATTGTTCGATGTTGAGGGTTTTCAGGACATTCATGCCGAGCAGGGCATTGCCTTCGAAATTCTTGCTGACGCCAATGTAAACATCATGCAGGGTGAACTGACCGAAATCCAATCGGTTTGCCTTGGCCACGCAGGCATCGCGGTCGACACCCATGGCGGTCCGGAACTCGACCGACTGGCAATCACCCAAGCCCGCACGTTTTGCCAGATCGGCGGATATGACCGACAGTGACGCCCCGGTATCCACCATGAATCGTACCGCCACGCCATTGACCGATCCATCCAGATAATAGTGTCCGTCCTCCGAGCGCTTGAGCGACTGCTGGCCGTAGAACAGGATTTTATCTGGCTTGATTTCACTTGCTTGCACACCCGGATTCGACAGCGTCGCATCGTTCTGCTTTGTAAGAACTTCTGAAGGTTCCTGCTGCGCTCCCGTGTTTCGGGGTATTTCGACTTCAAGCAAGGCCTGTTCCTGCATGCCGTGCTGCCGGCCGATGACATAGGCGATGCCGGCGAACAGAACAATGAGCAGAAAGGTGCGCATCAATCCTTGAAGATCGCGACACCACGGCTGCCGTCCGGCTTGATCCAGCCGCGGTACATGCCTTCGGTATTGAATGGCAGGGAAATATTTCCATCCCGGTCGAGCGCGATGGCGCCGCCGTCGCCGCCCATTTCCGGAACGACCTTCAGCAACACTTCTTCCGCGGCCTGGGTCAGGGAATCACCGCGGTATTTCATGCGCGCGCAGATGTCATGGGCCACGGCGGCACGGATGAAGTACTCACCCCAACCGGTACCGGATACGCCGCATTGGTCGTTGGCATAGGTGCCGGCACCGATGATCGGCGAATCGCCGATGCGGCTCCAGCGTTTGTTGGTCATGCCGCCGGTGGAGGTCGCGGCGGCGATGTGGCCGTTTCGATCCAGCGCCACCGCGCCGACCGTGCCGAAATATTTACCTTTCAGATCATTCGAGGCGGTCTGCTTTTCTTCAGCCTGCGCTTTCAACAGCTGTTTGTAGCGGTGCTCGGTATCGAAGTATTCCGGCGCCACGCGTTCGATGTCCTTGCGGGTATCGGCGAAATGCTCGGCACCCTCGCCCGCCAACAGCACATGCGGCGAATGTTGCATGACCGCCTCGGCGAGCAGAATGGGGTTCTTGATGGTGCGCACCCCGGCGACGGCACCGGCCTTGCCGGTGTGTCCTTCCATCAGCGAGGCATCCAGTTCATGACCGCCTTCGGCGTTATAGACCGCGCCTTTGCCGGCGTTGAACAAGGGTGAATCTTCCAGCACGGTGACGCTGGCAATCACGGCCTCACGGGCACTGCCGCCGCGCTGCAGTACGGCATTGCCGGCATCGAGTGCCGCATTCAGGGCTTTTTCGTAGCCAACCTGATCTTCGGCCGAAAGCTGCGACCGGGTGATGACCCCGGCTCCGCCGTGAATGACAAGGGCGGTTTTCGGCGATGCGGCGGCGGCAATGGACGACATAAACAGGATTCCGGCAAATACGGTGGACTTCATGGATTTTACCCCGACTGGCAGGCTTCCATCATACCCAATCCGGCCGGAATCAGCCCTGATGCCGGAGCGCTTCGATCGGATCGAGCTGGGACGCCTTGCGGGCGGGGTAAATGCCGAAAAACAGGCCAGTCGCCATGGAGCAGATCGCCGCCAGGGAGATCACTTTCCAGTTCAATGCGACCGGCAGGGCGCCCATTTTCTCGACCAGCAGCGAAAACCCGACCCCGATGAAAATGCCGATCAGACCACCGCCGACCGAAATCAGCATGGCCTCGGTCAGGAATTGACGCTGGATTTCCTTCGGACCGGCGCCGACCGCCATGCGCAGTCCGATTTCCCGGATGCGCTCGGTAACCGAGACCAGCATGATATTCATGATGCCGATGCCGCCGACGATCAGCGAGATGCTGGCTACTGCACCGAGCAGCAGCGACATGATGCGCGTGGTTTCGGTGCGGGTGGCGATGATTTCGGCGATATTGCGCACCGTGAAGTCATCTTCGGCGCCGGGTTGGATCTTATGCAACTGGCGCATCAGTACTTCCACCTGTTCCTGCACGTAAGGCAGATCCTCGGCACGCGCCACGCCGAGGGTGATCTGCTGCACGCCGCCGGGAAGGGTGTTGTTGCTGGCCAGACGCCGACGTGCGGTTTCCAGCGGCACCAGGAGTACATCGTCCTGATCCTGGCCGAATCCTCCCTGACCCTTGGATTCGAGCACACCGACCACCTGGAACGGGGTCTTACCGATGCGGATGCTTTCGCCGACGGCTTCGGATTCGCCGAACAGTTCACGGCGGATGGTTTCACCGATGAGTACGACCTTGCCACCGGACTTGTAATCGGAATCCTGCAGCGGGCTGCCACTGGCGACCTGCCACTCGTTGATGGCGAAATAATCCGGCTCGATGCCCTGCCAGCTGGTCGACCAGTTGTTCTCGGCATACACCACCTGGGTGCCGCCGCGTAGACTGGAGGTGACATACGCCACTTCCGGAATCTGCTGACGGATGGCATCGGCATCGGATTGGGTCAGCGTCATCCGCGAGCCCGAACCGAACCGGACGCCGCCCGAGCGGGAGGAGCCGGAGTTGATATCCAACCGGTTGGCGCCAAGTCCGGATACCATCTTTTCGATTTCATTCTGGGTGCCCTGCCCGACCGACACCATCACAATGACAGCGGCGATGCCGATGATCACGCCGAGCGAGGTCAACGCGCTGCGCAGCCAGTTACCGCGCAGGGAAGAAACGGCAGTGCGGAAGGTATCAATCCACATGTGCGGAATCCTCGGTCAATACGCCGTCGAGCATATGGCAGATGCGGTCGGCATGCGCAGCGACATGCTCGTCATGGGTGATGAGTATGATGGTATGGCCCTGCTGTTTTAGCGATTCGAACAGGGCCAGGATTTCGGCGCCGGTTTTCGAGTCGAGAGCACCGGTGGGTTCGTCGGCGAGTATCATCGGCGGACGGTTGACCAATGCCCGCGCAATGGCGATGCGCTGCTGCTGGCCGCCGGAAAGCTCGCCGGGCTTGTGGTGCATGCGGTCGCCCAAACCGACGGCCTGCAGGGCGGTTTCCGCCATCGGCCGGCGATCGGCCAGGGTGATTCCGGCATAGGATAGCGGCATCATGACGTTGTGCAGGGCATCCATGCGGCTCAGCAGGTTGAAGCTCTGGAATACAAAACCGATCTTTCCCAGCCGCAACTTGGCCAGGGCCTCCTTGTCGAGGCTGCGCAGATCGACGCCATCGCAATGGTAGCTGCCGGTGTAATCGGCATCCAGGCAGCCCAGAACGTTCATCAGTGTGGACTTTCCGGAACCGGATGCGCCCATGATGGCGACGAACTCGCCCGGCTGGATGCGCAGATTGATCTGCTTCAGCGCATCGACCTGCGCCTCGGTCCCCTGCGCATAGACCTTACTCAGACCGCGGATATCGATGACCGGCGTCGTCATGGCGTGTTGCGCGCGCTTCCGACGATGACCTGCTGCCCGTTTTTCAGGCCGCCGATGACTTCACTGCGGCTGCCATCGGAAACGCCGAGCCGGATTTCGACCGCAACCGGCTCGCCCTTTTCAAGGACATACACCGTGGCGCGCTTGGCATTGAACAGCGCCTGGATCTGCTGATCCCACTGGCTCTGCAGTTCCGGTCCCAGCTGCGCACGCACGCTTTCGAAGGCCTTGGCGAAACGATCGGCGAATCGGCGTGCGCCATTGCCGCCGCTCATGCCCTGCGGAGCGGTTCCTCCGGATTGTCCGGCTCCGGCGCCGGCATTGCCGCTCTGGGCAAAGCGTTGCATCATGCGCGCAGCCTGCTGCTTGTAGGCCTCCGCGGTGGCATCGTAATTCGCCAGTACCGCCGGTTCGGCTTTGGCCTGGACCAGGAACTGGCGCATGGCATCCAACTGCGCCTGCATGCGCTTGCTGCGTTCTTCCATCGAAGGCGGCGTGGCCTGCGTCGGGGCACCGAACGAGGGGCCCGCATTGGCGGCGGCCGCGCTGGCCGGACGGAATCGCAGGGCGGCATTCGGAACGGTCAACACCTGGGCCTTGCGGCTGGTGATGATCTGAGCGGTCGCGGTCAGCCCCGGCAGCAGCACCTGGTCGGCATTGTTGACTTCAATGACGACCGGAAAGGTCACCACATTGGAGACATTGTTTGCCGCCAGCCGGATCTGTTTGACCTTGCCGCGGAAGTTCCGGTCGGGAAAGGCATCCACGGTGAAGGTGGCTTCCTGGCCGACCTGCAATTGACCGATATCGGCTTCGTCGATGGCCAGCACGATTTCCATTTCACTCAGATCAC
The DNA here is from genome assembly GCA_903942465.1 of uncultured Gammaproteobacteria bacterium. Classification (GTDB taxonomy): domain Bacteria; phylum Pseudomonadota; class Gammaproteobacteria; order Xanthomonadales; family Xanthomonadaceae; genus Arenimonas. The sequence goes on from CAJAPA010000040.1 coordinate 42,855, forward strand.
CGGCGATCTTGAACAGTACCGGTGTCTGCAGACTGGCGGCGACGGTCTGGCCGGGCTCGACATTGCGTGCCAGCACCGTGCCTTTCACCGGGGATCGGATAATGGTTTTGGCCAGATCCAGCCGTGCGCTGTTGAGGTTGGCTTGCTGCTGGCTGACCTGGGCCTGGGCCGATTGAACGCGAGCCTGTGCCTGGGCATTCTGGGCCTGGGCGATATCGCGGTCGGTTTTCGAAATCAGCTGTCTGGCCGCCAGCTGGGATTTGCGCTCGAAGTCGCGTGAGGCATTGACGGCAGCGGCCCGAGCCTCGGCCAATCCGGCCTGGGCACTGGCCAGAGCGGCGCCGGCCTGCTCGACCCGGGCCTGGAAAGTG
>CAJAPA010000041.1 GCA_903942465.1 uncultured Gammaproteobacteria bacterium
ACGGCGTAGATCTGGATGTAATCGGTGAACCAGGCGCCCAGCATCACCAGCATCAAGGTGAACACCAGCATGTCCGGGCTGATGATGCCGCTTTTTTCAACGCGTTCGCCCATCGGCTGCAACAGCCGGCGGACCAAAGTCAGGCACACGATGGCGAAGAAAATCCCGCCACCGATGGCAATGAGGACGATGCTCCAGTCCGAGTTAAAGCTGGCCAACACCACGGCCAGCACGCACCACGCGGCCATATCATCCATGCTGCCGGCCGCCAACGCCAGGGTGCCGAGCGAGGTTTTGCTCAGGCCCTGCTCGAAAATGATGCGGGCCAGCATCGGAAAGGCGGTGATGGCCATGGCCGCGCCCATGAACAGCACGGCTTCCAGGCTCGAGGTTTTGGCGGCGAACAGGGCCGGATCGTGCGCGATGAAATAGGCCAGGCTGCCGCCCAGAAGGAATGGCGCCACGATACCGGCAATGGAAATGGCGGCGGCGCTGCGGATACGTTTGCGGATCAGATCGACATTGAATTCGACACCGATCAGGAACATGTACAGCACCAAGCCGAGCTGCGCGACCGAAAACAGGATGGCCTTGGATTCCGTCGGAAACAGATAGGCCGAGAATTCCGGAAACATCCAGCCCATCAACGACGGGCCCATCAACACGCCGGCGATCATTTCGCTGACCACCCGCGATTGCCCGATCTTCATGAATACCCAGGCGGTCGCCCGGCAAACGGCGAGGATGAACGCCATCTGCAGGAAGAACATCACCGATAATTCAAAGGGCGTCATTTCGTTTTCCTATCACATCGCCAGCGGCGGAGCTTTGCAGTTCTTGGCGATGAACTCCTCGTGCGTCGGCATCAGATTGACCACGCCATGCATCACTTCTTTCACGTTGTTGACCATCTTCTCGATCAGCTCTTCCGATTTGGCATCGACCAGCGGGTGATAGCCCTGCGGCGTGATGCCCTGTCCGAACATGACCTGGAACCAGCTGACTTCGGTGAACAGCTCGTTGTTGAGCCGGTAGATGCGGCCGCTGCTGCGGAACAGATCCATCTTCTGCTGCAGGCTGTCCGGGATCGGCATGTTGCGCACGTAGTTCCAGAACGGCGTGTCATCGCGTTTGGTGGCCTTGTAGTGCAGGATGATGAAATCACGGATCTGCTCGAATTCCACCGTCGATTGGCGGTTGAATTCATCGATGTTGACCTGATCGAAGCCGGAGTCCGGGAAGAACGAGACCAGCCGCGAAATGCCTTTCTGGATCAGATGGATGGAGGTCGATTCCAGCGGCTCCATGAAGCCCGATGACAGGCCGATGGCAACCACGTTCTTGTTCCAGAACTTCTTGCGCTTTCCGGTCACGAAGCGCAGCGGGCGCGGGCTGGCCAGGGCTTTGCCGTCAAGGTTGGCCAGCAGCACCGAGGCGGCTTCGTCGTCACTGATGTACTCGCTGCAGTAGACATGGCCGTTTCCGGTGCGATGCTGCAGCGGAATCCGCCATTGCCAGCCGGCACCGTGTGCGGTCGAGCGCGTGTACGGCGTCAGTGGCGACACCGACTCGCAGGGCACGGCCATCGCGCGGTTCATCGGCAGCCAGTGACTCCAGTCGTCATAGCCGGTGTTCAGGGTTTCCCCGATCAGCAGGCTGCGCCAGCCGGAGCAGTCGATGAACAGATCGCCGGCGTGTACGCTGCCGCTTTCAAGCGTCACCGAGGTGATGAATCCGGATTCGGGATGCTGCTGGACCGTGGCGATTTTGCCTTCGGTACGCACCACGCCTTTGTTCTCGGCGTAGCCGCGCAGAAATTTGGCGTACAGGCCGGCATCGAAGTGGAATGCGTGCCCGAGGTCCTTCAGCGGCGAATTCGGAATGTCGTGCTGGGCACGCAGGAACTTGTTGTGTTCGCAGGCCAGCAGGTTCAGCGAATAATCCTCGAGGCGGTCGGCCTTTCCTGCCAGATGCATTTTCAACCAGTAATGGTGGAAATCGATCATGCCGGTACTCTGGCCCATGCCGCCGAAGCCATGGATGTAGCGTTCGCCCAGGCCGCCCCAGTTTCGGAATTCGATGCCGAGCTTGAAGCTGGCCTGGGTGGCCTTGATGAAATCGGTTTCGTCGATGCCCAGCGCCGAGTTGAAATTGATGATTGGCGGAATGGTGGCTTCGCCGACGCCGACGGTGCCGATGTCATCGGACTCGATCAGTTCGATGGCGAACTTGCCGTTGAGGGCCTGGGAAAGGAAGGAGGCGGCCATCCAGCCGGCGGTACCGCCGCCGACGATGATGACTTTCCGGATACCGGCATGGCTCATGATACGTTCCGTTTCAGCTGTGGATAAACGTAATCATCTTAGCATTGCCCTCGGCCGCCGATGTAGGGGTCGCCGTGAAAATCCACGCTTTCGTCATTGCCCTTCCCGCCTTCCCGCCGGCCTGTAAACGGATATTGCCGCGCTTCCGGTGTTGGGCGTACTCTGTACATTCCAAGGAGCCATCACCATGACCATCCTGAAAGGC
>CAJAPA010000042.1 GCA_903942465.1 uncultured Gammaproteobacteria bacterium
GCCGGTGATCATGCGCTCGAATTCGTCCTTGCCGATGAAATGATAATGCTGGGCGTGGCGTTCCCCGGGGCGCGGGGCGCGTGAGGTATAGGAAATCGACAGCACGACATCGGGCACGCGCTTGAGTACCGCATTGACAATGCTGGATTTTCCGGCGCCAGACGGCGCAGCCACGATGTAGAGTGTGCCTTGCATCATTCGAGATTCTGGACCTGTTCGCGGATTTGTTCAATCAGCACTTTCAGCTCGACCGAAGCCTGGCTGGTTTTCGGATCGACCGACTTGGAGCCGAGCGTGTTGGCCTCGCGGTTGAATTCCTGCAGCAGGAAATCGAGCCTGCGGCCGACCGCATCGGGCAAGGCCAGAATGCGGCGGGCTTCAGCGATGTGGCTGTCGAGACGGTCCAGCTCCTCATCGACATCCATCTTCTGCAGATTCAGGACCAGCTCCTGCTCGAGCCGGCCGGGGTCGAGCGGCAAGGGCAGATCGGCCAACTTCGCTTGCAGTCTGGATTTCAACGCGGCTCGGATTTCCGGCAACCAGCCACGCAGCTGGGCCAGAATGGCGGCAATGGCGTCCAGCCGGTCAACCATGGTCTGCGCCAGTTTGCCCCCCTCGCGGGCGCGGGCGGCGATGAATTCCTCCAAGGTGGCATCCAGCTGGGCCTTGGCCAGAGTAAACAGGGCTTCCCCGTCGGACTCCTGCTCGCGCAGCACACCGGGCAGACGCAGGATATCGGCGAACGAGTTGCCCATGCCGGGGAAGGCCGCATGCAGGCGGTGGCTGAGCGCGGCGTATTGCGCCAGCACGGCCTCATCGATCTGGATCTGTGCGGCAGCGGCGATGGCGGGTTTGAAACGGAAACTCAGATCGACCTTGCCGCGCGCTACTTTCTGGGCAACGCGTTCGCGCAGGGCTGATTCGAGCGGGCGCAGTTCCTCCGGCAGACGCAGGCCCAGTTCCAGATAACGGTGGTTGACCGAACGGATTTCGCAGCTGAGTACACCCTCAGGGCCCGAAGTTTCGGTATTCGCGTAAGCGGTCATGCTGCGGATCATGGGCGCCGTTTCAGCTGGGGAATGAAGGAGAATGGTAATCTATTTGCCCCATTGATGCGAATTGCAGACCCCCATGACACGACCCAGCGCACGCGCCGCCGACCAACTCCGCCCCGTCAGCATCCAGCGGAACTACACCAAGCATGCGGAAGGCTCGGTGCTGATCAGCTTCGGCGACACCAAGGTGCTGTGCACTGCCAGCGTCGAGAACCGCGTGCCCGGATTTCTGCGCGGCAAGGGTGAAGGCTGGATCACCGCCGAGTACGGCATGCTGCCGCGCTCGACCAACGACCGCATGAACCGCGAAGCCAGCAGCGGCAAGCAGGGTGGACGCACCCTGGAAATCCAGCGCCTGATCGGCCGCGCCCTGCGCAGCTGCGTGGATCGCAAGAAACTCGGCGAACGCACCATCACCCTCGACTGCGATGTCATCCAGGCCGACGGCGGCACCCGCACCGCTGCCATCACCGGGGCCTATGTGGCCCTGTGCGATGCCATCGCGCATTGTCAGCGCAAGGGCCTGATCACCGACAATCCGGTCACCGGCAAGGTTGCCGCGGTTTCGGTCGGCGTCTATCAGGGCGTGCCGGTACTGGATCTGGACTATGCCGAAGATTCGCAGTGCGACACCGACATGAATGTGGTGATGGACGGCAAGGGCGGGTTCATCGAGCTGCAGGGCACCGCCGAAGGCGAGGCGTTTTCGCGTGAGCATCTGAATGCCCTGCTCGGCCTGGCCGGCAAAGGCATCGATGAACTGCTTGCGCTTCAGCAGAACGCGCTGGACGCATGAGTTCGCACATCGGCGCCTTCGCTCTGGTCGTCGATGACTACGACCGCGCCATCGCCTACTATACCGGCATGCTCGGCTTCGAGCTGCGCGAGGATTCGCCGCGTGAGGATGGCAAACGCTGGGTCTTGGTCGCGCCGCCCGGCGCACAGACCGCGATCCTGTTGGCCCAAGCCGCCAATGACACGCAGCAGGCCTGCATCGGAAAGCAGACCGGCGGTCGCGTGGGGTATTTCCTGCACACCGACGATTTCGTCCGCGACCATGCCCTGTTTCTGGCACGTGGCGTGCATTTCTGCGAAGCGCCGCGGCATGAGCCCTACGGCAGCGTAGCGGTGTTCGAGGACCTTTACGGCAACCGCTGGGATCTTCTGGAACGGCGCGCATGAAGCTGGTCATCGCCACCTCCAATAAAGGCAAGCTGGCCGAGATGCTGCCGATTCTGGAAGCAGCCGGCATCGAGGGCATAGCGCAGAGCCGTTACGGGTTTCCGGATGCCGAGGAGACCGGCCATACCTTTGTCGAGAACGCCCTGCTGAAAGCACGCAACGCCTGCCGGCAGACCGGCCTGCCGTCGCTGGCTGACGATTCGGGTTTGATTATCGACGCCCTCAACGGTGCGCCCGGATTGATTTCCGCGCACTACGCCGGCGTGCATGGCGATGCCCGAGGCAATATCGCGAAAGTTTTGACTGAAATGGCGGCACTGGATAATCCCTTGCGCAGCGCCCGTTTCTACTGCTGCATCGTGCTGCTCGCGCATGTCGAGGATCCGCAGCCGGTGATTGCCGAAGGCGTCTGGCACGGTGAAATCCTCGATGCGCCCTTGGGCGAATACGGTTTCGGATACGATCCGATCTTCTGGGATCCGCAGCTCAAGCAATCCGCCGCGCAGGTGCCGGCCGAACTCAAAAACCGCATCAGCCACCGCGGCCGCGCACTGGCTGCGCTGCAGGCGCGCCTGGCCACACATGCCTGAGCTGATGCCGCCGCCGCTGGCGCTGTACATCCATATTCCGTGGTGCGTGAAGAAATGCCCGTACTGCGATTTCAACTCGCATAGGCATAAAAGTGAATTGCCGGTAGCTGATTACATCGCGGCGCTCACCCGCGATCTGGAGCAGGACCTGCCTTTGGTTTGGGGTCGCAGTATCAGTAGCGTGTTTTTCGGCGGCGGTACGCCCAGCCTGTTTTCCGGCGCCGCCATCGGCGAGATCCTGAGCATGGCCAATTCGCGGCTGCGCTTCGCGCCGAATTGCGAAATCACCCTGGAATGCAACCCCGGTACCGCCGAACACGACCGCTTCACCAGTTATCTCGCGGCCGGCGTGAACCGCCTGAGTTTCGGCGTGCAGAGTTTCGATGATGGCTGCCTTGAGCGCCTGGGCCGAATCCATGACGCCGAGCGGGCTCGGGCGGCGGTGATCAGCGCTCAGGACGCCGGTTTCAGCAACATCAATCTGGATCTGATGTATGCCCTGCCCCAGCAGACCTTGGCCATGGCACTGAATGATGTCGAGCAGGCCCTCGCGCTGAATCCGCAGCATCTGTCGCATTATCAGCTCACGCTGGAACCGAACACCCTGTTCGCGGCCAAACCGCCAGCCGGCATTCCGGAAATGGATGATGCCTGGGACATGCAGGAAGCCTGCATCGCGCGCATGGCCGAAGCGGGCTTCAGCCAATACGAAGTTTCCGCCTACGCCCGCGAAGGCCGGCGCTGTCAGCACAACCTGAATTACTGGACATATGGTGATTACCTCGGCATCGGTGCCGGAGCGCACGGCAAGATCAGCAGCGGGCACGACGGGCGCATCCTGCGGCGCTGGAAACCGAAGCA
>CAJAPA010000043.1 GCA_903942465.1 uncultured Gammaproteobacteria bacterium
ATGTGGCGAAGCGCTCGATCGTGCTCAACAACAGTCCGGCCATTCCTGCCACGGCACGCGCGATGCAAAGACGCTGCTGCTGTCCGCCGGAGAGACCGAGGGCACTCTGTTTCAGTTTGTCCTTGACTTCCTCCCACAGCGCGCCTTCCCTTAGGGCGCTTTCGACGCGGGCATCCATTTCCGCCTTCGACAGCTTTTCATAATGGCTGATGCCATAGGCGATGTTGTCGTAAATGGACATCGGGAACGGCACCGGTTTCTGGAACACCATGCCGACCTTGCTGCGCAGTTTGTTCAGCGGGTAATTCGGGTCGATGATGTTCTCGCCGTCCAGCATGACCGTTCCGGTCGCGCGCTGTTTGGGATACAGGCTGTAGATGCGGTTGAACACACGCAGCAGGGTGGATTTGCCGCAGCCGGAGGGGCCGATCAGCGCCGTGACCTTGTTTTCCGGAACGTCCAACGAAAGCTCTTTGATGGCTTTGAAATCGCCGTAGTAGAAAGCAAGGTCGCGGGCGGACAGCTTGGCTGGGGTCTGGCTTTGAATGTTTGACGTGTGCGGAACCGACAGATGCAGATTAGCCATATTTATTTTTCCGGGCAAGAACGACGCGGGCGAAAATGGAGATGAACAAGACGAACAGCGTGACGATGAGCGCGCCGGCCCAGGCCAGCTTGTTCCAGTATTCGAACGGGCTCATGGCGAATTGGAAGATGACCACCGGCACGCTGGCCATCGGTTTGCCCATGTCCGTGTTCCAGTACTGGTTGTTCAGCGCGGTGAAAAGCAGCGGTGCGGTCTCGCCGCTGATGCGTGCCAGGGCCAGCAGGATTCCGGTCAGGATTCCCGGCAGGGCGGCTCGGTACAGAATCTGCGTGTTGACTTTCCACTGCGGGATGCCGAGGGATAGCGCCGCTTCACGCATCTGGGTCGGTACCAGGCGGATCATCTCGTCGGTGGTGCGCACCACCACCGGCAGCACGATGAAGCCGAGTGCGATTGCGCCGGCATAGCCCGAGAAGCCGCCGGTGGGCTGAACCAGAATGGTGAAGACGAACAGGCCAAGTACGATGGATGGTGCCGAGAGCAGGATGTCGTTGACGAAGCGGATGGTATCGCCCAGCCAGTGATGGTTCACATATTCGGCAAGGTAGGTGCCGGCGGCAATGCCGATGGGGGCGGCCATGAGGACGGCCAGCAGGCACATCATGAAACTGCCCACCAGGGCATTCAGCATGCCGCCAGTGACTTCACCGGGCGGCGGCGTCATCTGGGTGAACAGGTGCGGGCCGATGGCGTCAATGCCTTTGCTCAGGGTGGTCCAGAGAATCCAGGTCAGGAAGAACAGGCCGAAAATCGTGGCGAGGCCCGAGAGAACCATGGTGGCTGCATTGGCGATGCGGCGCTTGAGGTAAATGAATTCGACGTTCGACATCAGTTGCCATCCCGTTTATTCAGGCTGCGCAGCATCAGGCGCGCAATGCTCAGCACGATGAAGGTAAGAATGAACAGGACGAACCCGAGTGCCAGCAGGGTTGATTTATGCAGCGGGTCCACGGCTTCGCCGAACTCATTGGCAATCGACGATGCGATGGAGGTTCCCGGATTCATCAGGCCGAGGCCGAGATCGTAGGCATTGCCGATCACGAAGGTGACCGCCATGGTTTCGCCGAGCGCGCGGCCCAGACCGAGGAAAATTCCGCCGATGACGGCAGAGCGTGTGTAGGGCAGCACGATGTTCCAGACCACCTCGGTCGTGGTAGATCCGAGGGCATACGCCGATTCCTTCAGTTGCGTCGGAACGGTCAGGAACACCTCCCGCATCACCGAAGCGATAAACGGGATGATCATGATGGCCAGAACCAAGCCGGCGGTACCAATGCCGATGCCGAGAGGCGGGCCTTGGAACAGTGCGCCAATCAGGGGTTTTTCGCTCAGGTTTTCCGAAAACCAGGGGAATACATGTTCACCCAGGAACGGCACCAGAATGA
>CAJAPA010000044.1 GCA_903942465.1 uncultured Gammaproteobacteria bacterium
ACCTGGCAGGGTTCGCCGCTCATCGCGCCGTAATTGACCAACACCCCGCCCTCGGCCAATGCCATCGCCAGATGGTCGGTACTGGCCCCGCCAACGGCATCGATACCGAGGCGGATGGCGGCACCGCCGGTGGCTTCGCGCACGCGCTTGGCCAAATCATGTGAATCGACCAGCACCACATCGCCGCCGATTTCGTGCACACCGGCGACCGCCGATTCGCGGCGCACCACATTCACCGTTTTCAGGCCACGGGCTTTTGCCAACTGAATCAAATAAGCACCGACACCCGAATTGGCGGCATTCTGGATGACCCACTCGCCCGGCTGCAGATCGACAAATTCACGCAACATCAGCAAAGCGGTCGGCGGATTGACCGTCATCATCGCCAATTGCAAGGGATCGGCCTCGTTCGGCAGAGGCATCAGGGTTTTGGCATCGGCCAGCACATGCGTTGACCAGGTGCCGCAGCCGACCGGCAGCAGCACGGTCTGCCCGATGGCCGGGCCCTGGGTGTCCGGCCCGAGTGCGAGCACGCGCCCCACGCCTTCATTGCCACCCACGGCCGGCAGCGGCGGTAACATGCCGTAAAGGCCGGTCAGGGTCAGCACATCGGACGGGTTGATCGGTGCAGCCAGCACTTCCAGCAGGGCCTGGCCTGAAGCCGGTTCCGGCGTCGGTGATTCAACCGCGGTAATCGATGCCTGCGGATCGGGGCCGCGTTCGGTGTATTGGGCGCGTTTCATAGACTGATGATTTCCTTAGTTATTTTTCTGAAAAGGGCGGACGAATTGCCGGTGAATGATCTGGCCTCATCCTATCACAGGCTTCCCGAAGCCCTGGCTGTCCGATGCCATGGCCGAATATGGGGCGTTCGTGTCCTTATTGATATGTGACATAGTTCACAATTAGTTTGCATCTAGTTTACAGTTAGTTTGCATTGGGCCCTCCCAAACCCCTTATCTTAAACTTTGGAATCAATGGGATATCGCACATTTATGCGATTTGGGCTGAGGTCGAACCCCTGCTGTGGACACGCGACCCGAACCGGGAGGATGCATGCTTCCGCATTCGCCTGAAAATCTGCCCCCGATTCCAGACCGCAGCGCCGGCATTCCGGCCGTCATGCGCGAGACGCGTCAATCCCTGAACCGGCTGGAGCAACGCTTCCACCACTATGCCATGCCGTCCATGCGCACCCTGAGCTGGATGGCCCTGCTGATCGGTGAAATCCTGATCGTGCAGGCACTGTTGGTGCAGTGGAACGTGTTCGACATCGGTCGCAATACCCCCCGCCCCGGACTCGGACTGCTGGCCGGTGCCCTCTGCGTCGGCGCCGGCCTGTTCCTGATGCAGCGGAAAAACCAGGACGAGGCCCAGATCCGCTACCTGCTCGCCGGCACGGCCATTGCGGTGTACATCTTCGCCATCACCCTGGGCGGCAGTGGCTCGGTGTTGTATCTTTCAGCCGTGCTGGCGGCACTGCACATGCTGTTGTACCCGGTGCTTGCATTGCGGGTATCGCTTGCGGTCACCGCGCTGACCCTGCTGCTGGCATCGGTCTCCCTCACCAGCACACAGGCCCCCGGCCTACTGGGCCAACTCACCGCCGGACTGATGGTCATTGCGGTGATGCAGGCCCTGGTCCGTCAATACGAGCGCAGTAACGTCTCGGCACTGAAGGATATCCGCAACTTCGGCAATCAGGTCGGACGGCTCGAAAGCGAGCTCATCATCAGTCTGGATGAGCGCGAAATCGCCGAAATGACCGACGGCATGACCGGCCTGCTCAATATCGGCGGCTTTGAATCGGTCGCCAACGCCCAGATCAGCCGCGCCGCGCCGGACGACAGCTTCCACCTGCTGATGATCCGCTTCCAGAAGCTGGAGGACTACATTGCCGTGCTTTCGGTGAATGAACGCGTTCTTGTGCTGGGCAACATCGTCAGCCGCCTGAAGGAATTGGCCGGCGAAGGCGCCGTGCTGGCACGCATCGGCAAGGACGAGTTCGCCGTGCTGCTGCCCTCGGACGATCTGAGCGATTCGGAAATGGATGCCTCGATCCGCCTGATCCATGACAGTCTGAAGCGGCCGCTGGCCGGGGCCTCGAAATCGGTCGTGCCGGCACCGGCCATCGGCGTCAGCGTCTGGCCGGAAGACAGCCGCGACATCAACCGTCTGCTCGGCATGTCCGAAATCGCGCTGATGCGTGCCATCGAAAGCCGCAGCGGCAATCCGATGCATTACGACGAAGTGATGCAGATCGAAGCCGAGGAACGTGCCGCGATCACCCAGGACCTGGAACTGGCCATCGACCGCAACGAATTCGAACTGTACTACCAGCCGATCATCGATCTGAGCAGCGGCGTCGCGCACAAGGTCGAGGCGCTGATTCGCTGGAACCACCCGGCACGCGGCATGATCTCGCCCGTGCAGTTCATTCCACTGGCCGAGTCCTCCGGTCAGATCATCGGCTTGACCGAATGGGTCATCGATGCCGCGCTGCAGCAGCTGCGGCAATGGCGAACCGCACTCGATCCGGATATCGAAATCAGCGTCAACATTCCCTCGGCCTATCTCGAATACTGCATCGAGAACGAGGAATACGTGCTCGAGCGTCTGGTGCGCATGAACATCCCGTCGCGCGGGTTCACGTTCGAGATCACCGAGGGCAGCTTCCTCAGCATGACCGCCGAGATGCAGCGTTTCATGTCGATCCTGGAGTCGATCGGCATCCAGATCGCCATGGATGATTTCGGGGTCGGCTATTCCAACCTGTCGCAACTCGAGCGCTTGCCGCTCAACTTCCTGAAAATCGACAAATCCTTCGTCGATGGCATCGAATACTCGACCCAGAAGCTGGCCATCTGCCGCGCCATCATCAAAGTCGGCCACGAGCTCGGCCTGCGCATCGTGGCCGAGGGCATCGAGAACCCGGGGCAGCAGTCCCTGCTGAGCAAAGCCAAGTGCGATTTCGGCCAGGGCTACTTGTTCTCCAAGCCCTTGAAAGCGGCGGATCTGGAAATCCTGTTCCGGATGAAATCGCAACGCCCGGCCTCCCATCTGAACCTGGTTTGACCGGCCCCGAGACCGGCAAACGCAGCCGACGGCCCAGAATTCACAACTATTTTGCAGTTAGCGGCCGATTTGCCCTATCATCACCAGACGAATCAACAAGATGCACCCGAATGCAGGGAATCGGAAGGGCGTCTATAGGGGGAAGTCGTAGTCATGCCGAACGGTACCGTAACCGCTAACAGAGCTCAGTCTCCGACGCCGCGCAAGGACGTCGGCAGCATCCTGCGCGAAACGCGGGAAACTCTGCAGCAGCTGGAAACGGCCAACCGCAGCCAGACCCAGATGCCCCTGCGCCTGGTCGGCTGGTCGGCGGTCATGATCGCCGCCATTCTGATTCTGCAAAGTCTGGCCGCGACCGCCGATCTGTTCGGCAGCGGCCATCATCTGCGCGTGCCGGAACTCGGCATCATCAACGGCATACTGATTCTGATCTGCGGTCTGGCCATGCTGCCAGCGCGCAACCAGAACTCCGAGGCGGCCAAAGCCACAATGCTGGTCATCTGCATCACCTCCTCGGCGATTTCCATCAGCCTCAACGGGCCCTTGGACAGTCTTTTCCTGAGCCCCATGTTCGTGCTGATCCACATCATGCTGACACCTTACCGCGCGCTCTGGTTTTCCATCGGATCACTGCTGCTGATCATTCCAATCGCCGGCTATTCTCTCGACCATGAAGGCCAGTACCTGATTACCCGTTTCCTGGTCGGCGCGTTGGTCACGCTGGTGATCATGCAGGTCCTGATGTGGTACATCAGCCGGACAAACAGCAGCATCATCACGGTCACCGATAACCTGAGCAAACTGGCGCTGCAGCTCGACGAAGAACTGCTGAAGAGCCACCAGGCCCGGGAAACGGCGACCGTCACCGATGCCGCGACCGGCCTGCTGAACAACTTCGGCTTCGAAACCGAGATCGGCAAAGCGCTCGCCGACCAGCCCTATGGCAAGCGCCGCTTCCTGCTGAGCATCAACTTCCAGCGTCTCGAAGAATTCAATGCCATCCTCTCGACCAACGAGCGTGCCTTCATCCTGCAGTGTCTGGTCGGGCGTCTGCGCGACATGGCCGGCGCCGATGCGCTCATCGCCCGCACCGGACGCGATGAATTCGGCGTGCTGCTGCCGCATGCCGAGGCCGACGACGGACGGATAATGGGCAGCATCGAGATCATGCAGGATGTGCTGCGCCGGCCGCTGCTGAGCACCAGCAGCACCGTGCTGCCGTCTCCGGCCATCGGGGTCGCGGTCTGGCCGGACGACAGCGAGGACAGCACCGAACTGCTGAACCGGGGCGAAATCGCCCTGCAACGGGCCTTAGGCGCCAAACAGAGCCAGCCGGTCCGGTACCGTCAAGAAATGCATGATGAACACATCGACCACAAAACCCTGTCGGCCGACATCGCCGCGGCGGTCGACATGGACGAGTTCGAGATGTACTTCCAGCCCATTCTGGATCTGCAGACCGGCCGCCTGCTCAAGGCCGAGGCCCTGATCCGATGGAACCACCCGACCCGCGGTTTCCTGGTTCCGGCCCGTTTCATTCCCTTGGCGGAAGCCAGCGGACAGATCATCGCGATCACCGACTGGGTACTCGACCATGTGCTGGTCCAGCTCCGGGAGTGGCGGGACAGGCTTTCCCCGGATTTCCAGATCAGCATCAACATGCCCTCGGCCTATCTCGAATACTGCGTTGAAAACGAGGAAAAGATGCTGGCGCGCTTCATGGCCCTGCAGATTCCATCGCGGGCAATGATCATTGAAATCACCGAAGGCAGCCTGCTCAACATGACGCCCGAGATGCTGCGGATCATCGCCATCCTCGAATCGATCGGCTTCCAGCTGGCCATGGATGATTTCGGCGTGGGTTACTCCAATCTGTCGCAGCTGGAACGCCTGCCGCTCAGCTTCCTGAAGATCGACAAGTCCTTCGTCGACGGCATCGAGGGCTCCATGCAGAAACTGGCGATCTGCCGCGCCATCATCCGCATCGGCCACGAACTCGGCATCCGCGTGGTGGCCGAAGGCATCGAATCCATCGGCCAGGAAAAACTGCTGCATGAAGCCGGCTGCGATTTCGGCCAAGGCTACCTGTTCGCCAAGCCGATGCCGGCCGAGGATTTCACCGGCTACCTCCACGATCAAACCCCGCAGGGAATTTCATTATGAACCTGCACCTGCCGACCCTGTTCCTCATCTTCATTCTGGTCGACATGGTGATGCTGGCCATGTTCGCCTACGCCAGCCAAGCCCATTACAGCAAGAGCAACCGTTACTGGGCTTTGGGGCTACTGTTGCATTTGGTAGCATTGGTCTTCGGTGCGCTGCGAACGCAGATATCCCCGGTTCTGGGCTTCGTGTTGCCGAGCATAACGCTGAGCGTCGCATTCGTGCTGATGTCAATCAGCATCGGCTTGCTGCTGAACTACCGTCTGAAGTACGCGCTCCTCTGGCTGCCTGCAGCAGCCACTATGATTAGTTCCATAGTGCTGCGCAATGAACTTCCAGCACTGCTGATCAGCACCGGATTCATCTATGCCATACAGTTCAGCGCCATGCTGTACATGCTCGGTGCGCGCTGGTACAACATCCGCAGCGGCGGCCGTTATTTCATGGCGGCAGCACTGTTCGCCATCATTGCCGCGTTCTATTTCCGTTCGTCCTGGATGCTGACCCACAATATCACCATCGAAATGATGCGTAACGGTGACATCATGCTCACCCTGCCTTATCTGACCGGAGTCATCGCCAACATCTGCCTATCCGGCGGCATGCTCATGGTGCTGCGGGACCGCATGGGTGAAAAACTCCTGGAAAACCAGCATTTCATCGACGAAATCGCCAACAACATTCCCAGCATCATTTTCCAGTTCCGGCTGCGGCCCGATGGCACCACGCACTTCCCCTACATCAATGCCCGTGTCCGCAGCTTCGGCGTCAACGAAGAAGATGTGAAAAAAGATTCCGAAGCGATTTTCGCAAAAATCCACTCGGACGACTACGCCAACATGCAGAAGAGCATCATGCAGTCGGCACAGGACCTGAGCCCCTGGAACATGCAGCTCCGGCTGTGGGGCAACAGCGGCCAGTTCCGCTGGCACGAAGCCAAATCGATTCCCGAGCGCAAACCGGACGGCAGCATCCTCTGGCATGGCTACATAAACGATATCCAGGAGATGAAGGATGCCGAAGAGAAGATCCGGCAGATGGTCGTGCATGACGGATTGACCGGCCTGGCCAACCGCTCGCTGCTGGAAAGCCATACACGTACCGAAATCGCCCATGCCGAACGCAACCAGTCGAGCTTCTGCCTGTTGTTCCTAGATATGGACAACTTCAAATACATCAATGACCGCTTCGGTCACGGCATCGGCGACCGGTTGTTGCAGGAATTCGGCAAGCGGCTGACGGTTACCCTGCGCAAATCCGATTTCGTGGCACGGGTCGGCGGCGATGAGTTCGTCATTCTGCTGCGCGGTATACACCACCCTGAGCGCATTATCGCCATTGCCGAAAAGATAATCACGGCCCTCTCGGAACCCTACCAGATCGACGGAAAAGTGATGAAATCCTCGGCCAGCATCGGCGCCGCGATCTATCCCGAACATGGCCTGGACCTGATCGCCCTGGAGCGCAGTGCCGATCACGCCATGTACGATTCGAAACGCAAGGGCAAGAACATGATCAGCATTTTCCAAGGCAACCACAGCCCGTGGAGCAGCGCCTAGAAGCCGAAGCCCGCCCCTGCGCCGAACAGCGTAGCCAGCCCCATCACCGCGAACATGGCCGCGGCAATGCCATGCACCAGCTTCATCGGGATCCGGGCGGCGAAGCGGTCGCCGATGAACACCGCCGGCACATCGGCAATCATCATGCCGAGCGTGGTGCCGATCACCACCAGGACCGGATTCGGATAATGCGCGGCCATGGCCACGGTCGCGATCTGCGTCTTATCGCCCATTTCCGCCAGAAAGAAGGTGATCAGGGTGGCGCCGAATACCCCGAACTTCCGGGCGACCTGCATTTCTTCCTCTTCGATCTTGTCGGGAATCATCGTCCAGACCGCCATGCCAAGGAAGGACAGGCCCAGAATCCAGCGCAGGACTTCGGGCGAGAGTACGGCGGTGATCCAGGCGCCGAGCGCGCCGGCCAGCGCATGGTTGAGTACGGTGGCCACCAGAATGCCGGCGATGATCGGCACCGGCTTCTTGAAGCGGGTTGCCAAGAGGAATGCGAGCAGTTGGGTCTTATCGCCGATTTCGGCGAGGGCAACCACGCCGGTTGAAACGAACAGGGATTCCATGCGCCATTTTAACCGGTTTTCGGAACCACCATGACGGTCAAGCGGCCGGTGCAGACCAGTTTCCCGGTCGCTTCATCGTGGATGTCGACCTGCCAGAGGTGGGTGCGCTTGCCGCCATGCACCAGTTTTCCGGTGCCCCGCACATAGCCGGAGGTTACGGCGCGCACATGGTTGGCATTGATCTCCACCCCGACCGGCTGCTCACGATCCAGATCCAACAGCAGGCTGGAAGCCATCGAACCGATGCTTTCGATCAAGGCCATGCTGGCACCGCCATGCAGCAAGCCAGCCGGCTGGTGCGTACGGGCATCGACCGGCATGCGCGCCACCAGAAAATCGTCGCCGATTTCAACGCATTCGATGGCCAGCGTCTGCATCAGGGTATTTCGGCTCCAGCCGTTGATGGTTTCAAGCGGCAGTTTTTTCAAAGGCATGGCAATTCCAGAAATGGGCGGAAACGATCAACGCAGCTGGCTGTCCTTGCTGCCGCGTCGGTTGTAGCCGCTGTGGGAGGTATCGGCGTCCTGCGTGCGCTGGCACTCAATGCACAGACGCACGCCGGGAACGGCTGTTCGGCGGGCTTCCGGAATGGCGGCATCGCATTCCTCGCACTGTTTCAGGCTTTCGCCGCGGGCCAGTTTACCGCGCGCGCGGGCAATCGCATCCTCGACGCTGGCGTCGATCTGATCCTGCACGGCACCATCGCGGCTCCAGCCTCCGGCCACACCAACCTCGTCTCACTGCGGATAATGACTTATTTTAGTCCATCTCAGCGCGCCGCGTGGGTCGATATCGCCAGAGGCCCAACGCATCGAACTGGACGGGATGTTGTTGTAGGATGATGTTTTAAGAACGAAGCTGCCGCCGTGAAATCCCCGATTACCGCCCTGCTCCTGTTGTTTTCCGTCTGCAGCCATGCGGCCGAGCCGCCCACTTTGATTCTGATGGGCGGTTCCTACCGCACCTGTTCAAGCCTTCTGGCCGAGGATTGCCGGCCTGAGCAGCGTACATTTCCCGGAGCACGCGAGGCGCCGCAATACCGTATTGCACCCGAACGCTTTACCGAAATCCTCGATCCGGCCTACTGGCAGGCCCGCCCCGGTGCGCCCGGACGGGCCGCTCTCAAGAACCTGCTGGTCAATACCCATGCCAGCGCAGGCAATACCCTGTTCGATGCACAATCACTCAGCAACGCGTTTGAAAAAACCGATGCCAGCACCTGGAACCGATTGCTGACCCAAGAGCAGGATCTGATCCTGTCGGCATTCGAGCAACTGCAGCAGGACAGCGGTGTCCGTAAACGCGAACAGGTCCGCATTGACGGCGGCAACCGGCCGTATGATGCCGCCCTGTTCCGGCAGTTGGTCGCCGAAGCGGGTAAGCGCAGCCCCGGCCGCACGCCACGGATTGCGTTCACCACCTCGGCTTCCGTGAACGGTTTCGATGCTGTCGATTTTTACCGGGACCTGCTGGCCCAGGCCGGTGCCGAACCGGTCTGGTGGCCGGTCGATGCCGCATTGGCCGAAGCGCGTTTCGGGGGCACCGGCGGTTGCTCCTTTTTATCGACCATGCGACGCAATGCGTTTTCCATGCTGGGCCGGGAGCGGGTGTTTCCGGATCTGGACGCAGAACAAAAAGTCGCGTGCGCCAACCCGACGGCCTTGGATGATGTTCCGAATACGGTCCACGCCCTGTTTCTGGATGGCGGCGATCAATGGCTGCACCGTCAAACCTTCTTTACCCGCGACGGCTCGCCGAATCCCTGGCTGAGAACCGTGCGGGCGGCGTTTCTGCGCGGCGATCTGGTCGTGGCCGGCACCAGTGCCGGCGCCGCGGTGCAGTCCGGCACAGCCGGCATGATTACCAACGGCACCAGCGTCAATGCCCTCGCCTATGGCGCCATCGCGTTCCATGGCAGCATGCCCGAAGGCTGTGAACGCGCCAAGCGTTGCCCGATCCCGCTGCGGGAAGATGATCTGACCTGGTGGAAAGGCGGCGGACTCGATCTGTTCGGCAACTATCTGGTGGACACCCATGTGTCCGAACGCCGGCGCGAACTGCGCTTGATCACACTGATGGGCGCGCTGGCCCAAGCCGCAGCGCAGGCGCCGGAGGCCGGCATCGGCATTGATGAAACCAGTGCACTGACCGTGCGCCTCGTTGCCGACGGCCTGCAACTGGAGGCCAGCGGCCAATCCGGGGCCTGGTGGTTCGAACCGCCGGGATCACGCACAGCGGCCGGCGGTTGGAGCGTGCGCGGGCATTATCTGGCCCCGGGTGCCGGACTGCTGTGGTCCAAGGGCCGGATGCAGCCACTCTCCGCCGCTTCGCCCGTGAACCCTAGCGGAAGCATCGGCAATGTCGGCGGTGATGCGCTGCAACCGGAGGTGCTGCGTCAGGTCGTTTGGCATCTGGTGCGCGCCGGGGCGCAGGACACCGAGCTCGACGCGCTCGATTTCCGACTGAAGATCAAGGTGCTTCCGGGCGCGCATCGGTGGCAGGGGCCGCAGGGCCAACAGGGCGTCAGCGGGCTGGAGTTTACGCTGGCGCGGCCCTGAGCTAATTCACCCCGATACGACAGCGTAGCGCCTAGGATGAAAGTCCGACACGGAGACCGGCCATGCACCGAAAACCTTTTTTGCCCAGCAAACCCTGCCTGTGCTGTGGCCGTCCCTTTGCATGGCGGAAAAAGTGGGAGCGCGACTGGGATCAGGTGAAATTCTGTTCCGAACGCTGCCGGCGGGAAGCATCTAAAGCATGAAAACCGTCCGTCTGCTGCTGGGCGATCAACTCAATCCGCTGCATCCTTGGTTCGACCGGGTCGATCCGGAGGTGCTGTACGTGCTGATGGAGATCCGGCAGGAAACCGATTACGTACTGCATCATGCCCAGAAAATCCTGGCTATTTTTGCCGGCATGCGTGCATTGGCGGAGCATCTGCGTTCGGCTGGGCATCAGGTCCGCTACATCCCCATCGATGCCCCCGATAACCGCCAGAACCTGACTGAAAATCTGGATGCGCTTCTGACCGAAACCCAGGCCGGCTGTTTTGAATGGCAGGCCCCGGATGAATACCGCTTGGATGCGCAGCTCGATGCCTGGTTCGCCGGAAGCGGCTTTGATGGCGGAAAAACCTCCAGCATGCACTTCCTCGCCAACCGTTTCGAAGCGCGGAATCTGTTTGCCGGCAAGAAGCAGTGGCGCATGGAGAATTTTTACCGGCATATGCGCCGCAAGCACGGCGTGCTGCTCGAACCCGAGGGCAGTCCGGTGGGCGGCCAGTGGAACTTCGATGCCGAAAACCGCAAGCCTTGGCGCGGACAGCCGCCCGAGCCCTTGGATCGGCGGCCGCTGCATGACCATGCGCTGCTCTGGCAGACGATATGCGATGCCGGCGTACGGAGTTTCGGCAGTGATTCGGCCGCGGCTTTCCGATGGCCAGTGAACCGAGGCGAGGCCCACGAAATGCTCAGCGCATTCATCGACATGGCGCTTCCCCATTACGGCGATTATCAGGATGCCATGAGTACGAATGCAGCCCGTCTGTTCCATTCATTGCTGTCCTTTGCGCTGAACGTGAAGATGCTGCATCCGCAGGAGGTCATCGCTGCCGCTGAAACCGCCTGGCGGAGCGGTAACGCCCCATTGGCGGCCGTAGAAGGTTTCATCCGGCAGATCCTGGGCTGGCGCGAGTATATCCGCGGCGTGTACTGGGCACATATGCCGGGTTATGAAAACAGCAATGCACTGGAACACACGCTTCCATTGCCGCAATGGTTCTGGACCGGTAAAACGGACATGCGCTGTCTGCAGGAGAGCATCGGCAATTCGCTGGACCATGCCCATGCCCACCATATCCAGCGCCTGATGGTCATCGGCAATTTCGCCCTGATTGCCGGTCTTGACCCGCAAGCCCTGCACCGCTGGTATCTCGGCATCTACATCGACGCTTTCGAATGGGTCGAGCTGCCGAACACGCTGGGCATGAGTCAATTCGCCGATGGCGGCCTATTGGCCAGCAAACCCTACGCAGCCAGTGCCGCCTACATGCATCGCATGAGCGATTACTGCCGCGGTTGCGCTTACAAGCGCGATCAGCGCCTTGGAGAAAAGGCCTGTCCATACAATGCGCTGTACTGGGACTTCCACCTGCGACATGCCGACCGTCTTTCCAAAAACCCACGCATCGGCATGGTTTACCGCAATCTGGCGGCCATGGATGCGTCTGAAATCGAAAATATCCGTCGCCATGCGGCGGATCTGCGCGCGCGTCTGGAAGTGCTGTAGGCCGGGTGCCCGACTGAAAA
>CAJAPA010000045.1 GCA_903942465.1 uncultured Gammaproteobacteria bacterium
ACTTCATGGCCAGCGGCTTCATCAAGGACATGTTCGGCGCTGAATTCCAGCACGTGTTCGGCCAGCAGAAACTCAAGGAAATGCGCAGCTTCTATACCGAAGTCACCACGCTCGAATACGACTGGTACCTGCGCTCGGTCTAAGCCGGGTTTCGCGCATGTCCGGCAGCCACGTCCGCTCCTGGTACGCCGCCTCGGCGCCGGATTTTCCGGCGCAAGCGACGCTTGAAGGCACACTGCAGGCCGATGTCTGCATCCTCGGTGCCGGCATCACCGGCCTGTCCACCGCCATCGAACTGGCCGAAGCCGGTTTATCGGTGGTCGTTCTGGAAGCCCAACGCGTCGGTTGGGGCGCCTCAGGGCGCAGCGGCGGCCAGGCCATTTTCGGTTTTGGCTGCGATCAAAGCAAAATCACCCAAGCCGTCGGGCTGGCCGATTCCAAGCGTCTGTTCGACTGGTCCTTGGAAGGCCTTGCGCTGATCAAAGGCCGTTGTGCGCAATATGGCATCAACTGCGACTGGCGCGATATGCACGCGCACGTGCCGATCAAGCCGCGGCACATCACCGAGCTGAAAAACTGGCAAAACGATCTGGCTGAAAACTTCGATTACCCGCTGCAGTGGTGGGACCGCGAGCAGCTTCAGGCAGTCATGCCTAACCAACGTTATCTCGGGGCCCTTGTCGATACCAACAGCGGCCATCTGCATCCGCTCAAATACACCCAGGGTCTGGCCCGGGCCGCTCTCGGCCTTGGCGTGCGCATTTTCGAACAGTCGAAAGTGACGCAATTGGTACGCGGCGACCGGCCGGTGTTCAAAACCGTCCATGGGCAGGTGCAGTGTGATTTCGCGGTTCTGGCCGGCAACGCCTATGTGCACGGCATCGCGCCGGAACTGGACGACAAGATCATGCCGGTCGGCACCTACATCGGCGCCACCGAACCTCTGGGCGAAACCCGCGCGAAGGCGCTGATCGGCAACGACATGGCGGTGGCCGATGTGAACTGGGCGCTGGATTATTTCCGGTTGAGTGCCGACCACCGCCTGCTGTTCGGCGGCCGTGCCTCCTATTCGACCCTGCCGCCGCCGGACCTGTCCGGCACTCTGCGCCGGCGCATGGCCCGGGTGTTCCCCACGCTTGAAGGCGTCAAGATGGATTATGTCTGGGGCGGCTTTCTCGATATCTCATTGAATCGCGCCCCGCATTGGGGCCGCTTGGGCAGCAACCTGTACTTTGCCCAGGGCTTTTCCGGCCATGGTATCGCCGCCACGGGCCTGGCCGGCCGAGTCATGGCCGAGGCTATTCGCGGCCAGGCCGGGCGCCTGGACATGTTCAGCCGCATTCCACACCGCAACTTCCCCGGCGGCCGCGCTCTGCGCACGCCCCTGCTGGTGGCTGCCATGGCCTGGTTCAAATTGCGTGACGCCTTGTTTTGATTGATAATAGCGGCATCCTCCCGGCCTCGGCTTTACAAGCCCCGGCTTTCGGCTTAACCTGAATTCACCTTCGACGCGCTCGCGTCGTGCACACGACCTTTCATGACCCAGACGCCCGCGCCAGAGGCTGTAGAGCCCGTTCCCGCTCACACGCCGCAACAACAGGAAATGCCGCTGGCGTTGGTCAAAGGCCAGCCGGTGTTGCAGATGCCGCAGGATCTCTACATTCCGCCGGATGCGCTGGAAGTGATCCTGGAAAGCTTTGAAGGCCCGCTCGACCTGCTGCTGTATCTGATCCGCCGCCAGAACCTCGATATCCTCGATATTCCTGTCGCCGAAATCACCAAGCAATACGTGTCCTACATCGGTGTGATGGAAGACCTGCGCTTTGAACTGGCCGCAGAATATCTGGTGATGGCCGCGATTCTGGCCGAAATCAAATCGCGCATGCTGCTGCCGCGTCCGCCCTCGGAAGACGGCAACGAAGCCGATCCGCGCGCCGAACTGGTGCGCCGCCTGCAGGAATACGAACGTTTCAAGAAAGCGGCGGAAGACCTCGACATCCTGCCCCGCCTGGAACGCGACACCAGCATCGCGCATGCGTTCATGCCGGATCGCATCATCCACCGCGCTCCGCCTGAGGTGGACCTGAAGGAAATGCTGCTGGCCCTGCGCGACGTGCTCAAGCGCGCCGACCTGTTCAGCCGCCACGCCATCAAGCGCGAAGCCCTGAGCGTGCGCGAACGCATGTCGATCGTGCTCGACCGCCTGCGTGATGGCCAGTTCCATGGCTTCGAAAGCTTCTTCATTCCCGAAGAAGGCCGCATGGGTGTGGTGGTGAGTTTTCTGGCCATCCTCGAACTGGCCAAGGAACGCCTGCTGGAAATCGTGCAGGAAGGGCCGCTGGCCCCCATTTTCATCCGCGCCCGCGAGCTGACCGCCGAAGAAGCCGAAGCGACCGAACGCGACAATGCCATGCAATCCGAATTCGACGAACCGTCAGCCTGATCCGAATATGAGCGAAAACGACCTGAACCTTGCCCCGATCCTGGAAGCCACCCTGCTGGCCTCCACCCTGCCGCTGAGCACTGCCCAGCTTTACGGCATTTTCGGCGATTCACCGCCGAAACCCGGTGCCATCGAACACGCCTTAACCGAACTTAAAGCGACCTGCGAGGGCCGGGGCGTAGAATTGGTCGAGGTCGCCTCGGGCTGGCGCTACCAGGTCAAAAGCGAGGTCCACCCTTACGTAGCAAGGCTTTGGACCGAACGGCAGAGCAAATATACCCGCGCCACGCTGGAGACTCTGGCCCTGATCGCCTACCGCCAACCGATCACCCGCGGCGAGATCGAACAGATCCGCGGCGTCAGCGTCAGCGCAACTATGATAAAATCGCTGGAAGAACGGGAATGGATTCGCGTTCTCGGACACCGCGATGTGCCCGGACGCCCCGAGCTGTTCGGCACCACCAAGACCTTTCTGGATTATTTCGGCCTGAAGAGCCTCGATCAGCTGCCGCCCTTGGCGGAACTGAAGGAATATCCCGAGCTGGAACCGCAGCTGTCCTTCGATATTTCCGAGCCCATTCCGGCTCAGGCTGCCGTAATCACGGAGCCGAGCGGAGATCTGCCGGACCAAACCGAGCCCACCGAGACCGAGCCGTCCACCGAATCCGTCGAGACGACGACTGACCCCTTGCAGCACTGAGGCGCCCTCCGCGCCGGAGACAACCCCGAATGAGCGAGAACACTCGCAAAGTCCTTTCATTGAAAGGCAAAGACGCCGAACCCAAGAACAAAGCTTCAGAACGACTGCACAAAGTCCTGGCCCAGGCCGGTCTGGGTTCACGCCGTCTGCTGGAAGAACGCATCGCGCAGGGCGCGGTCAAGGTCAACGGCGAAACCGCCCAAACCGGCCAGTCGGTGGCCAGCGGCGACCGCATCGAAATCGACGGCAAGGTGTTCGTCGCTTCGGCCCTGAGCGAACCGAGCTCGGTGCTGATCTACAACAAGCCCGAAGGCGAAGTCACCACCCGCGAAGATCCCGAAGGCCGCCCGACCATTTTCGATGCCCTGCCCCGCCTGAAAGGCGCGCGCTGGATCGCGGTCGGCCGTCTCGACATCAACACCACCGGTCTTTTGCTGCTGACCACCGACGGCGAACTGGCCAACGCCCTGATGCATCCGTCCGGCAACATCGAACGCGAATACGTCTGCCGCATCCACGGCGAAGTGCCCGACAACGTGGTCGACCGCCTCGCCCGCGGCGTTGCGCTGGATGACGGTCCGGCCAAATTCGAAAAAATCGAACGCATCGGCTCCAGTGATTCGCACGCCTGGTTCCAGGTGGTCATCACCGAAGGCCGCAACCGCGAAGTCCGCCGCCTGTGGGAATCGCAGGGCTATCAGGTCAGCCGCCTGAAGCGCGTACGCTACGGCGACATCACCTTGCCGCGTCTGCTCAAACGCGGCCAGTGCGTGGAACTGGAACAGGCCAAAGTGGAATCCTTGCGCGCCCATTTCGGCCTCGACAACAACGCGCCGGTGCTGACCCTGCAACCGGTGATCGGTCAACGCAAATCGCGGCCGACCGAAATCCGCGTCGGCAGCGACCGCAACCAGAATGCCTACGTCAACGGGCACGTCAATGAAGAAGCGCGTGAACTGCGCCGCTTCGACCACGTGCGCGAAGAACGCCCGCGCGGCGGCCGTGGCCGCCCCGGTGCCGGCGCCAAGAAACCGTTCAACAAGGGCGGAAAATTCGGCGGCGACAACGCCGGCAACCGCGCTCCGCATGCCGGAAAACCGTTCAACAAAGGTCCGCGTCCGGAACGCGATGACAACTTCGGCAACCGCGCCGAGAAACCGCGTTTCAACAAAGGTCCGCGCAGCGGCCAAGGCGCCCAACCGGCCGGCGAGTTCAAGTCCTGGTATGTGCCGGATGGCGTGGATACCGGCTCACGCGTGGCTCCGCCGCGCACGCCGCGTGCCCCGAAACCGTTCGGTGAACGCGGTCCGAAACCTTACGGCGACCGCGCCGCCAAGCCGTTCAATAACCGTGGCCCGCGTCCGCAGGGAGATCGACCGCAAGGCGATCGTCCATACGCCCCGCGTGGTCCGAAGCCCTATGGCGACCGTCCGCAGGGTGATCGTCCGTTCAATGCCCGGGGCCCGCGCCCGCAGGGTGATCGACCGCAGGGTGACCGCCCACAAGGCGACCGTCCGTATGCACCGCGCGGTCCGAAGCCCTATGGCGACCGCCCGCAAGGTGATCGTCCGTTCAATGCCCGGGGCCCGCGCCCGCAGGGTGACCGTCCGTTTACGCCGCGTGGCCCGCGTGCCGATGGCAACCGTGCCGGTCCGAAACCGCCGTTCAAGAAACGCAAGCCGGAAGACGGCTTTCCCTCAGACGATTGATGCCTGAAAAAAGCCCGCGAAAGCGGGCTTTTTCATGCTATGCCGGCGGTTGATGCTTGATTGTGGGATCGCGCACGATTAAGAAACTACATATCGGCCCACCCCCACTACAAGAAAAAATAGGGGGAGCTCTTGTTAAGCTAAGTCTTTGTCCGCGAAAGTATAGCGACAAGCCCCGGTCACGCCTATTATCGGGAATGCAAGAGGGGATTTTTGCTCCATTTACAGACCAAGCCGAGGTAATCATGAAAAAGGCACAACACGCGCTGGTGGCTTCCATCAGCATCGCTCTGCTGACGCTGGGCGCCTGCAAGAAAGAAGAAGCGCCGGCCGCACCTGCCGCCGCCGCACCAACGCCAGCACCTGCAGCGGCACCGATTCCGCCGCCGCCGAGCGCCGAGCAAATGGCGCAGGCCGCCGAAGAGCGCAGCAACACACTGGAAGCCGACGACACCACCTGGTCGCCGGAGGCCATGGAAGAACTGTTGGCACCCATTGCCCTGTACCCCGATACCGTGCTCGAACAGGTGCTGGTCGCCTCGACCAACCCGCAGGAAGTGCTGGATGCCGGCAACTGGCTGTTCGATAATCCGAGCCTGAAAGGCAAAGCCCTGGACCAGGCCGCCGAAGCGAAAGGCTTCACCCCGCCGGTGCTGGCGCTTGTGCAGTTCCCGGAAACCGTGGACATGCTCTGCCAGGAAATGGCCTGGACCACCGAGCTCGGCCAGGCCTATGTGAATGACCAGGCCGGCGTGATGGAGGCTGTGCAGCGCCTGCGCCGCCAAGCCAGCGATGTCGGCACCCTGAAATCCTCACCGAAAATGACCGTTTCCACGCAAACCGTCGATAAAGTCCAATACGTGACGGTGTCGCCGCCGAGTCCGGAAGTGATCTATGTGCCGCAGTACGATCCGGTAGCGGCCTATGCCCCGCCACCGGCACCTGCCGCCGCTCCGACCACCACCGTGGTGCAGGAAGGCCACAGCGACGGCGCCATGGTCACCACTGCCATCTTCGCCTTCGGTGCCGGCATGCTGATCAACGAAATCTTCGACGACGACGACGATTACTGCAACCGCTATTCCTACAGCTACAACTGCCATGGCGGCAGCTACTGGGGTCGGCCACCGGTGTATTACCCGCCCTATCCGTACCGTCCGAATTACGGCAACGGGTTCTATCCCAGCTACGGTTACAACCGTCCGGGCTACAACAATCGCCCCGGTTACAACAACGACAGCTTCAACAACAATAACGTCAACATCAATATCAACGGCAACAATAATGACTATTGGAACCGCTACGACAACAACAACCGCCGCCAGGAAGCACGCAGTCCGATTTCCCAGGCCAATCCGAAGCGCAATGATCTGAACGATCTGAACCGCCAGGCCGCGAAAGGTCCGAAGCGCCCGGCACCGACCAAAGGCCCCGAGTTCAACGACCGCGATTCCTACAAAGCCGCACGCCCGGCCGACCGCACTGCCAGCACCCGCAACAGCATCACCGGCAAGCCCGGCGCTGCAAAAGACGGCAAGGTACAGGGCAGCTACAAAGGCGCCAAGCCGAACAACGACAAGATGGCCGCCGGCAAAGCCGCCGGTGCGGCCGCCAGCCGTGATTTGCCAAAGGTGCAGGGTTCCTACGCCGGAAGCAAGGACAAATCCGCTGCACTGAACCGGGATATCGCCGCCAATAAATCGGCACGCCCGACGCCTGACAAGAGCAATGCTCAGCGGCCGCAACCGAGCAATAAAGGTGGCGCCGACCGTGGTTATTCCGATGCCAGCCGTGATCGGGCACAGGCGCAGAACCGCCCGCAGTCCGACAAGTCCATGCCGAATAAAGCGGCACAGGATCGTCAGCAACAGGATCGGCAACAGCAAGACCGCCAGCAGCAGGATCGTCAGCAACAGGATCGCCAAGCGCAGAACCGCCAGCAGCAGGACCGCCAGCAGCAGGACCGCCAGCAGCAGGACCGCCAGCAGAATCAGCAGCGTTCCTCCGCGGTTTCCGGCAGTTCGCGCGGTGGCAACGATGCCCGCGCTGCCAGTCAACGCGGCAAGCAAAGCATGCCCGACGGCGCCCGCAGCAAACAACCCGCCAACAAAAAGCAGCGTTAAGGAGCACACCCATGTTAAAGAAATCTCGGATTCTGCAAAGCTTCGCTGCCATTGCCCTGCTCGGCCTTGCCCTGACCGGTTGCAACCGGAAAGCGGAAGCGCCTCCGGTTCCCGAATCACGCCTGTTCGCCACGCCGGAGGCGGCGGTCGATGCCATGGTGGCGGCTTTGGAAAAACAGGATAAAGACGCCCTCAGCCGCATTCTCGGACCGGACGGCGTGGAAATCCTGTCATCCGGCGATCCGGTCTCCGATGCCGGCGACCGTGACGAGTTCCTGGCCGCTTATAAGGCCAAGCATGCCCTAAAGGCGGATGGCGAACGCAAGACCCTGGTCATTGGCACGGACGATTGGCCGTTCCCGATTCCGGTGGCCAAGCAAGGCGATAAATGGTATCTGGACACCGCCGCCGGCGCCGATGAGCTGATCTATCGCCGCATCGGTGAAAACGAACTCGGTGCGATTGCCGTAAGTCGTGGCTATGTGGATGCCCAGAAGGAATATGCCTCGCTCGGCCGTGATGGCGGTGAACCCGGCGTCTATGCCATGAAAATCCTCAGCGATGCCAGTCGCCAGAACGGTCTGTACTGGCCGACGTCGGAAGGCGAAGACCCCAGCCCGATCGGTGCCTTCGTGGCCGAAGCCGCAGCGGAAGGCTACCGGACCGAGACGGCCTCGGCCTATCACGGTTACCGCTACCGCCTGCTGTACCGCCAGGGCGACAAAGCCGCCGGCGGTGCCAAGGATTATTTCGTGGACGGCCGCCTGACCGGAGGCTTTGCGATGATTGCCTGGCCGGCCGATTACGGCAACAGCGGGGTCAAGAGCTTCCTGATCAATCAGGACGGCACCGTGTTCGAGAAAGATCTGGGTGAAACCACCGAAGAAGCTGCCGCCGCGATTGACAGCTTCAATCCGGACGAGGGCTGGAAAGCCGTTCCAGCGCAGTAATGCGTGAAGTCTTCCTGAAAAAACCCGCTTCGGCGGGTTTTTTCATTTCGAAGTTATGACAATTAATGACAATAAATGTCTGCCCATTCATCTTAAGTACAACACAAAGTTCATGGATGATGGAACGCATCGGCAAGGCATAAGGATGCGGCAGAATAAAGAAAAACGGGAGCTCAGAGCCAGCCTTGGTCCGGCAGTCGCGCTTAGCGCTGGTCCAGCTCGTGGTGGATCAATACCACGCATTGCGATGCAAACAGCATTTTCGAACCCAACGAGAGCTTTTTTGTGCCTAGGCGCTCGAGGGTATGGAAGGTGTTTTTCGGCATCGGGATATGGTCGGTGAGCAGGAAGCAGGAATTGCCCTGAAAGCTCTGCTCGCGGATCGGGGTGCCTTTCCTGTCCATCACGTACAACTGGTGGTTCTCGGCCAGCTCCAGCACCAGTCGCTCAAAGCTCACCGTGCGCACAGTGACTCCGGATTCCACCGGCCTGGCTTCCTCCTTGCCCATTCCCCTTGACGCATCCAGCGCCCTGGCGATTTTTCCCAGCAGTGCGCGCTCGTCGAAACCACCGAGTTCGTGCATGGCGTTGATGTCAAAAAAAACCGTGCGGGAGAAATCCTGGGTGCTTTCCAGGACCAAATAGACCCTCACATCCGCGCGGTGCGACTGGGCCACGAAAACCGCGTTCATCAGGGTATGCGCCAGAATTTCGGCATGGGCTTCCTTGCCGATGGACGCCAACAGTTTTTGGCTGTCCGTGGGTGCCGCCCGCGCTCTCAGTACAAAGGTTCGCATGCATGTCCTGTCTAGGGTACGCGTCAATGATATCAGTATCGTTTCATGATCGAGCCGTCCATCAACAGCAATGAAGGGATGATCCGATATGCAAAACCAGGCAAAGCCCGTTGGCTGAAAGCTGAGCGGCCTGCACTACGGCCGGCCTGGAAGTCGGGAAATCTTCAGCAGTTTACCGCTGTCCGAGAGCAGATATACCCTGCCGTCCGGGCCTTGTTCGACATCGCGGATGCGCTCGCCCAGTTCACCGAGCAGCCGCTCGC
This sequence comes from uncultured Gammaproteobacteria bacterium, assembly GCA_903942465.1. Classification (GTDB taxonomy): domain Bacteria; phylum Pseudomonadota; class Gammaproteobacteria; order Xanthomonadales; family Xanthomonadaceae; genus Arenimonas. The sequence goes on from CAJAPA010000045.1 coordinate 8,986, forward strand.
GTTTGATTTCCCGGTCAGCGTCAAATTGAATCCGCCACAGCGCGGTTCCAGCCAGTGAACCCATCAGTATGTGATTTCGCCACTTGGGAAATTCGGGGCCCGTATAGAACAGCAGGCCTGAAGGGGCAATCGAACGCGGCACCCAGATACTCAAGGGTTCCACGAATTTCGGGCTGTGTTTGCCACCCCCCAGACGGCAATCCTCACCGACCGGCTCGCCGTAATTGCAGCCGTAGCTGGCGGTCGGCCACCCGTAATTTTTGCCGGCCTGAACCCGGTTGATTTCATCGCCGCCCTGTGGGCCGTGCTCACTCAACCACAGCACGCCCGTGCCCGGATGCAGTGCCGCGCCTTGCGGATTGCGGTGACCCAGACTGTAGATCTCCGGACGGGCGCCAGTTGCTTTCCATTTCGGATTATCCGCGGGGATGCGCCCATCGCGCTGGATGCGCACCACTTTGCCGATGCTCTGCGTCATGTCCTGGGCCGGGGTGAATTTCTGGCGATCGCCCAAAGTGATGAACAGGGATTTGTCGCGGCCGAACACCAACCGCGATCCGAAATGCCCGGCACCCTCGACCTTGGGAATCTGCCGGTAGATGATTTCGGTGGATTGTAGACGGCCATTGATGAGTTTTGCCCGCGCCACTGCCGTGCCGGATAGGCCGCCCTCACCGGATTCGGCATAGGACCAATAAAGCCACGGCGTTGTTGCGAACTCCGGATCGAGCGCCACATCCAGCAACCCGCCCTGCCCCTGCGATGCCACGCGCGGCAGGCCCGTAATCGTTTGTTCGATACGCCGGCCATCCCGCGAAAGCACCGCGATGCTGCCGGATTTCTGGCTCACCAGCAGCCGGCCATCCGGAAGAAACGCCATACCCCAGGGCGATTGGAGTTCGGCATTGAGTTCGGTCACCTGCAGCGTGTAATCGCTGGATTTCAGAAGCTGTACTTTCTGTGCTGCCGCCACACCCGGTAATGCCAGCACCGCCAGACCCAAGCCGAACATACGGAATGTGCTGCATGCCATGCGCAGGCGCCTCAATCGTGGAGGGTGAAGTTATCCGCATCCAGATGCGCGGGAAACCGTTGCCGGAAGGCGGCCAACTCGGCATGGGAGATGCGGGCATTCTGTGCCTGTGGCGTGTCCCCGGATTCGACCACGGTCTGTCCGAGGAAATCGAGCACCGTACTGCCGCCGAGGTAGTGAAGACCGTTGCCATCGCCGCCGGTGCGGTTGACGCCGACCACATAACTCAGGTTCTCGATGGCCCGCGCTTTCAGCAGGGTTTGCCAGGCGAAATGGCGCGGACTCGGCCAGTTGGCCACATAAATCAGGAGGTCGTAATCATAGCCGTCTGCCTGCGTCTGCCCGAAACGGTTGCGCGAAAACACCGGGAAACGCAGGTCGTAACAGACCAAGGGGCAAATCCGCCAGCCCTTGTACTCCACGATGATCTTGTCGGTACCGGCGGCATAGCGTTCGTGCTCGCCGGCCATGCGGAACAGGTGGCGTTTGTCGTAATGCTGGATGCTACCGTCAGGCGCGGCCAACAGCATGCGGTTGAATACCGCGTCGCCTTCGCGGATCTGCACGCTGCCGGTGATGACGGCATTCAGGGCCGCCGACTGCTCGCGCAGCCAGGCCACGGTCGGGCCATCCATGGCTTCCGCCTGCGACAGCGCGTCGTTGGAGAATCCGGAGGTGAAGGTTTCCGGCAACACGATGATGTCGGCATCCGGCGCCATCCCGGCCAGCAGGGCCGTGTAGTAGTCGCGGTTGGCCTGCGGATCATGCCAGACGGTATCGGCCTGCACGATGCGGATGTTCAAATCGGCCGGACTCATACCTGCTCCAAACGCGCTATGGCGGCGTCGAGGGTATCCGGGTTCTTGGCAAAGCACAGCCGCACCAAGCGCTGGCCCGCCGGCGGCGTTTCATAGAACGGCGACAGTGGAATGGCCGCAACGCCTTTTTCAGTGCACAGCCAGCGTGCGAATTCAGAATCAGGCAGATCGGAAATGGCGGAGTAATCGACCAGCTGGAAATAGCCGCCGGGCACCGGCAGGGGCTTGAATCGTGTGCGTGCCAGCTTGGCCGCCAGATAATCGCGCTTGGCCGCATAAAAATCTCCGAGTTCGGCGTAATGCCCCGGCTGCTGCACGATCATTTCGGCAAACGCCCACTGCGCCGGCGCAAAACTGCAGAAGGTGTTGTACTGATGCACCTTGCGGAATTCGGCGGAGAGCGCCTTAGGCGCGATGCAGTAGCCGATTTTCCAGCCGGTACAGTGATAGGTCTTGCCGAAGCTGGAAATCACGAAACTGCGTTCGGCCAACTCCGGATAACGCAGCGCGCTTTCATGGCGAACGCCGCCGAACACGATGTGTTCATAAACCTCATCGGACAGCACCAGGATATCGGTGTCGCGGGTCAAGGCGATCAGACGTTGCATGTCCTCGGCCGACCACAAGGCGCCGGAGGGATTATGCGGGGTGTTGATGAAGATCATCCGGGTCTTTGCGGTGACTGCCGCCTGAAGCCGCTCCCAGTCCACCGAAAAATCGACCGGATTCAGCGGCACATGCACGCACACGCCGCCGGCCAGATCGATGGCCGGTTCGTAGCAGTCATAGCAGGGATCGAGCACGATGACTTCATCCCCCGGACGGACCACGGCCAAGACGGCGTTGAAAATCGCTTCCGAGGCGCCGCTGGTCACGGTGATTTCGGCCTCCGGACAGGCGGCATGGCCGTAACAGGCGGCGGTCTTGGCGGCAATGGCCTCGCGCAGGGCCGGAATGCCGGTCATCGGCGCGTACTGGTTCTTGCCGTCGCGCATGGCGCGGCTCACGGCATCCACCAGAAACTCGGGCACCGGAAAGTCGGGAAATCCCTGGCCCAGGTTGACGGCCTGATACTTCATGGCCATCTGCGACATGACCGTGAAGATGGTGGTGCCGACCTTCGGGAGCTTGGTTTGCAGGGGCATGGCAGGGGTCCGATGTGACTTGAATCAATATTATGCAACAGGATTCCGAAATTCACGGGAAATTAGCGTTTAAGTGTTTGTAAAACCGCTAAAATGAGCAGGTCGTATTCCGGAACCCCGCCGCCTGCATGTCCGCCGCCATCGCCGCCTTGATTCAAGCCGATGCCCTGTGCTTCTCGCGCAATGCCGAACGCATTTTCGGACCCTTGGCTTTCCAATTGCAGGCCGGCGAAGCGCTGATGGTGAAGGGCGACAACGGCTCCGGTAAAACCACCCTGCTACGGGTGCTGGCCGGACTGCTGCCGCCGGAATCTGGAGAAATCCGTCTGCGGGGAGAACCCTTCAGTCGGGACACCTTCGTGCATCTTGCCGCCTACCTCGGCCATCGTCATGGCCACAAAGCGGAACTGACGGTGCTTCAGAATCTGCGCTTCACCGCCAGCCTGCACGGCAAGGTCAGCGAAACGCATCTGGAGAGTCTGATCGGCGAATGCGGCCTGGCCGGATTCGAAGACACGCCGGCCGGAAAGCTGTCCGCCGGACAGAACAAGCGCCTCAGTCTGGCCCGTCTGCAGGCCCGGCCGAGCACCCTGTGGCTGATGGATGAACCCTATGCCAACCTCGACTTGACCGGCATCGACTGGGTCAACCGGCTGGTGCAGCGTCACATCGCTGCCGGCGGCGGCGCCTTGATCAGCACCCATGGTGCCTATGCAGCGCCTGCGGTGCCGGTGCGATTGCTGGAAATTTCCCGGAACGCGGCCCATGCATGAACTGCGCGCCCTGCTTGCCCGCGACCTCGGACTGATGTGGCAGAAACGCAGCGATGCCGCGCAACCCATGCTGTTCGCCTTGATGGTCTGCGTGATGTTCCCGTTGGCCATGGGCTCCGAACCTGCACGTCTGGAACAGAGTGCCAGCGCGGTGATTTGGGTCGCGCATCTGCTGGCCGGAATGCTCGTGCTCGACAATCTGTACCGCAGCGATTTTGAAGACGGCAGTCTGGAACAATTGCTGTTGGCGCCGGTGCCGCTGCCGATGGTGATAGCCAGCAAGGTCGCCGTGCATTGGCTGACCACCGCCCTGCCCCTGCTGGTGCTGACCCCGCTCTTGGCACAACTGCTGTTTCTGCCCATGAACCTGTTGCCGGTGCTGATGCTGAGCCTGCTGATCGGTTCGCTGTTGATGAGCCTGATCGGCGCGGTGGTGGCGGCACTGACCCTGGGCATCCGGCGTTCCGGTCTACTGCTGGCGCTGATGGCGCTTCCGATGTATGTACCGGTGCTGGTGTTCGGCGCCGGAAGCGTGTGGTCGGCCGGTCAGGGCCTGCCTTGGCTCGGCGCGATTTATCTGATGTGCGCCGGATTGGTGCTTTTAATCGTGCTGGCGCCATGGGCCGCCGCCAGCGCATTGCGTTTGGCCCTGAGTTGACGGAACGATGAATAAACTTCTGCTTTGGTTCAATCAAACCGGTTCGCCTGCCCGCTTCGATGCCTTCGCGCGACGATGGAGCACGCCGAGCTTCGTATTGGCGGTGATTCTCATGGCCATTGGTGTTTACGGCGCGCTGTTGTCCGTACCCGCAGATTACAAACAGGGCGACAGCTTCCGCATCCTCTACATCCATGTGCCTGCGGCCTGGATGAGTCTGATGATTTTCGTGATCATGGCGGTGCAGAGTGCCATCGCCCTGATCTGGCGTATCAAGATCTGCGAACTGATTGCCATGGCTTCGGCGCCGATCGGCGCGGTGTTCACCGCCATCACCCTGATCAGCGGCGCGGTTTGGGGCAAACCGACCTGGGGCACCTGGTGGACATGGGATCCGCGGCTGACCTCGGAATTGGTGCTGCTGTTCCTGTACCTCGGGGTCATCGGGCTATACAGCGCCATTGACGACCGCCGTGCCGCTGGCCGTGCCGCCGCCTTTCTCGCCATCATCGGCGTGGTCAATGTGCCGATCGTGCATTTCGCGGTGACCTGGTGGAACACCCTGCATCAGGGCGAAACCATCCGCCTGATCGGGCCTTCGAAAATGGACAGCAGCATGGTCTGGCCCCTGCTGGTCCTGGCCCTGGCCACCAAGCTCTGGTACATCGGCTCGGTGCTGGTGCGTGCGCGCGTGCTCAATCTGCAGCAGGAAAGTCGCAAACAATGGGTCATTGATCGTTACGGAGAATCGGCATGAGTCATTGGTTTTACATCACCCTGGCCTATAGCGCATTCGTCGTATTGCTGCTTTGGGATTTTCTGGTACCGCAGTGGTCGCTGAAAAGCACCGTGCGCGCCATCCGCCTTCAACAACGCAAAAGCAGGTCCGCATGAATCCCGTCCGCAAACGCCGTCTCATTCTGGTCGGCCTGGTGCTTCTCGCCGCCGCCGCCGCTGCCGCATTCATCGCCATGGCGCTGCAGGAAAACATCAACTACCTGCACACGCCCACGGAAGTCCGTTCCGGGAAAGCACCCGAGTCGTCACGGTTCCGGCTGGGCGGCGTGGTCTGCAACGGCAGCGTGCAACGCACCGAGGGCACGCTCGATGTGCGGTTCAACATCACCGATGGCAAACGCTACGTTCCCGTGCAATTCAACGGCATCCTGCCGGACATGTTCAAGGAAGGCACCAGCGTGATTGCCACCGGTAAATTGAAAGGATCTGAATTCGTTGCCGGCGAAGTGCTGGCCAAGCATGACGAAACCTATATGCCGGCGGAAGTCGCGAAAAGCATGACCCCCGAAATGCAGGCCAAGATGCGTCAAGGTCCGGCAATGCACACCCTGGATTGCGGAGCGCCCTGATGTTGCCCGAACTCGGTCAAATCGCCCTTCTCATCGCATTCGTGCTGTCCCTGCTGCTCGGGACATTACCCCTGTGGGGCGCACAGCGCGGCAATACCGCACTGCAGTTGACCGCACGCCCGCTGTCATTCGCACTGCTGGCCGCGGTGACCGTCAGTTACATCCTGCTGACCGTGGCGTTCGTCCAGCATGATTTCTCGGTCGCCTATGTGGCCAAAAATTCCAATACTCTGCTGCCGGTGATGTACCAGATCTCGGCGGTCTGGGGCGCCCACGAGGGCTCCCTGCTGCTCTGGGTTCTGACCCTCTGCATCTGGATTGCCGCCGTTGCGGTTTTTTCCAAGAATTTGCCCGATATAGTCCGGGCACGGGTGCTGGCCATCATGGGATTGGTGGCGCTCGGTTTTCTGGCCTTTACCGTCATCACCTCCAACCCGTTCGAGCGCATGCTTCCCGCTCCGGTAGAAGGCCACGACCTCAATCCGCTGCTGCAGGATCTGGGGCTGATTTTCCATCCGCCACTGCTCTATATCGGCTATGTCGGCTTCTCGGTCGCCTTCGCCTTTGCCATTGCCGCCCTGATTGACGGCCATATCGATACCCGCTGGATCCGTTGGGCGCGCCCGTGGACCAACGTGGCCTGGGCTTTTCTAACCCTCGGGATTGCCCTGGGCAGCTTCTGGGCCTATTACGAGCTCGGCTGGGGCGGCTGGTGGTTCTGGGATCCGGTCGAGAATGCCAGCTTCATGCCCTGGCTGGTCGGCGCCGCCCTGTTGCACTCACAGGCCACCACCGAAAAGCGTGGCAGTTTTTCCAGCTGGACTCTGCTGCTGGCCATTGCCGCCTTTTCGCTCTCTTTGCTCGGCACCTTCCTGGTGCGCTCGGGCGTACTGACCTCGGTGCATGCCTTCGCTTCCGACCCCGAACGCGGAATGTTCATCCTCGCTTTCCTGTGCTGCGTGGTCGGTGGCTCGCTGGTGCTGTTCGCCCTGCGTGCCCCGAAAGAAGCCGGAAAACCGTTCCACTGGCAATCGCGTGAAAGCCTGCTGCTGCTCAACAACCTGCTGTTGACCGCGGCCGCAGCCATGGTGCTGCTCGGAACCCTCTACCCCTTGCTGGCGGATGCACTTGGACTCGGCAAGGTATCGGTCGGTCCGCCGTATTTCGGCAAGCTGTTTCTGATTCTGATGGCGCCGTTGGTCCTGCTCATTCCATTCGGACCGCTGAGCCGCTGGCAACGGGAGAATCTTTCGGATGTCGCACGCTGGCTGGCACCCTGGCTGGCGCTTGCCGTGCTGATCGCTGTCATTGCCTATTTCCGGGCGCCTCAGCATCCGTTGAAATCGGCCATGGCGTGGTTTTCGGGTGTATGGATCGCACTTGGCACCGCACGATTCGTCTGGCAGCGCTACCGGCAGGCGCAGGGCCGGTTCACCGCGGAGATGATCGGCATGATCACCGCCCATGCCGGCGTTGCCGTATTCTGCTTCGGCGCGCTGATGACCGAAGGTCTGAGCGTGGAAAAAGACGTAGCGGCTAAACCGGGCCAGAGCTTCGAGGTCGGCGACTATCGATTCACCTTTCTGGGCGTGACCGAAGTCGCCGGGCCGAACTTCATCGCGCAACGGGGCGATATCCAGGTCGGCGTGGGTGAACGCCATCTCGGCATCCTGCATCCGGAAAAGCGCCAGTATACCTCGGGTGGCAGCAGCATGACCGAGGCCGATATGCACGGCAGTTTCACCCGTGATCTTTACGTCGCCCTGGGCGAACCGACCGACAACGCCGGCGGCTGGGCGCTGAGGCTGCACGTGAAGCCGTTTGTGCGCTGGATCTGGTTCGGCGCCATCCTGATGGCGCTCGGTTCGCTCATCGTTATTTTCGACAAGCGCTTTAAACGCAAAGGCAAGGAGGCATGAGCCGTCTGCTGCCTTTGCTGGCCTTCATCGCGATCGCGTTGTTGCTGTTTGTCGGTGTGCGCATGAATTCCGGAAAAGACAACTCCGCCATTCCTTCACCGCTGATCGGAAAAGCGGCGCCGGAACTGCTGTTGCCGGAGTTAACGCTTCCGGAATCCCGCCTTGGGATTGCAGATCTGAAAGGCAAAGCCTATGTTCTCAATGTCTGGGGCAGCTGGTGCGTCAGTTGCCGCGTCGAGCATCTGGTCATCACCGAGCTGGCACAATCCGGCACCGTGGTCGTGGGTTACAACTACAAAGACAGTCCTGAAGACGCCGCGCGCTGGCTGGCCCGGTACGGCAATCCGTTTGCACTTGTCGTTCAGGACCGCGATGGCCAAGCGGCTTTGGACTGGGGCATTTACGGCGCGCCGGAAACCTTCGTCATCGATGCCGCCGGTGTTGTGCGTTTCAAACATATCGGCCCGCTGACGCCGGAAATCGTGGCAGAACACATTCAGCCGGTACTGCAGGAGGCACCGTGAAAAACATCTGGGCAACATTGATGCTGCTCACCGGCATTCTATGCACCGGCACCGCCGCCGCACTCGATCCGATCAACTACCAAAGCCCGGCAGAAGAACAGCGCTTCAAGGCCCTGGCCGCCGAACTGCGCTGCGTGATGTGCCAGAACCAGAGCATCGCCGATTCCAACGCGCCGATCGCGCATGACCTGCGCATGGAAGTGCTGCGTCTGATGCGCGAAGGCCGCAGTGATGACGAAATCAAGCAGTATCTGGTCGAGCGTTATACCGATTTCGTGCTTTATGAACCGCCGATGCGCGGCGGCAATTGGCTGCTGTGGATGGGTCCGTTCGTCCTGCTACTAATCGGCGGAATTGCAGTTGCTACTGTGATCCGGACTAAAAACAAACAACCGGATGCGGCCGGAAACGGCGCCGCCGGCGAGGAATGGTAATGACCCTGTTCATTCTGATGAGCCTATTGCTGGTCGTTGTTCTGCTGGCGCTGGCCTTGAAACCGCTTTGGACCCAGCAGCGCCGACTGGCGGGCATTCTGCTGCTCGGCAGCGCCTTGACGATCGGCGGTCTGTATTGGCTGCTCGGCCGACCTGAAGCCATAGGCTACAAGGCTCCGCAGGCCACCGAGCAGACCATTGAACAGGCTCTGGCCGAGCTTGAAACCGTCGTCCGCGAACAGCCCATGAATCTCGAAGCGCGCGTTCTGTTGGCGCGCAGCTATCTGCAGACCGGAAAGCCCGAAGCCGCACAACCGCACTTCGCCGAAGCCCTGAAACTGGCTCCGGACAATACCGGTCTGATGGTCGATTATGCGGAATCCATTTTCCGTGCCGGAAAACCGGATGTGCCGGATCCGCGCGCACGCGAATGGATCGACAAGGCACTGGCCGCCGAACCGGACAACCAGCGTGCGCTTTTCTTCAGCGGCATCCTGCTGCTGCAGGCCGGCCAACCGAAGGATGCCGCCGCCGTCTGGGAAGGTCTGCTGCCTCGGCTTGATGCGGCAACCGCGCAGGCCTTGCTGCCGCAGATCAACCGCGCCCGCGTGGACGCCGGACTTCCGGCGATGGCCATGCCGGCGGTGCGTGCGGTCAGCATCAGCGTCGATATCGACCCGGCACTGAAAAGCGCAACGCCTCCGGGCGGCGTCCTGTTCGTATTTGCAAAACGCCTCGATGGCGCCGGCCCGCCACTGGCGGCAAAACGCATTCCACTGACTGCGTTCCCGGTCCAGCTGCAATTGTCCGATGCCGATTCGGTGATGCCAACCGACAACTTATTCAGCCAATCCGCATTCGTTCTGCAGGCACGCATCTCGGCCAGTGGTACGGCAGAAGCCGGTACCGGCGACTGGCAGAGCATGCCGGTCACGCTGCAATCGGATAAACTGGCTCCGGTTACTTTGATTCTGCGCCGGAATCCATGAGCGAATTCATCTCCAGCGGTACGCGTTTTGCTCCGTTGCCCTCGCCGTTCGGATTCAAGCGCGGCGGCAGTCTGACCGGTGGGCGAATGGCGTTCGAAACCTGGGGGCAGTTGAACGCAGCAAAAGACAATGCCCTGCTGATTCTTACCGGACTGTCACCCAGTGCCCATGCCGCCAGCAGCCTGGAAAACCCCGAGAAAGGCTGGTGGGAGGCCATGGTAGGGCCGGGCAAAGCCATCGATACAGACACCTGGCATGTCATCTGCGTGAATACGCTCGGCAGCTGCAAGGGCTCGAGCGGACCGGCCTCGATCGATTCCGGTACCGGCGAAACCTACCGGCTTCAGTTTCCTGACTTGTCCGTGGAAGACTGCGCCCGTGGCGCGAAAGCGGTATTGAATCATCTCGGCATTGAATCACTGGCCTGTCTGGTCGGAAACTCGATGGGCGGCATGGTGGCGCTGTCGTTTCTGCAGCAGTATCCGCTTTACACCCGCAGTCACATCAATGTGTCCGGAAGCGCCCAGGCCCTGCCCTTCTCCATCGCCATCCGTTCGCTGCAGCGCGAAGCCATCCGCCTCGATCCGAATTGGAATCAAGGCCGTTATGACCGCTCCGCGTATCCGCGCAACGGCATGCGCATTGCCCGCAAACTCGGCGTGGTCACCTACCGCTCGGCCATGGAGTGGGACGGCCGCTTCGGGCGCGTCCGGCTCAACAGCGAAGTCGCCTCGGAGCGTTTCGGCATGGAATTCGAAGTCGAAAGCTACCTGGAAGCGCATGCCGATCGCTTCGTCGACCAGTTCGATCCGAATTGCTATCTCTACCTGAGCCGTGCCATGGACTGGTTCGATGTCTGCCAGTCCTGCGCCCGTGACGGCGACGACGTGGTCGGCGCGCTGGCCACCTTTCCGCTGCAGAGCGCACTTGTGCTCGGCGCGACCACCGATATCCTGTTTCCGTTGCACCAGCAGCAGCAGATCGCCGATGGCCTGGCCCGGGGCGGGGCAAAAACCCGCTTCCTGGCACTCGACTCCCACCAGGGACATGATGCCTTTCTGGTCGATATCGAAAAATTCGCCCCGCCCATCCGACACTTCCTCGACGAACTCAGGAACACCCCATGAACGATCTCGCTTTTACCGGCAAAGAACATCTGCTTGATCTGATCCGAGCGGCCTGCTCGGCTTCCGATACCCAGGCGACCATGGCCATACTACGCGACGGCCTGAGCACACTGATCACCTCGAAATCGGTTTACCTGCCGGAATGCGTCTATGAACCGGTGGAAGGCCATTATGCCCGCCGCGAAATCTACAAGTGTCCCGAAACCGGCGTCAGCGTGGTTGCCATGACCTGGGGGCCTGGCCAAGGCACGCCGATTCACGATCATTGCGGCCTTTGGGGGGTCGAGGGCGTCTGGCAGGGCGAAATCGAGATCGTCCAATATGAGCTGCTGGAAGACCAGCCCGAGCGCTGCCGTTTCGAGCGCCTCACCCCGGTCATGGGCGGCGTCGGCTCCTCCGGTTGCATCATCCCGCCGCACGAGTACCACACCATCCGCAATCCGAGCCCCGACAAGATCGCGATTTCCCTGCACATCTACAAGGACAGCATGGGCGACTGCTCGATTTTCGAACCGCTCGGCGACGGCTGGTACAGCAAAGGCCACAAGTTGCTGTGCCTGGATCCTGTCGACTGTGAATAAACCGCCCGATTGGGTATAATGGACCTCCACATGCCGGTGTGGCGGAATGGTAGACGCGGCGGACTCAAAATCCGCTTATGGTGACATAGTGTAGGTTCGAGTCCTATCACCGGTACCAAATCAAAAACCCCTCGTTGCCGAGGGGTTTTTCATGCCCTCCCGATTGATTCAGGTCAATTTGACGAACCAAAAAGGTGTGCTACATTGGCCTCTCACACGCCGAGGAGACCCGCCATGACCAAGTCCGTACTTGCTACCGCCATCCTGCTTTCCCTTGCCGCCTGCGGCGAAAAGCCTGCCGATACCGCACCTGTCGCTGAAACGGCAACCGCCGCATCCGCGGAAGCCGCCGCGGCACCCGAAGCAGCGAAACCGGGATTCAAACAGGAATTCGAGCTCAACGGCGTCCGCTTCGTGGTCGAGGCCACCAACGAAGGATCGATGAACAATCTGACCATCACCCCGAGCGGGCTGAGTGAAGTCAATGACGTCATCAGTCGCGAAATCGATGGCAGCGTCACCAATGCTGAACTCGGCGACATCAACGCCGACGGCTCGCCGGAGATTTACGTCTGGGTCAACTCGGCAGGCAGCGGCAGTTATGCCACACCGATCGGTTACTCGGCCAATAACAACAAAAGCCTGAGCGAAATCTATTTCCCGCCGATCAGCGAAGATGCCGTTAACAGCAAGGGCTACATGGGCCATGACGAATTCGCCGTGGTCGAAGGTGTGGTCGCCCAGCGTTTCCCGATCTACAAGGACGGCGACACCAACGCCCAACCCAGCGGAAAAATGCGTCAGCTGCAGTACAAGCTCACCGCCGGTGAAGCCGGTTGGGTGATGAAAGTCGACCGCGTCGAAGAGTTCTGATTCATAAATGCAGTCGCCTTGAAAACCCCGCTCCGGCGGGGTTTTTATTGCCCGTATGGCCACCAACCGGCACCGGTCCTGGCGTAGCGATCGGCGGCTTGCTCGAAGCGGTTGGTGTGACTGATGCCGCCGTGCAGGAAATACAGGGGCAGGAACAGCACCCCGAACGCCATGGTCTGATACACATGCGCCCGCTCATGACTGCCGATACGCACGCAGTCATCGCCTCCGAATGCGGCGCAGTGATAGGTCAAGGTCGGTTCATCCAGCGATTGACCGGTATGCAGAATGACCTGGCCGAGGGCCAGCGCGCCGCTGCTGAAAAACCGGAATCCTGAAAACACCATAGCCGCATCGGAAAAAGACACACGCGCGCCGAGCAGCAAGCTTCCGGCACCGAGCACCAGACCGACTGCCGTCATCGGCAAGGCCCAGAGACTGCCAAGGGCAAACAGGATTCGGTTTTTCCAGAGCGGGTTCATGCCGTCAGTGTACACAAATCCCTCGCCCACGAAAAAGCGGGCCGAAGCCCGCTTTTTCTTTTTCTTTGCAACCGATGACTTATTCGGCAGCGCTATCTTCGTCCAATGCCTTCATCGACAGGCGGATACGGCCCTGCTTGTCGACTTCCAGCACCTTCACTTTCACGATATCGCCTTCCTTGAGTTTATCGGACACTTTCTCGACGCGCTCGTTGGAAATCTGCGACACGTGGACCAGGCCGTCTTTGCCCGGAGCGATGGTG